>NZ_CP124535.1:602500-903750 GCF_029953595.1 Fuscovulum ytuae | reverse complement strand
TGGGGGGTGCCACGGTCCATCATCGTGAAGGAATATCTGCCGCTGTTGCAGCGCAACCCGAATGCCGTCAGCCATCTTCAGGTGATTGACCGCAACGGGCGCGTCGTGCCGCGCGGGGCGGTGAATTTTGCGTCCTATTCGGCGCGCAGCTTTCCTTTTGGGCTGCGCCAGCCTCCCTCGGACGGTAATGCCTTGGGGAAGGTGAAGTTCATGTTCCCCAACCCCTATAACATCTATCTGCATGACACGCCCGCGAAGGACCTGTTCGATCACGAGGTGCGCGCCTACAGCCATGGCTGCATTCGCCTGGGTGACCCCTTCGACTTTGCCTATGCATTGCTTGCCGCGCAAAGCGACGATCCGAAGGGACTGTTCCATGCCCATCTGGACAGCGATCGCGAAACCGTTGTTCGGTTCGAGGAAAAGCTGCCTGTGCATCTGGTCTATTTCACGGCTTGGCCCACGGCGAAGGGTGAGATGACCTATCGGCGCGATATCTATGGGCGGGACGCCCGGATATTCGAGGCGCTGACCGAGGCCGGGGTGGCTTTGGTCGACGTTCAGGGGTAATCCCTTGGGCAGAATGCCCGACCGGAGACCTTTATCATGGCCCACACGATCCGCGATATCGCAGCAGCCCTTGGCGCTGAAGCGGTGGGTGATCTTGATATTGTGGTGGGCCGCGCGGCAGAGCCGCAGATGGCGGGGCCGGATGCACTTGCACTTGCGATGGACCCAAAATACGCGCCGGGTCTGGCGAAAGGGCAGGCGCGGGCTGCGCTTTTATGGCCGGGGGCGGATTGGCAGGGTCTGGGCCTAAAGGCCGCGATCTTTGCGCCGCGCGGACGGCTGGCGATGGCGGGGCTGAGCGTGATGATGGACCCCGGTCCGATGATTGCGCCGGGTCTCCATCCGATGACGGTGATCGATCCTTCGGCAGAAATCGGCGAAGGCGCGGCGATTGGACCTTTTGTCACCATTGGTGCGGGGGTGATGATCGGGAAAGGCGCGCGGATCGCATCGCATGTGTCCATCGCGGAAGGGGTGCGGATCGGGGCGGATGCCCTGATCCTGCAAGGCGCGCGGATCGGTGCGGGGGTCACCATCGGGGATCGGTTCATCTGCCAGCCCGGTGCAGTCGTGGGCGCTGATGGATTTTCATTCGTGACGCCCGAAAAATCAGGGGTCGAGGAAATCCGCGAAACATTGGGTGAGAGGACAGGGTTCACAGCCCAAAGCTGGACCCGGATTCATTCGCTTGGGGCGGTCACATTGGGTGATGATGTGGAATTGGGGGCCAATGTCTGCATTGATCGGGGCACCATACGCGATACGGTGATCGGGTCGGGGACCAAGCTCGATAACCTTGTGCATATTGGGCATAATGTGCAGGTCGGGCGGGATTGCCTGTTGTGCGGTCAGGTGGGCATCGCCGGATCGGCCCGGATCGGTGATCGGGTGGTGATGGGCGGGCAATGCGGGGTAAATGACAATATCTTTGTGGGCAATGACGTGATTGCAGGCGGTGCAACGAAGATTTTCACCAATGCACCGGCGGGACGGGTTCTTTTGGGCTATCCGGCCGTGAAGATGGAAACGCATGTTGAGATGCAAAAGGCCCTGCGGCGCTTGCCGCGCCTTGCCGCCCGCGTGGTGGAATTAGAGCGGATCGTGCTTGCCCCGCGCCCGGATCAGTCCGGGGAAGAAGACGCGTAGGAGGCGGCGATGGAGGTGCGCGACAGAGTTATCGCGATCATCGCCGAAAAGGCGGTGCTGGCCCCTGCGGATGTGACGATGCAGAGCAGTCTGTCAGAGTTGGGCGTCGATTCCTTGGCCATGGTCGAAGCCATCTTCGCGATGGAAGAGGTCTTTGACATTTCCATCCCCTTCAACGCCAACGACCCGAATGAGGGGCGTTTCGACATCTCGACCGTGGGAAGCATCGTGGCTGCGGTAGAGGAACTTCTGGCGCAGAAAGTTACATGAGGCGCGTGGTTGTGACCGGCGCGGGGACGGTGAATGCACTGGCCCATGATGTCTCGGGCACGCTTGCCGCCTTGGCGGCGGGGCGATGCGGCATTGCCCCGTTGCAGATGCAGGATGTGGAACGGCTGTCCGTGCGTATCGGGGCCGCAGTTACCGGATGGGATGCGGCGCAGCATTTGACGCGGGCGCAATTGGCTTCGACCGACCGTTTCGCGCAATTTGCGCTGGTGGCGGCGGCGCAGGCGATGGCGCAATCGGGGCTGGAGGTTGGTCAGGGCCATGATTGTGGTGCGATCATCGGAACCTCTGGCGGTGGTCTTGGCACATCGGACGCCGCCTATCGCGCGGTCTATGCCGAGGGAAAGAACCGCGTCGCACCCCTGACAGTGCCGAAGCTGATGCCCAATGCGGCGGCAGGGCAGATGTCGATGGCGTATGGACTGCGCGGGCCGGTCTTTGCCTTGTCCTCGGCTTGTGCCAGCGGCAATCACGCCATCGGATTGGCCTGTCACCTGATCCGTAGCGGTGCTGCGCGGGCGATGCTGGCTGGTGGGGCAGAGGCAATGCTGTGCTTTGGCGGGATCAAGGCATGGGAAGGGCTGCGCGTCATGTCTGAACGCGCCTGCCGACCGTTCAGCCTGACGCGGGACGGCATGGTGCAGGGCGAGGGGGCGGCGGTCTTCGTTCTGGAAGAACGCGAAGCGGCCTTGGCGCGGGGGGCGCCCATCCTTGCCGAGGTGATCGGTTTTGCCATGACTTCGGATGCAGGCGATCTGGTTGCGCCTTCTCAGTCGGGGGCAGAGCAGGCGATGCGCGCGGCTTTGGCCGATGCCGGGATTTCCCCGGAGACGGTGGGATATATCAACGCCCATGGCACCGGAACGGCGGCAAATGACCGGACAGAGGCCGCCGCGATCCGTGCAGTCTTTGGCACTGCCCCACCGCCTGTGAGTTCGACCAAAGCGATGCATGGGCATGCCATGGGCGCGACGGGGGCGATTGAGGTTTTGGCCTGTCTTTTGGCGTTGCAGGATGGGGTGCTGCCGCCGACCATTGGGTTCGAAGCGCAGGATCCTGATTGCGATCTGGATGTGGTGCCCAATGTGGCGCGGAAGGCCGAGGTTGGGGTGGCCGTGTCGAACAGCTTTGCCTTCGGAGGGCTGAATGCGGTGCTGGTCTTGGCTCGGCCTTAGGCCGGCATGAGAAAGGCGCGCCAAGCCAACGGCGCGCCATCCCTGATTTACGGAAAGTCGTGAGTTATGGCGCCGGGGCCTCTTCGGCAAGGGTGGCTTTCACGGCCTCAAACCCAGCGGTGAAACCTGCCAGCGACACGTCAAGCGAAACGGTCTGATCCGGCGCGACGGCGGGCACGATTGTCAGCACGGCCTTGTTGCCTTTGCGGAAGGCTTCCACCTCTTCGGCGGTGAAGCCCACGCGTGCAACGCAGCCAACCTGCGAGCAGAAGGTGAAGGGATAGATCTTGGGCTGCGCCGCATCGATGCCAAGGCGCAGGCCCTGCGTCAGCAAGGTTTCCAGCGGGACGATGATGGTCGCGCCTGCCGCCGCCTCGCCGCCTTCGGGCAATGAGAAGAGGCCGATCTCGGCAACAGAGGTGCCCTGACCGTCTTTCAAAAGTTGATAAAGCTGGCAAGGTTCAGCGCCACTTTCGACGCGGATGCAGCGTAGTTCCCAATCGCTGAAAGCTTCTTTCACATAGGTGGACCCCGGACCTTCAGCCGGGCTTTGGCCCATCGACAGGCCCTCAGGGGATGCGGCATCGGCCACCGGGGCATCGGTGGTTTCCTGCGCCAAGGCAAGGCTGCCGCCAAGCAGCGTCAGACCAAGCGTAAGGGCAAAGGATGCGCTACGGGGAAGAGAGAGCAATGACATAGGTCCAACCTCATGTGATTTGAGGCGGGCCTTAGCATGACGGGGGCAAACTGTCAGGCCCCATTCGCGTGATGGGCAAGGCTTGGCGCAGCGACTGGGAGGAGAGGACAGGCGCAAAAGAAAAGGGCCGGTTGCCCGGCCCTTCGCTATATTATTTTTTGCTCCCTGTCGGACTGGCCGACTTCATGACGGGACGCTAAGCGGGATTGCGTGGCCCGTCAACAGGGAATCTGAACAACTCTTTGCCTGAAAACATTGGGGAATTTTCGTCCTTTCGGTCAAAACTTTAACACGCGCTGACGCCCCATTGATCTTTGAAGGCTAAGGGGGCGGCTTTGGGTGCCGGAAGGCTGGAAAGCCCGAACGAAGCATGTATCTTGCGACTATGGGGCCGTTGCAGCGAGGGTGGCGGTACAGGTGGGAAGGGGTATCACATGACGGATCAGCCAAGCATCTTTGTGGGGGGCGGAGGTGATGCCTATGCTTTGCCACAACAGCTTTTGCTGAAATATGCCAATCGTCATGGGCTCATTGCGGGTGCGACGGGGACGGGCAAGACGGTGACGTTGCAGATTTTGGCCGAAGGGTTTTCGGCGGCGGGCGTGCCAGTGTTCATGGCGGATGTGAAGGGTGATCTGTCCGGTCTGGCGGCAGCAGGGACCGATGCGCATAAACTGCATACGCCCTTCATGGAGCGGGCGGCCAAGATCGGACTTCAGCTGACCTATCGCAGTTTTCCAGTCACCTTCTGGGATATGTTTGGCGAAAAGGGCCATCCCATCCGGGCGACCGTTGCGGAGATGGGGCCGTTGCTTCTGTCGCGCCTTCTGGAACTGAGCGAGGCGCAGGAAGGCGTTCTGAATGTGGCCTTCCGGTTGGCGGATGAAGAGGGTCTGCCGCTGTTGGATATGAAAGACCTTCAGGCGCTGCTGGTTTTTATCGGTGAGAATTCCGAGGCAATATCCACCCGCTATGGCCTTGTCGCGACGGCATCCATTGGGGCAATCCAGCGGCGGTTGCTGGTGCTGGAAAACGAAGGAGGCGCGAAGTTCTTTGGCGAACCAGCGCTGGACCTTGGCGACCTGATGCTTGTGGATGCGAGTGGGGCTGGGCGGATCAATATCCTTGCGGCTGACCGTTTGATGAATTCGCCCCGGCTTTATGCGACCTTCCTGCTGTGGCTTTTGTCCGAACTGTTCGAAACGCTGCCTGAAGTGGGAGACCCGGAAAAGCCCAAGCTCGTTTTCTTTTTCGATGAGGCGCATCTTCTGTTTTCTGACGCGCCCAAAGCGCTGATTTCGAAGGTAGAGCAAGTGGCGCGGCTGATCCGCTCTAAGGGGGTTGGGGTTTATTTCATCACCCAAAACCCGGCTGATGTGCCGGAAAACATCCTTGGGCAGTTGGGCAACCGGGTGCAGCACGCGCTGCGCGCTTTCACGGCCAAGGATCAAAAGGATCTGCGGCTTGCGGCCGAAACCTATCGGCCCAACCCGCGTTTTGCCACGGAAGAGGCGATACGCGATGTCGGCACGGGCGAGGCGGTGACCTCGATGCTAGAAAACAAGGGCATTCCGGGCATTGTGGAGCGGACGCTGATCCGCCCGCCCAGCAGTCAGTTAGGGCCGATCGATCCGGCCTTACGGGCGCAGTTGATGGTGCAATCACCTCTGAAGGGGAAATACGACACGGTTGTCGACCGCGAGAGCGCCTATGAAAAGCTGCGTGCGCGGGCCGAGGCTGCGGCCCGTGCTGCAGGCGAAGCGGCCACGCCCGCGCCTTCCCCTTGGGATCGCGCCGCATCCTCAGAGAAGGATGACGGCTATCGCCGCGCCCGCCGCTATGATCCGGACCAAGAAGAGGCACCCGCCGCGCGCCGCACCACAAGCAGCCGAAGCGATTCCATCGGCACCGCCTTCGCCAAGAGTTTTGCCCGGCAATTGGGGACGAAGTCGGGTCAGGCGGTGGTGCGAGGTATCCTTGGGTCGTTGTTCCGCAGCCGCTAATGTGCCTGCGCGCGTTCTATTGCGCGCAGCCTCAGGCGTGTAATGCGGTTTTCGCGCTTTTGGACCACTTCGAAGCGGAAGCCGTGGAAGATGAAGGCCTGCCCCTCTGCTGGGATCATCTGCGCCTCGTGGATCACAAGGCCGGCGATGGTGTTGGCCTCGTCATCGGGCAAGGTCCAATCCATCGCACGATTCAGGTCTCGGATCGTCATGGCCCCATCGACGATGTAATCGCCGCCTTCGACCTGAGACAGGCCGCCATCCTTGGCCACAACATCGAATTCGTCGGTAATTTCGCCAACGATCTCTTCAAGGATGTCTTCCAGCGTGATCAATCCTTGGAGCGCGCCATATTCATCCACCACCAAGGCGAAATGGGTGCGCCGTTTCAGGAATTCGCGCATCTGTTCGTCAAGCGTCGTCGTCTCGGGGATGAAATAGGGTTTCATGGCAACCTTGACGATATCGAGATCGGAGAGGTTGCCGATATTGCCCTCACCATCGCCGCGCACCAGACGATCCACCTCGCGCAGAAGGTCCTTGGCATGGATGACGCCAAGGATGTTGTCATCGCTTTCGCGGAAGATCGGCAGGCGGGTATAGGGGGAGGCCAGCGCCTGTGTCAGAATCTTTTCGGGCGTGTCATCGGCATTGATCATCTCGATCTGCCGACGGTGGCGCATGATTTCATCCACCGTGCGATGGGTCAGGTCGAGCGCGCCGAGAAGGCGGTCGCGCGCATCCTTTTCCACTGCGCCTTCGGAATGGCCCAAGGCGATGGTTCCCGCGATCTCTTCGCGCATCGCTGTTAGACGGCCCTCTTCATTGCCGGTGACGCCGAAACTCCGCAGGATCACCCGGACAAGAGCGCGCACGATGGTGATGACAGGCGAGAAGACGATGATCATCAACCGGATCACCGGTGCAACCCGGCTGGCCACAGGTTCGGGGAAGGTGATGGCCAAGGTCTTGGGGAGCACCTCGCCAAAGACGAGAACCAGCGCCGTCATCACCAAGGTGGCCAAGGCGACGCCCGAATCCCCGAAGAGCCGGGTGAACAGCGCAGTGGCAAGCGAGGCGGCAAGGATATTGACGATGTTATTGCCCAGAAGAAGCGCCCCGATCATGCGTTCGCTGTCTTCGGTCACCCCCATTGCTATGGCGGCACCGCGCGACCCCTTATCGGCCTGCGCCTTGAGCTTGCCGCGGGACGATGCCGTTAGCGCCGTTTCCGACCCGGAAAAGAAGGCCGAAGTGCAAAGCAGCACAAGGATTGCCAGTGCCGTGATCCAGAAGGCGGCATCGAGTGTCATGGAAGGTCCGTTTCTTGTTGCGCGGGCATCATGGTCAAGGATGACGGCAGGCTCAAGCCTTAGGCGATACGCGGGCGAGGGGGTGATGTTCCAGCACCAGTTCCTTGAGGTGTTCGTCAAGGACATGGGTGTAAATTTCTGTCGTGGCCACATCGGCATGGCCCAGCAAAGTCTGGATGACGCGCAGATCGGCCCCGCCTGCCAGAAGATGGGTGGCGAAGGCATGGCGCAGGATATGGGGGGTCACGCGCGATGGGGACAGGCCCGCCTGCACGGCCATGTCCTTAACCAGTAGATGGAAATGCTGCCGCGTCAGATGCCCCGCACTGCCCGATCCGGGAAAAAGGTGGCGAGAGGGGGGGCGACCCTTGCGGCGCGCGGCGTCTTCCATCCGGTCCCAAGTGGCCAGCCATTCGGCAAGCGCGGCGCGGGCGGGGGCGGAAAGGGGAACCATGCGTTCCTTGCCGCCTTTTCCGCGGACAAGGATCATGCGCGGGTCTCCACGGACGGCGGCCACAGGCAGCGACACAAGTTCGGAAACCCGCAAGCCAGTGGCGTAAAGAAGTTCCATAAGACAGCGGTTGCGCAGTCGGTCTTCGGGGCTGCGGCCCAGATCGCGGGCGGCGGCGAGAAGGCGGTCCACCTCTGCCTCTGTTAACGTCTTCGGCAGCCGCTGGGTCGCCCCCGGCCCCTTGATGCGCAAGGCGGGGTTGTCGTCGCGCCAGCCTTCTTCATGCGCGAAGCGATAGAGTTGGCGCAAGGCGGACAAGCGGCGGGCGCGGGTGGATTTCGAAAGGCCCTCTGCCTCGCAGGACACGATATAGGCTTCCACATCCGCGCGCGAGGCGGTGGCGAAATCCTTTCCTTGCCGAGCCAGCCATCCCATCGCATCGGACAGATCACGCCCATAGGCCAGCCTTGTGTTACGCGCGGCATCGCGTTCGGCTGCGGCGGCTTCGAGAAAGGTGGAAATCCATTGGCTGTCTGCACGCGGGGCCACGGTCATCCCCGCCGTTCCAGCAGGACGAGTTCAAGCGCGGCGCGTCGGGCAGCCTTTTCCATGCCGACCTCACGCAGAAGGGACAGGCCATCGGTCACCCCGTCCAGATCGCCCTGCACACCACGTTCGATTTTTTCGACGGCAATCAAGATCGCCTCGCCGATCCGGCCTTCATTCACGAGTTGGCGCAGGTCCGACTCGATGGCATGGCCAAGGAAGGCAGGGGCTATGGCACGGGCAAGGCTGTCTGGCGGGGTCAGACCGACCAAGTTGCCCTTGGCCAGCGCAACGAGAAACGCCTCGCGCGGGTTGGTGGGCTTGTGGTTTGCGGCGACTGAGTCGAATTCGGGCGACAAAAGCCCCACGGCGAAGGCAATCGCTCCGGCTTCACCGGTGAAGGGGATCGATGAGAGGCGGCGGCCATAAAGATCGGCGAAGGGCACCTCAAGCTCTTGGTCCGTCATTAAGGCCCAGATTTCAGGCAGGATGCGGGCGATGGCATCCTGATCGCCCTTGTTCAAAGCGGCCTCGAAGCGTTGAAAGGCGGAAACGCGATCCCAAACCCCACCCGACGCAGCGGCACGGCGTTCTGTATAAAGCCCAAGCAGGACATTGGGCGAAATGGCCCCGGCACGGGCCAGACGTTCGGCCGCCTCGACCTGCGACTTCCATCCGGCCTGAGGGCGCAATTCGGCATGGGCGAAGGCGATGGGAAGGGTCATGGTCGGTAGTGGTTCGCCAATCGCCTCGAACATCCGCCACGCGAGGGGCGTCACCCGTGCGGGGCTGGGCAGGGGCGGTTCCCCTTCGAAGAGATCAGGGTCGAGAAAGCGCGACAGAAGCGCGTCCTCTTCATCGGTGATATAGCCCAAAGCCTGCCCGGTGCGCAGCGTCAGCGCAGCGGCATTCCAGTCGCCCGAGCGTGCCAGGCAAAAGATGCGGGCGGGGAATGTGGGGGCAAGGCCCGGCGATTCCACCATGATGCGGCATCCCCGGTCTTCTTCCCCGGTCAGCAGGGCGACGTCAAAGCTGCGCCGGAAAAGACCGGGGTCGCGGCTCCCTGCCGCATCCAGCAAGGCCCGCGCCTGATCAAGGGCGCCCATATCAAGAAGCTTGTCCACCCGTGCGGTCAGCAATATCGCGGCTGTCCCGGCATCGGCGGGAGGAAGCGATTCCGCCAGAAGAACAGTCAGCAAAAGGCCGCGCAGCGCAGGCAAGCTGTCAACACGTTCCGCAGTCAGAAGTGCCGCGATATCTTTTGCCCGACCCGGCCCCCAGAGATTGGCGGGCAGACCCGTCACCTTGGGCGGCAACAGACCCACGGCATCGGCGGATGGCGCGCCGATCACAGTGACATTGACCGATCCTTGTGTGACGCCCGTCGTGGACGTTGGCCGTGCTGGATCAACGGGCTGGGGGGCTGGCAGGGCCACGGATTGCGAAAGCCAGTCGATCGCGGATAGGGGCTCTTCCGCCTGCAAGGGTTGGGGCACCAAAAGGGCAAGCCCCAGAAGGATCGCGATAGGGCGTGCCTCAATCGGCATTCAGCGTCACCGGAACCTTCACTTCACCCTGATCGGGGCTAAGATCGGCGATATAGGCAAAGCCCGTCAATCCGATGATGCCCAGGATCGCCAGAACGAAGATGGCCTTGATGATGCGACCCATGCGCCTTGCCTCGTTTATTATTGCCGCCGCTTTACGCGACGCTTGATCTTTGCAGCCGTCCGGTCGGGCAACCCGCATTCCTGCCGCCACCCGCCCGGCTTGCCACGATTATATATGGCTTTCGTGGCGAGTTCACGCCATTGAAGGAGAAAGGATGTGACTGTGGACGGGCGGAAATGCGCCGGACACGCAAAGGTGAAGCAGGCATCGGGGCATGCGGCGGCTTAAGAAGACGGTTGTGATGGTGGGGATGATGGGGGCGGGTAAAACCGCCGTCGGCACGGCGGTGGCCCGCGCCTTGTCTGTTCCCTTCCTTGATTCGGACGAAGAGATCGTCAAAGCCGCCCAACGCAGCATCGCCGAGATTTTCGAACGCGACGGCGAGGCGTTTTTCCGTGCCCGTGAAACAGAGGTTCTGGCGCGGCTTCTGCGCGGCGCGCCTTGTATCCTTTCCACCGGGGGCGGGGCCTTTCTGTCCGAAACCAACCGGAAACTTGTGCAAGAGGCGGGGGTTTCGGTTTGGTTGCGGGCTGATCTAGACCTTTTGTGGCAGCGGGTCCGGCATAAGACGACGCGGCCCTTGCTGCGCACGTCCAATCCGCGCGACACCCTGCGTCAGCTTTACGAGGCGCGCGTGCCGGTCTACAGCCTTGCCGAAATCGTGGTGGACAGCGCAGCCGATCTGTCAATCGATGACATGGCGGCCAAGGTTGTCGCGGCCTTGGCGCTGCGCAAGGATGTTCTGGAAGGGGAATGACGATGGCGCTGGATGTGGTTCCGGTCGCACTTGGTGCGCGGTCCTATGAGGTGCGAGTCGGTCCCGGCCTGATTGACCGTGCCGGGGCTGAAATCGCCCCTCTTTTGGCGCGCAAACGTGCGGCGGTCATCACCGATGAAAACGTGGCCAAGTTGCATCTGCCGCGTCTGGTTGCAGCCCTTGAGGCAGAGGGAATTGCCGTGGCAACCCTTGTCCTTCCGGCGGGTGAGGCCACGAAAAGCTGGCCGCATTTTTCGCGCGCTGTCGAATGGTTGCTGGAACAAAGGATTGAACGGCGCGACATCGTGGTGGCCTTGGGTGGTGGCGTTATCGGCGATTTGGTGGGTTTTGCGGCGGCTGTGCTGCGGCGTGGCGTGCGGTTCGTGCAGATCCCGACCAGCTTGCTTGCGCAGGTCGACAGTTCTGTCGGTGGCAAGACCGGGATCAACACGGCACAGGGAAAGAATCTGGTTGGGGCCTTTCACCAGCCCTCGCTGGTTCTGGCTGACATCGGCGTGTTGGACAGCCTGCCACGCCGCGACTTTCTTGCTGGCTACGGAGAGGTCGTAAAATACGGATTGCTCGGAGATTCCGCATTCTTCGAATGGCTGGAACGGGCAGGACCCGGCCTTGCCACGACGCCTGATGATCTGCAACGGGCAGTGCGTCGTTCGGTCGAGATGAAGGCCGGAATCGTAGAACGAGACGAGACCGAGGAAGGCGAGCGTGCGCTTTTGAACCTTGGCCACACCTTCTGCCATGCGCTTGAAAAGGCGACAGGCTACTCGGACCGTTTGCTTCATGGCGAAGGCGTCGCCATCGGCTGTGCGCTGGCTTTCGAATTGTCTCAAAGGCTTGGCCTGTGTTCGCAAGAGGCACCAAGCCGGGTGCGTGCGCATTTGCGGGCGATGGGGATGAAGGTGGACTTGGCCGATATTCAAGGCGATCTGCCCAATACGGCCGAGCTTGTCCGTCTCATGGGGCAGGATAAGAAGGTGATCGATGGGCGGCTGCGGTTCATTCTTGCCGAGGGGATCGGGGCGGCCTTTGTGGCCGAGGATGTGCCCCTGGACGTGGTGACAACGCTTTTGGATGATGCCTTGGGGCAGCGCCGCTAGAGGCAGGCAAGCACTGGCTGCCCAAGCGGTTTGGGCTAAATGCCAACAAGCAGGTAAGACGGGGGAGCGACCGTTGCGCATCGTCGTGATGCTTTTGGCGGTGATCGCCGCTTGTCTTTCGATCTGGTCGCTTGAGGCGGGGCGCAACGGCCTGACAATTGGGCCCTTTCCCATCGCCGATGGGCCACCCGCAACCCTCTATGAACCGCAAGGGCAGGCTGCAGCGCCCGTTGTCGTGATTGCCCACGGCTTTGCAGGTTCGCGGCAGTTGATGGAGGCTTATGCCCTGACGCTGTCGCGGGCGGGATACCTTGTGGTCAGCTATGATCTTACAGGCCATGGGCGTAACCCCCGGCCGATGACGGGGGATGTGACCTCGATCGATGGGACGACCCGGCTTTTGGTGGAAGAGGTTCGGCAGGTGGCGAAGGCGGCCCTGAGGCATCCCCGTGCCGATGGGCGACTGGCCTATCTTGGGCATTCGATGGCCTCGGACATCATCATTCGCGCCGCGGCGGATGAGCCGAAACCGGATGCCATCGTCGCGATCTCTGCCTTTTCTTTGGCGGTGACAGAGGATTTTCCAGCCAATCTCTTGTTGGTGACGGGGGCATGGGAAGACGGGCTTGCCGATGCCGCGCAAGCGATGCTGCGCCTTGCCGATCCGACGGCGGCATTGGGCCAGACGGTGGGTGATCCGGCCATGGGAAATGGGCGGCGCGCGGTTCTTGCGCCGGGGGTGGAACATGTGGGTGTTCTTTATTCCGCCCCCGCGCAACAAGAGGCGGTAGAGTGGCTGAATGCCACTTTTGGCTTGCAGGAGAAGGCGGAACCAGCCCCGCGCGGGCTATGGATCATGCTGTTGCTTGTGGCCATGGCGGCATTGGCTTGGCCGATGGCGCGGCTGCTGCCAAAGGGTCCGGCGCAGAGCCGGGTGGGTCTTCGCCCATTTCTTTGGGCTACTGGATTTCCACTGCTGGTGGTGCCTTTGGCTCTGGCGCCCCTGCGAACACAGGTTTTGCCTGTTCTCGTGGCGGATTACCTTGTCTTGCATTTTGCAGCCTATGGCATGCTTGGTCTGCTTGCCCTTTGGCGCAACGGACTGCTGCGGGGGCAGTTCCCGCCGCGGGTTTGGCCGCTGGCGGCAGCGGTTGCCGTCTTTGCCATAGCGGTGATCGGGGGCATGCTGGATCGGTATGTCGCCTCGTTCCTTCCCAACGCAGGGCGGCTGGTGATTATCGCCGGTTTGGCCTTGGGGACGGTTCCCTATCTTGTCAGCGACGCGATCCTGACCGAGGGCGGTCGGGCGCCCCTTTGGCGGGTGCTGGCGGCGCGGGGCGGGTTCTTGGTATCGCTGATGGGCGCGGTGGCCCTGAACTTCGACCGTCTGATGTTTCTGTTGATCATTCTGCCGATCATCCTGCTGTTCTTCGTGATTTTTGGCACGATGGCAGGCTGGATCGGGCGGCGGACGGGGTTGCCGGCCATCGCGGGCATCGGATTCGGGCTACTGCTTGCGTGGGCGCTTGGGGTGACTTTCCCGCTTTTTGCCTGAAGGTGCAGGGGGTCCGTGCCGCGGCGGGCAGAGGAGAAGGCCAGAGAGCAACCACCTGACCATTGCGGAAAAATCGGCGCGATTTCTGATGATTGGCTGGGGCGCTAGGATTCGAACCTAGGTATGGCGGTACCAAAAACCGCTGCCTTACCACTTGGCGACGCCCCAACCGTGCGGCGGTGTTTAGCGAAGGCTTTGGAGGGGTGCAAGGGGGGATGCGGAAAAATCAGGGGCGATTGCGGGGCACGTTGTGAGGCGATAGGGAGAGCCATGCAAGAGGCCGATATCATCATCTTGGGCGCCGGGGCGGCGGGCATGTTTGCCGCGATCGAGGCGGGGCGGCGGGGGCGTCGTGTCGTGGTGATCGATCACGCCAAGGCGGCGGGGGAAAAGATCCGCATTTCTGGCGGGGGCCGCTGCAATTTTACCAATACAGGGATCGCGGTTGACCGATTTCTGGGACGAAATCCGCGATTTGCGCTTTCGGCGCTGCGGCGGTTCACGGCGCAGGATTTCATCGCGCGGGTCGATGCGGCGGGAATCGCATGGCATGAAAAGACGTTAGGCCAACTGTTCTGCGATGGATCTTCCAAGGAAATCATCGCGTTACTTTTGAATGACTTACGCCGCGCCGGGGTTGATCTGTGGCTGTCCTGCACAGTGGGCGAGGTGCGGCGGGACGGCGGGGGGCGGTTCGTCGTGGAGACGGGGCGCGGGCCTTTGCGGGCGGGGGCCTTGATGGTTGCAACAGGGGGAAAGTCGATCCCAAAGATGGGAGCCACCGGATTGGGCTATCGCTTGGCCGAACAATTCGGTCTGCCCGTGACCGAAACACGGCCAGCCTTGGTTCCTTTTACCTTTGCAGAACAAGAGCTTGCATGGATGGCGCCGCTTGCCGGTGTGGCGGTTCCGGGGCGCGTTGGGTGCGGGAAGACACGCTTTGACGAGGCAATTCTATTCACGCATCGGGGCCTTTCGGGGCCGGCCGTTTTGCAGATTTCATCCTATTGGCGGGAGGGTGAGGCGATCCAAGTGAACCTTGCGCCGGGGCAGGATGTGACGAATTTTCTGGCGGCGGAGAAGAAGGCGAATGGGCGGATGGCGCTGCGGACGGCGCTTGGAAAGCTGTTGCCGGAGAAGCTGGCGCGGCTGGTGGAGGCGCAGGCAGGTGTCGATAAGCCTTTGGCAGAAATAGGAAAACCGCAGCTTGACGAGATCGGACGGCGGGTGACGGAGTGGTCATTGCGGCCGGTGGGGACCGAGGGCTATCGGACGGCGGAAGTGACGCTGGGCGGTGTGGATACCGATGCGCTGGACGCGCGGACGATGGAGGCCAAGGGCGTGCCCGGCCTTTATTTCATTGGGGAAGTTGTCGATATCACCGGCTGGTTGGGAGGGTATAATTTCCAATGGGCCTGGTCTTCGGGATGGGTGGCGGGACAGGCCGCCTGACCCTGCAACGGTTGTGCCCTGTTTTGTGCCGGATTTTGTGCAGCAAACTGTGGGCACGGAGCGCGCGCTGAGGCAGGGATTGGTAAGGCAGAGTTAATCCCGCACCGCCGCCTGACCCTGCAACGGCTGAGCCCTGTTTTGTGCCGGATTTTGTGCAGCAAATTGTGGGCACGGAGCGCGCGCTGGGGCAGGGTTTTGGTAAGGCGGGGTGAACCCCGCCCTGTGGGGCCTGGGTCTTCAGATGCGGATCGGGTCGGCCTTGGCGAGACGGTCGAAGGCCATCAGACTTTCGACAAGCGCGGGCATCTGCGACAGCGGGATCATGTTCGGGCCGTCGGACGGGGCGGTATCCGGGGCCTCATGCGTTTCGATGAAGACGCCTGCGATCCCCAAAGAGACAGCGGCCCGTGCCATCACCGGGGCGAATTCGCGCTGCCCGCCCGATGAGCCGCCCTGACCGCCCGGCTGCTGCACCGAATGGGTGGCGTCCATGATGACGGGCCAGCCCGTGCGGGCCATGCGGGGCAGGGCGCGCATATCGGCGACGAGTGTGTTGTAGCCAAAGCTGGTGCCACGCTCCGTCAGAAGGATGCGGTCGTTTCCGGTGGAGGCCACCTTGTCGGCGACATTGTCCATATCCCAGGGCGCGAGGAACTGGCCCTTCTTGATATTGACCACGGCCCCGGTTTCCCCTGCCGCAAGAAGAAGGTCGGTCTGGCGGCAAAGGAAGGCCGGGATCTGGATCACATCGACGACCTGCGCCGCCAAACGGGCCTGATCAGGATCATGGATATCGGTCAGGACCGGCATGCCCATGGCGCGCACGGCCTGCAACACCTGCAACCCGGCGTCGATCCCCATCCCGCGCTTGCCCTTGAGCGAGGTGCGGTTGGCTTTGTCATAGCTGGCCTTGAACACATATTGCGCGCCGGCCTTGGCGCAGGCCTCGGCCATCGTGCCTGCGATCATCTGGGCATGGTCAAGGCTTTCAAGCTGGCACGGGCCAGCGATGACGAGAAGCGGGCTGTCATTGCTGACGGACAGCCCGCCGATCTGGACGTTCTTCATCTTGTTCCTCAGGCCGAGACCTGTTCGCGCAGGATTGCGGCGGTCATCGACAGGAGCAGGTATATACCGGCAAAAATCAGCATGGCCACCACCGTGTTTTCGAATGCGCGGGGATAGGTCGCCTCGTCCGGGGCCACGGGGGCCACCGACAAGGAGATGTAGCGGGCCTGTCGGTTCGCCTCGATCCGCGCGGTTTCCATGGCCTGAAGTGCCTCGGCCAGCATCATCTGGCGGGTTTCGGCATCGGCCTCGGCCAGTGCCAGTTCGGACTGCACACGGGCAAGGGATTGGCCGCTGGCGTCATCTTCGGTCAGGCGGGCGCGCAGGGTGGCGATTTCGGTTTCAAGCGTCGCGATGCGGCGCTTGAGCGGGTCCATCCGGGCCTGATTGGGGGTGGCGTTCGCCTCCATCTGCGCCAGCGACAGCTTGTCGGAGGTCAGTTGCCCTTCGAGCTGTCCGATCTGGCTGGTGATGAGGCTGACCTCAACCTCGGAGGAGAGGACCTTGAAGGTTTCTTGCAATTGCACGGCGCGCGTGCGGGCGTCACGCAGCGCTGTCTCTGCTTCGGAATAGCTTTCACGGGCGCCGCGCATCGCATCTTCGCGCAGGCGTTGGGTGAGTTGGTCGACCTGTTCTTCGGCATAGCCGATCAGGGCGCGCGAGAAGCGGACAGAGGTTTCGGCATCGGGGGCGATCACCTCCATCCGGATGATGCCTTCGGTCGGGTCGTAGGACACGCGGACGTTGCGCTTGTAGATCTTGTAGGCCGCTTCGTTTGTGGCATCGGGTTCGAGCCGTTGGATCGGGTCCATTTCCGGAGCCTCGAACACCTGGCGGAAGCCGATATCCTGATCAAGCCGCAGCATGGCATCGCGCGATTGCAGATAGCCCTGCACGGTGATGGAATCCTGCATATTCGCCATGGGCGTGTTCATCAGCCCGCCCATCGTGGTGCCTGTGCCGCTGGGCGGTTGGGCGACCTGAATGACGAATTCGGTATTGGTGGCGTAAAGCGGCGTGGCCACGCGGTAGTAATAGAAGCCTGCAAGGAAGGTGGGCAGGAAGACGAAGAAGAAGAGCCGCGCCATCAGGAGCAGCGACCGGCGGCGGCGGCGGCGCATCAGATCCTGCTGCATCCTCATCAGTTCGGCGGCGTGGTTCACCTCTTCGCCGACATTGGCGGGCATCTTGGTGGGTTTGATCGTCTGCGGCAGGCGCTGGCCTGCCGGGACGGGCATCAACGATCCGCCTGAAGCGCCCGGCATCGCCTCATCCTCGGCGACGATATCGACGACGGGATTGGGGCGGAAGGGATCAAGCCCGGCCTGACGCAAGAGGCGGACGGCATCGAAATCGGAGGTGGCGGGCAGGCCGTATTTCTGGGCCATCCGGCGGGCAAGGCGCAATTGGCGACCCGTCAGGCCTTCGCGGCGGATCGCATCAAGATCGGCGCTTGCGGTGGCGCCGGCCATGGACGAGGCGGCGGTGGGGCCTGTTTCGGCATCGTCATCGGCGGTGGCGGCAGTCGGGAAGGGCGTGGGGCCAAAGCCATCTTCGGTTTGGGCAAAGAGCGCCTCATCCGGCCGCTGCGGGCGGGGAGGGGGCGCGCCGAGGGCAGAGCTATCGGAGGGCTGGCTGTGCGCGGCTGCGGTCTCGGTCACAAGGCGTGGCACGGGACGTGGAGCAGCGTCTTCGGCGACCGGATCGGGCCGCCGCGTATTGTACCGCTTAACCTTGAGTTTCATAATCATACAGCCGTTTTGCTTCTTCCAACGTATCGAACACGGTCAGGCGGCCGTTTTTAAGGACTGCCGCCTGTTTGCAGAATTTTTCCAGCGTCGAGGCCTGATGGGAGACGACGATCACGGTGGCCTCTTGCAGCCTTTGACGCAGGACGGCGCCGGCTTTGCGGTTGAATTCGGCATCGGTGCTGGCGGGCATGCCTTCATCGATGAGGTAGATGTCGAATTCAAGCGCAAGCAGGAGCGCGAAGGAGAACCGGCTGCGCATCCCTGAGGAATAGGTGCCGACGGGCATGTCGAAATATTCGCCGATATCGCAAAGCCAGCGGCAGAAGCTTTCGACATAGTCCGGATCAAGGCCGTAAAGGCGCGCGATGTAGCGGGCGTTTTCCGTTGCGCTGTGGCGGCTGATCACGCCGCCCATGAAGCCCAAGGGAAAGGAGATGCGCGAGGAGCGGCGTATGGTGCCTTCATCCGGCTGTTCGAGGCCCGCCATCATGTTGATGATCGTGGTCTTGCCCGCGCCATTCGATGCGAGGATGCCGAGGGAATTGCCAAGTTCGACCCGAAACGTCGCCTGATTCAGAATGATCTTCCGTGTGCGGCCTGTCCAGAAGGACTTCGAGACGTTTTCGAACTCGATCATAGCTGCCCTTTGCGAAAGCCGCGTTTCGGATCGGAGGCTGCCGACCGCCGCGGGACGCCTCACTTGTTACCCTTGTAGCGGCTAGCTGCCCTTTGGGGCGACATTATGTCGGAATTCACCGTCCTCTGACAATGGGCCAAGGAATCCTTTCACTGTTTCGCTAACGTTGCATGAAGCGCGCCAAGAGCAGCGCGAGGGGAGCGGCCAAGAGCGAGAGGGCGAGGCCAAGGCGCGCCGCCTCGGCCATGGCGCCACCGGGCAGCGCGCTGTCAAGCGCGAGGACGGGGGCGGTAAAGCCGATGCCCGAGATGACGGCCACAAGGACAATATCGCGGATGCGCACGCCTGCGGGCATGGGCAGGCGGAAGAGGCGCGCAGCGAGCAGGGCGCCCGCAACAAGGCCTGCGGGTTTGCCCACCCACATGGCGGCAAGGACCGAGGCGGTGGTGGGGCCGAACGCGGCGAGGTCCACCCCGCCACGTGTGATCCCGAAGAGGAAGAGGACGACCGACAGGGGGCGCACCATGAGATGGGCCAGACGGTTGAGCGGGTCTGTCAGAAACTCTTCCGCCTCGGCAAACAGGCCGAAGGCGCGGTCGGCATGGGGGATGGCGGGGATGATCGGCAAAAGGCCAAGCGCACCGGGCAGGCCCGCCGCCACGACGCCAAACCAACTTGCTGCGCCGGCCAGAAGATAGGGCCAGAGCGCAAGGCCCCGGCGACGGGCGAGTTCGGTCGCCCCTTGCCCGACAAAGCGGCCATGAAAGCGCCAGACGGCGAAGGAGGCGGCAAGGGGCAGGGCCAGCCACAGAAGTTGCAGCCCGGCATAGGGATAGACGAGACCGAGAAGGGTGATGCCGATGACATTTGACGCGATGGTCAGCAAGAGCAGCAGATGCAGCGCCGGATGGCCCGCGCCAAAGACGGCCCGCCCCACGACATAGCCGATAACGATGTCCGATCCGATGGGCAGCGGCCAGCCCGTCCCGGCGGGCACCCATTCGCTTGTGGCATAAAGCGCCGTATGCAGCCACCAGAGCGCCACCGCACCCAAAGCCGCCCCAAGCGCCGCACCCATCGGCAAAAGCGCGCGCCGCCCAGCCAAGGCCCCGCGAGAAAGGATCAGCGCTTCCCACAACTCCTTGCCGACGAAGAACAAAAAGAAGGCCATCAACAGGTCCGAGGCCACGAACATCGGTGTCACGACAAGGTCGTCGCCCGCGATCCATGCCGGTTTGGCAAGATCAAGCAGGCGGAATTCCACCGCATCGTAATAGGTTGCGGGCGAGAGGTTCACCCAAAGCGTCGCAATCCCGACGCCGCCCAAAAGCGCCCAAGCAAAACGTCGCACGAAAGGGGATACGCGGTACATTCTCGCAGCTCCCGTGGCAGCGGGCCATGCGTTGGGCCTATGCGCAGCCGGGGCCTGCTGCAAGATATGTGAAGCAGGGTTGGGGCGGGGTGTTGCCTCGGCGCCATGACGGCCCCATCCTTTGCCCGCCCGTTTTGCGCCGCCCCGGACCCCGATCGAACCAACCATGACCAACGCCCTTTCTGCCGCAGCGCTTGCCGAACAGATCCGCGCTTGCAGGATTTGTGCCGACCGCTTTGCCGCGACGGCGACCGCGCATGCGCCGCGGCCTGTCGTCTGGTTCCGCCCCGGCGCGCGGCTGTTGATCGCGGGGCAGGCGCCGGGGGCGCGGGTGCATGCCTCGGGTCGGCCCTTTTCCGATGCGTCGGGGGATCGGCTGCGGGCGTGGTGCGGGTTGTCGGAGGCCGAGTTCTATGACCAGACGCGCGTGGCCATCGCGCCGATGGCCTTTTGCTTTCCGGGCTACGACGGCAAGGGGGCGGATCTGCCGCCACCTCCGATTTGCGCGCGGACATGGCGGGACAGGGTGGTGGCCTCGTTGCCGGAGGTGCGGCTGACGCTGGCCATTGGCGGGGCGGCGCAGGGCTGGCATTTGGGCAAGGGGCCGGTTGCGGGGCGCGTGGCAGACTGGCGCAGCCATGCGGAACAGGGCGTCTGGCCCTTGCCGCATCCGTCTTGGCGCAATACCGGGTGGCTGAAGCGCAACCCGTGGTTTGAGGCGGAGGTGGTTCCCGCCCTGCGCCACCGCATCCGCGCCCTGATGGAGGATACCGTATGACGCCCCTAGACGCCGCCCATGCCGCGATGGAACGAGACGGGGCCGATGAGGCGGATCGCCTGCGGTTCTTCGGCTGTCTGGCGGATGGGGAGTTCTTTTTGCTTTTGGAGGAAGAGGCGGTGGGGAGCGATCTGAAACCCCGCATCTTTCCGCTGGAGGATGGCCCCGTCGTCCTGATCTTTGATCTGGAAGAGCGGATGGCCGAATTCACCGGGGGCATCGCGCCCTATGCGGCCCTGCCGGGACGGGTGATCGCGCAGGTTCTGGCGGGGCAGGGCGTGGGGTTGGGCGTCAATCTGGGCGTGGCACCATCGCAGATGATCCTGCCGCCTGAGGCTTTGGAATGGTTGTCGGGGATGCTGGAGACCGCCCCGGAAGAGGTGGAGGCGCGGCCTGTGGCCTTTTACGCGCCGGGGGATTTGCCGGAACGGCTGATCGAGGCAGTGACGGGGAAGCTCGCGCGGGCGGGGGGGTTGGCTGCGGCGGCCTTTCTGGTGGCGGTGCGCTATCAGGGGGGCGCGAAGGGGCATCTGATGGCCTTCATCGATGCCGCAGAGGGGGCCGAGGCCGCGCTTGCGCGCGCCATCCGCGAGGCGCTGGCCTTTTCGGGGGTGGAGGCGGGGATGATCGACGTGGTCTTTCTGGTTGGCAGCGATCCCGTGGCGGGGCAGGTGGCGCGGGTGGGGCGGCAGTTTGATCTGCCCGTGCCGGTGCGGCCCGAACGGCCCGCACCCGCGGCGCCCGGAACCGATCCGGCGCGTCCGCCGAAGCTGCGTTGAATGGGGTAATATAATACCGATTTTGTAACATATTGTTTTGGCGTCATTATTTGTTTTCCGTGACACTTGACCCGATGCAGCCCTTACGCGATAAGCCGCCATCCGAGATTCCGGGGGTTCGCCCCCGCTTCAATTCACAGGGTTCGAGATGAAAACCTTCACGGCTACGCCGGCGGACATCGAGAAGAAGTGGATCCTGATCGATGCCGAGGGCATCGTTCTGGGCCGCCTCGCCACGATCGTCGCCAATATCCTGCGCGGCAAGAACAAGCCGACCTTCACCCCCCATATGGACATGGGTGACAATGTCATCGTGATCAACGCCGACAAGATCCAGATGACCGGCAACAAGCGCAACGACAAGGTCTATTACTGGCACACCGGGCATCCGGGCGGCATCAAGAGCCGCACCGCCCGTCAGGTGCTGGAGGGCAACCACCCCGAGCGTGTGGTGATCAAGGCCGTCGAACGGATGATCACCCGCAACCGTCTGGGCCGTCAGCAGATGACCAACCTGCGCGTCTATGCGGGTGCCGCCCATCCGCACGAAGCCCAGCAGCCCACCGTTCTGGACCTGAAGGCCCTGAACCCGAAGAACACGCGGAGCGCCTGATCATGGCCGACATCAAATCTCTCGACGATCTGAAATCGGCCGTTGCCGGGTCCGCCGCGCCCGCCGCTGCAGAAGCCGCTGCGCCCAAGGCACCCGTGCGCGATGCGCTGGGTCGGTCCTATGCCACGGGCAAGCGCAAGGATGCGGTCGCCCGCGTCTGGGTGAAGCCGGGTTCGGGCAAGGTTGTGGTGAATGGCAAGGAGATGGCGGCCTATTTCGCGCGTCCCGTGCTGCAGATGATCCTGAAGCAGCCCTTCCAGATCGCCAATGTGGAAGGCCAGTTCGACGTGTACGCCACGGTGGCGGGCGGCGGTCTTTCCGGTCAGGCCGGGGCGGTGAAGCACGGCATCTCGAAAGCGCTGCAGCTTTATGAACCGAGCCTGCGCCCCGCGCTGAAGGCCGCAGGGTTCCTGACCCGCGACAGCCGCGTGGTGGAACGGAAGAAATACGGCAAGCGCAAGGCGCGTCGGTCCTTCCAGTTCTCCAAGCGCTGATCTGGTTGTCTTTTGTGGAAGGCCCGCCCTTGTGGCGGGCCTTTTGCTTTGTCGGGGTTTCGGCACAATGTGCATCTGCGCACAGGTTTGGCGCAGAGGGCCGAAACGGTGCCTTGGTCACCTGCCTTTCACCGTCGCGTGACTGGCTATTGGCAATAAAGATTAACTTTCGCTGGGTTTGCGGTGGGTTTTGAGGCCAAAACGGGGGTATCATTAAGTTTCATTCACAAGGCCCAAATCTGCGTGAGACGGTGCGATTTTCTTGTGATTTTTCAAAGACAAGGCGAAGTGCCATCTCTGTCTCACCGGGGCGAAACGGGACCCGTTGCCCAGATCGGGCAAGAAACACCCTGAACCACTGTTGAAAGAGAGACATATCATGAAAAAGCTTCTTCTCGCCTCTGCCCTGATGGCTGCTGCGTCGACGGCCTCTTTTGCGATGAACATGGATGCGGAACTGCCGCTGTCGATCAAGATCGAAGCGCGCGCTTTGGTGCCGAATGCCGATCTGGACAACCTGACCGAAGCCCAAGCCTTGGCCATCGCGAATGCGGTCCACGGCGATCAGGGGGATGCGGCGGCGCAGATCCGGTCGATTCTGATCAACGGCTGATCAGGTCCTTGAATGCAGATGTGGAAGGCGGCGGGTCTTGGCCCGCCGCTTTCTTATTGTGCGGCCAAAAAAGAAGGCCGGGGCGAACCCGGCCAAGTCAGGGGAGCGGTGGCGGGGGGGATCAGTCCCGCCAAAAGGGTTTCGTGCCCTCAGACTGCGCCTGATCGGGCGTGAGGCCGATATCGCGGAGGATGTGGTCATCGAGCCGGGTTAGGGCGCTGCGGCTGTTACGACGCTGTTCCCACGCAGCCAAAAGCAGCGCGACCGACACGAGCAGACGCGACAGCGGCGGCAGGCTGGTGGGGATGGCGCGGGGCAGGGCGCGGGCGGTCATTTTCAGCATCCTTTTTTGTATTGATACAAAGTGTCTGTGTTGCTATGAATTATTGATACAATAGACAAAGCGCCCCGGCCAGAGGAACATTGTGACTGACACAATATGGAAGCCCGACCTTGCGGCCTATCCCGGCCCTAAATATCTGGCCCTGTCGCGCGCCCTGCGTGAGGCGATCCGGTCGGGCGAATTGGCCGAAGGGGCGCAGCTGCCCACCGTGCGCGATCTGGCTTGGGGGCTTGGGGTCACGCCGGGGACGGTGTCGCGGGCTTATGCGCTGGCCACGCAAGAGGGGTTGCTTGCGGCGACGGTGGGGCGCGGCACCTTTGTTGCGGCCCGCGCGCCGCGCCTTGGCCCGACCCAGCCCCTGCTTTTGGAGCGGGAACCCGATCAGATCAACGGGCGGATCGACTTGCGCGCGCCGCGCCTGCCGGATGTGGGGCAGATGCAGGCCTTTGCCGAGGCGCTGCGCGACAGTCTGGCGAATTTGACCGATGACTGGATCGACTATCCGACCCAGCGGGGGGAACTTCCCTTGCGGCGTGCCCTGTGCGATTGGCTGGCGGATCGCAATCTGGGCAAGATCGACCTTGACGATATCGCACTGACGGCGGGGGGGCAGAATGCCATCAGCCTGATTTTCCTGTGCTGTCTGCGTGGGGATCGGCCTGTCGTTCTGACCGAGGAACTGGCCTATCCCGGCTTTCGCCATGCCGCGCGTCTGGCGCGGGCCGAGGTGGTGGGGGTCGAGACGGATGACCGCGGCATGATCCCCGAAGCGCTGGAGGCGGCCTGTCGGCGACACGGGGCGCAAGTCCTGTGCCTGACGACCGAGGCGCAGAACCCCACGACGGCGCGGCTGACGCCGGAGCGGCGGGAACGGATCGTCGCGATTGCCCGGCATTTTGATCTGCAGATCATCGAGGATGATTGCTACACGCTGTCCGATAGCGAATGGCCGTCCCTGCGGGCGCTTGCGCCAGAACGGGTCTGGCATGTGGGCAGCCTGTCGAAGACCGTCTCGGCGGCGCTGCGTTTTGGCTATATCGTCTGCCCGTCGGGGATGGGGGAAACGGGGCGGTTGACGGCGCAGCATGCGTTTTTCGCGCTGGCCAAGCCGGTCAGCGAATTGTGCCTGCATCTGTTCGAAACCGGGGCCGCGCAGGAGATCCGCCGCAAGGTGAGCGAGGATCTGGATGCCCGGATCAGGATCATGGTGAACCATCTGGGGCGGTTCGATCTGCTGTGGCAGCCGGGATTGCGCTTTGCCTTTTTGAACCTGCCGATGGGGTGGCGGGCATCGACCTTTACCCGGATGGCCGAGGCGGAGGGAGTTCTGGTGCGGTCGGCGGATGAATATGCCCTGATCCACGGGCGCGCGCCCCATGCGGTGCGGATCGCCTTGGCCGGAAACATATCGGAAGAGCGGTTCGCACTGGCGATGGAGAAGTTGGCGGGGCTCTTGTCGCGCCCGCCTTATGACCCGCCCGCCGTGTGATTGCGGCGGGATTGTGGCAAGTTTGCGAAGGGCTTTGCCACAATCCACCTGTAAAGGGGCCATTCTGTGGCGCGAAAGTCCCGAATTTCGCGATTGTGTGGGGATTGATCCTGTCTTGCTTGACCCAAGGCGGTCGCGTGCCGATCTTTACAATTAATAATCGAGCAACTCACAAATGGACCCGAAAATGGGACAACAGGCATTCTTTCATGCGCCGCATGGTGGCGCGGATTTCCTTGGTATCCGGCAATCGCGTTCGGGCGCGACAGAGATCGTCTATGACGACGGGGTCGCCCGCCGCATGGTCTGGCGCGTTGCGGGCAAGCCGCAGGACGGCAAGCTGTCGGATGCGCTGCGCACGGCGGTGGGGTCGCTGCGGGTGCTGCCGACGCTGTATGATGAGTTGAAGAAACGGTCGATTTCGATCGAGCGTGTGGGGGGCTGATCCCCGGCCCGCCCGGACCAGCCATCCTTCGAAATAATCTGCTTGAAATTCAGGCATCTGCAATGCAATTGACCGGCCGGCGCGCGTTCGTCGGCCGGTGTCACTTGCGCTGCGGCTTTTGTTGCGGCTAAATTTGATCAAAGTCCAAGAAACACGTGCCAACAGGGGGCATGATGGCAACCAGCACAGGCAAGGTCGGCCAAGGCCGATCAGAGGCGGCCAATGGCTTGCTTCTTGTAAGCCCGACCTTGATCTATGCGGTGTTGCTGCTTGCGGCGCCGCTTTTGACGGTGGTGATTTATTCGCTTTCGTTGGAAGAGGGCGGGTTCGGGATCGACAATTACGCAACCGTCTGGTCGGACCGGATCAACCAGTTGCTGATCATGCGGTCCTTGACGGTTTCCTTCTCGGTCACGCTGGTGACGGTGCTTTTGGCCTATCCGGTGGCCTATTTCGTCAGCTTTTACGTGAAGCCTGAGCGCAAGTCGCTGTGGCTGTTCCTGATCACCATCCCGTTCTGGACGAGCTATCTGATCCGCGTGTTCCTGTGGAAGGTGATCCTTGGCTATAACGGCGTGATCAATTCGGGCCTGATGTCCATTGGGCTGATTGATGAACCTTTGCAGGCCATCAACTATAACGTGCCCGCGCTGGTGATGACGCTGGCCCATGCCTATGCGCCTTTTGCCATCCTGCCCATCTTCGTGGCGTTGGAGAAGATCGACCGCTCCTTCCTTGAGGCAGGGCGCGATCTGGGGGAAAGCCAGTTCATGACCTTTATCCGCGTGACGCTGCCCCTGTCGATGCCGGGGGTGATTGCGGCGGTGCTGATCGTGTTCATCCCGACGGTGGGCGATTACGTGACGCCCGACCTGATCGGGGGCGGCAAGCTGCCGATGATCGCGAACCGGATCGAGAGCACGCTTTTGAAACAGAACAACCGTGAGCTGGGGTCGGCCATCGCGGTGACGGCGATGCTGGTCGTGGCCTTGGTGAGCGTGGTCTTCCTGCTGCTGAACCGCCGTTTCCTGAGGGGTGCGAAATGAAATCGCCCGGTTTTCGCGCCTATACGATCGGTTATCTGATCTTTCTTTACGCGCCCATCGTCCTGTTGCCGATGTTTGCCTTTAACGACAGCCGCGTGATCGCCTTCCCTTTGCAAGGCTTTACCACGGCCTGGTTCAAGGAGATGTGGGAGGATACGACGCTTTGGAATGCGGTGCGGAATTCCGCCATCATCGCGATTTCGGTTGCTGTCCTGTCCACCACGCTGGGGCTGTTTGCGGCGCGGGCGTCGACACGGTTCAACTTTCCGGTCAAGACGGGGATCATGGGGCTGATCATGCTGCCGCTTGTGCTGCCCGAAATGATCGTTGCCATGTCGATGCTGGTGGTGCTGCTGGCGGTGGGGATCGAATTGTCGATCTTTACCATCATCCTTGGCCATGTGCTGATCTGCACGCCCTTTGCCGTGGCGATCCTGTCTTCGGCCTTTCAATCGCTGGATCGGTCGCTGGAAGAGGCGGCCTATGATCTGGGGGAGACGCCGCTTTCCACCTTTTGGCTGATCATCCTGCCTTTGGTCATGCCGGGGATCATCTCATCCCTTCTGATCTGTTTCACGATCAGTCTGGACGAATTCATCATCGCCTATTTCCTTGGCGGGAACGAGACGGTGCTGTCGGTCTATATCTATGGCCAGTTCCGTTTCCCGGCCAAGGTGCCCGCAATCATGGCGCTGGGGACGATCCTTGTTCTTCTGTCTATCACCCTTCTTGCAATCGCTGAATACTTCCGCCGCCGCGGCATCGCGAAGTCGGGCGGCAAGGATACCGGAGGCTTCTTGTGACCCAGTCCGACGCAATGATCGAGTTCCGGGACGTCCATAAATATTACGGCGATTATCACGCGCTGCGCGGGATCACCGGGACGATCCGGCCGGGGGAGTTCTTTTCGCTGCTGGGTCCGTCGGGCTGTGGCAAGACCACGCTTTTGCGCACCATTGCGGGGTTTGAGGATATCTCGTCCGGGGCGGTGCTGGTGGATGGGCGCGATATGGCGGGGGTGCCTGCGAACAAGCGGCCCACCAATATGGTGTTCCAGTCCTATGCCATCTTCCCCCATCTGTCGGTGGAAGAGAATGTGGGCTTTGGCCTGCGTCGCGACCCGCGTTCAAAAGAAGACAAGGCCCGCGCCGTGGGCGAGGCGCTGGAGATGGTCGGGCTAAAGGGCTATGGCAAGCGGGCGGCGCATGCGCTTTCGGGCGGGCAGCGGCAGCGCGTGGCGCTGGCGCGGGCGCTGATCCTGAAGCCGAAGGTGTTGCTGTTGGATGAGCCGCTTTCCGCGCTGGACAAGAAGATGCGCGAGCAGATGCAGGTTGAACTGATCAAGCTGCAGCGGCAGGTCGGCATCACCTTCATTCTGGTCACCCATGATCAGGAAGAGGCGCTGGTCATGTCGGACCGGATCGCCGTGATGTTCGAGGGTGAGATTGCCCAGCTGGCCGATCCTGAAACGCTCTATCGTCGCCCGAACAGCCGGAAGGTGGCGGATTTCATCGGGACGATGAATTTCCTGCCCGCCAAGGTGCTGGAGGAAGGGGCCGATGCGGTGGAGATTGATGCGGCAGGCTTTGGCCGCATCCATATCGAGGCGCGGCAGGTGATGGGCGGGGCCACGGCAGAAGGCGCGACCGTGGGGTTCCGGCCCGAGACGCTGACCATCCTCTATGATGGCAGTGCCGCGACAGACCGCGAAAGCATGGCGACGATCGAAGAGGTCGTCTATTTCGGTGACATGACCTATTACGACGTGAAGATCGATGGGACGGAAAGCCCAGTGCGCATTTCGATGCGCAACGTCTTTGGGCGGCCCGTGCTGGATCGTGGCGCGCGGGCGCGGGTGGGGTGGTCACCGGGGGCTTTGGTTCTGTTCCGGTAAGGTGGGGTCAACCCCACCCTATGGATCGGGTCAGCGGTCAGGGGGCAGAAGGCCCAAGCCGCGCAGATAGATGCCGATCCCGCTTTCCAGCAGGTCTTCGGGGGTGAAGGGCGATTTCGCGCCCGGCGCGCCGCGCATGTAGAGTTCGACCACGCCATGGGACATGGCCCAGATATGGGCCGAGAACATGGTGGCCGGGGGGCGGCGGTCGGGGGGCATTTGTTCGGACAGTTTTTCGGCCGCTTTCTCGATCACCGCGCGCGCTTTGCCCGCGACAAGGGCAAGGTCGGGATGCGCGTTGAAGGACAGGCCGCTTTCAAACATTGCCATGTAATGGCCGGGATATTTGCGCGCGAAGGCAAGATAGGCGCGACCCGTCGCCTCAAACGCCGCAAGGGCAGAGGGTTGGCCATCGGCATAGGCGAATTCCATCAGCGCGGCGAAGATGTCATAGCCTTGGCGCGCAACCTCGGCGATCAGATCGTCGCGGCCTGCGAAATGGCGATAGACAGCGGCGGGGGTGACATCGGCGCGTTTTGCCGCCTCGGACAGGGTAAAGCCTGAGGGGCCGCGTTCGGCAATAAGGACAAGTGCCGCTTCGACCAAAGCCTGCCGCAGATTGCCGTGGTGATAGCCGTGCTTCATTTCATCCTTTCGGGCGCAAGTCAGGCCCGCCGCAGATCGCCGCATCCGGCGCGCCGATCAGGGTATCGTCCTTGCCCGTATAATCGACCGCGCGCAGCACGGTCTGGATCGCCGCAATGCGCGCGCGCTTTTTGTCATCCGACAGGATCACCGTCCAGGGCGCAAAGTCGAAATGGCTGCGCTGCATGGTTTCGTCAATGGCGGCGCAGTAATCATCCCATTTGCCAAGGCCCTGAATATCGATGGGCGAGAGTTTCCACTGTTTCAGCGGGTCCTGTTCGCGGGCGAGGAAACGGCGGAGTTGTTCGGCGCGGCCCACTTCGAGCCAGAGCTTCACGAGGGTGAAGCCTTCATCCACGAGCATATGTTCAAACTCGGGAAGTTGGCGGAAGAAGGTTTCGCGCTGCGCGGGCGTGCAGAAGCCGAAAACATGTTCCACCATGGCGCGATTATACCAGCTGCGGTCGAACATCGCCATTTCGCCAGCGGCGGGCAGCCAATCGACATAGCGCTGGAAATACCAGCTTGCCGCTTCGCGGTCGGAGGGTTTTGAGAGCGCCACGACATTGCACACACGCGGGTTCAGGTTTTCGCGCATCACGTCGATGGTGCCGCCTTTTCCTGCCGCGTCGCGCCCTTCGAAGATGACGATGACGCGTTTGCCGGATGCCTTGATATCGGCTTGCATGCGGACGAGTTGGCGTTGCAGGGCCCCCATCGTGGCGTCGTAATCCTTGCGCTTCATCTCCTCGGCGTAAGGATAGCCGGGGGTAAGGAGGTCATCCTTCCCGGCGCTTTCGATGGCCTTGCGGATGGCCTTGGGGGCATCCTTGCGGAAATAGCGGCTGATCGCGCCGTCAAAGGGCAGGTCGGTCATGATGTCCTCGCAACTGTTACCCCGCCAGTATGGCGATGGGCGGGGTTAGCGCAATCCGGCACGGGCGGCGGCGCGGTTGATGGCGGCGATGACCTCATCGGGGTGGGTGTGATGCGGCATATGGCCAGCGCCGTCGATCAGGACGAGGTTGCCATTGGGCAGAAGGCGCGACAGCGGCAGGGCGTGGATCGTGGCGGGAACGACCGTATCGGCAGTGCCGTGCAGGATTTCGACGGGAATATCTAGTCGCGGATAGGCGTCCGACATCCGCACGACATGGGGGCGCAGGTTCGTCACCTGCGCGGCGTTCACGCGCAGCGTGTCGCGCCGCATCGTCAGGGGGGCGCCGACGTAATCGGTATAGCCGGGCGGGGGGGCATCGGGGGCGAATATGCCCGCGACCACCGCCTCGGTCTGTTTGGGGCCGGCAAAGGCCGTGATGGCGGGGATGACGGTGGCGGCACCAAGCCTGCTGCCCGTGATTGCGTAATAAGGGCCAAGACCACCGGGCCACGGCATCGTCGCCCCCGACAGGATCACCGCCCCCGCGACATTCGCTGTATCGGTAAGCGCCCAGGCCAGAGCGACCGATCCACCGTAGGAATGGCCAAGGATAATGGGGCGGCGGATGTCGAGCTGGGCGGCGGCCCTTTGCAAGAGCGCGGCTTGCATCATGGGGCTTATGCCATCCGGCCCCAGATCATCGGACCAGCCCAGACCGGGACGATCAAAGGCGATGACGCGGTAATCCTGCGCCAGACGGTCAACAAGTCCGAAGGTGAAATCCCGCGTGTTGCCGCTGGCCCCATGGATCAGGATCAGATCCGGCCCGCTGCCCTGCACATGGGCATGGACCTGTTTGCCATCCACTTCGATCAGTTGCCCCGTCGGGGGATAGGCTGCCTCGGCCGCAGATTCGCGCGCTGTGGCGCGGCGGTCCGTCACGACGGCGCAGCCGCCGATGACGGTTGCAGCAAGGAAGAGGCTAAGTGCCAATCTCGGCGATCTCATAGGGCGTGGACTGGTAAATCTCGTTTATCCAGTTGCCATATAGAAGATGGGCGTGGCTTCTCCAGCGATTGAGGGGGGGCATCGCGGGGTTGTCATCGGGATAGTAGTTCAGGGGCACGTTGATGGGCGTGCCATTGGCCACGTCACGGTCATATTCCTGTTTGAGCGTGCCGCTGTCATATTCGAAATGGTTGAAGATATAGAGCGCGCGGTGACCCGGGTCTTCGACCAGACAAGGGCCAACCTCTTCCGACCCCAGAAGCGTGCGCAGGGCGGGGCGGGCGTCAATCTCGGCCTGCCGCATTTCGGTCCAGCGGGAAACCGGGATGACGAAATCATCGGAAAAGCCGCGCAGATAGGGCGAGGTGGGCGCAAGGTTGCGGTGGCGGAAGCAGCCGAAGGCCTTTTTCGCTAACATGTGCTTTTCCACGCCGTGGAAGTGGTTGATCATTGCCATCCCGCCCCAGCAGACGCCGAAGGTGGATTGAACATGGGTTTGCGTCCAGTCGAAGACTTCGCACAACTCATCCCAATAGGTGACCTCTTCGAAGGCCAGATGTTCGATGGGCGCGCCGGTGATGATGAGGCCGTCGAACTTTTCATCCTTCACGTCCTGAAAGGGGCGGTAGAAGGTTTCCATATGTTCGGCGGCGGTATTGCGCGTCTGATGTTCGGTCATGCGGATCAGATGCAGGTCAATCTGCAAGGGCGTGGCCCCGATCAGGCGGGCGAACTGGTTTTCGGTCTGAATCTTCTTGGGCATCAGGTTCAAAAGCCCGATGCGCAGGGGGCGGATATCCTGCCGCGCCGCCCGTTCGGGCGACATGACCATGACGCCTTCGTTCCGCAGAACGTCATAGGCGGGCAGGGTCTCGGGCAGGGTGATGGGCATGGGTAAACTCGTCTGTTCAATCAGGCGGCGTATCTAGGCGCTGTCGGCGCGGCGATCAAGCGGGGGTGGTATCCAGCGCCTTTGCAATCAGGTCGTCGAACTGGGCGGCATCCTTGACCATCGCCACCTCTTCGGCGGTGACGGTGACACCCCATTTGGCCATGGCGGCATAGCGCGGTTGCCGATGGGCCAGCAGGCGGGCATAGCCAAAGCGGAGGAAGGCGTCGGGATCGACCTGATCTTCGGGCTTGCCTTCCTGCGCCAAATATTCGGCCCAGAGCGTGGCAAGGAAGTCGGGCTGGTAATAGATCGGCTTTGGCGCCTTGTCGAAACGGCGGATGAGGGCGTCGCGATGCGCCTCGCCGCCCTTGATCCAGACCATGAGCAGCTGGCTGGAGAGGGCGGTCATCACCGGATCGGCGGGATCGGTGGCATCGACCACCTCGCAGATCGACCCGCCGCTGTCGCAGACAAAGTTGGAATAGCCATAGATATCGCGCGCCCGGTCGATGAAGCGGAGCGTGTCGTGCAGCGCCGCGATCTCGGCCTCGCGGTGCTGGGCTTGACGGGTGCAATATTCGGCGAAGGGCACGCCGCCCTGCGCGGGATTGCCGGGCTTGCCCAGATAGGTGGAGAGGGGGGCGAGATTGTCGAAAGTGATGTTGGAGGCGATATAGACGCTGTCCGTCATTAGGAGTTCGCGCAGGAGCGGGACCTTCATCGCCTCGCGCTTGAAGTTGTCGGCGATGTATTCGCCCATGTAGCGCGTGCCGATGCGGTAATCGACGGAGTAGTGAAACCAGCCGCCCGCATCGCGCAGAAGGTTGGAGAGGTGGGTCTTGCCAAGGCCGGACATGCCGAACAGAAGGACGCGCTTTTCCCGCGCCGCCCGGAAGTCTGCCCCGTTTCGGTAGATCATCGTCCGCTCTCCCATCCTGTTCGTGCGTGATAGCGAAGCAGGGCGGGGATTTCACGCGGAAAAGCAAAAGGCCCCGCATCAGGGATGCGGGGCCTTTGATGCGATTTCGTGGGATCAGAAGGACCAACCAACCTTCACGCCAACACCAAGTGCCGAATTGCCGGTCATGCTCGCGCGAGCCACATCGGGAGTGCCGGTTTCCGGCTGCGCATCGCCCAGCTTGGTGTAGTTCACACCGAAGGACACCTTCATGTTCTCATGCGAATAGATGCCGCCAACGGTCAGACCGATACGGCCGTCAGTCGGGGCGAGCGGAGAAACGAGGTTATCCGTTCCCTTGCCTTCATACGAGACAGACACGCTGCCGGCCCAAGTTTCGTTGAAGCGACGCCCGATACCAAGCGAGTATGTGACGCTGTCTTCCAGATCGATAAGACCGCCACCTGCCAATCCGACGAATGCCGTCGGGTCGACGCGGAAGGCCGACCAATCAACCCAACGGATCTGTCCGAAAAGCAAAGTGTCCTCGGCGATGCCGGACTGGAAGTCGAGGTTCACAGATTGCGGCAGGGTTACATTTGTTACCGATTGTGGGGCGATTTGCGCTGCGCCAAGCCTTTCGGTCGTCAGGAAGTCATGCTTGACCTCGGAATTGTAGGTCAGCGCGACGCGAAGCGCGATATCCGGGATTTCGTAGGCCACACCGACAAGGTAGCCGGGCGCGACATCAGACCCTAGGGTCACGTTATAGGTGCTCAAGCCAGCATAGGCCGCTCCTTGCAAGCGGATGAAGCCATCGCTCTTGGTTGCTCGCAGACCGGCGTGAACCGACACGCGGTCGTTGAACTTGTAGCGCAGGATACCCGTCAACTGGGTCGAGGTTGCTTCGGCGTTTGTTCCGCCCAGAGCGGCGGATGTCGCTGAGTAAAGAACGTCGGCCCCAAATGGCTGGTCAAGGTTCAGCGCAAAAGAAAGCTGATCATTGATGTCGTATTTGTAGCTAAAGGCCAATTGCGTGTAGTCGCTGGCAACATCGCCCGTGGCACCGCCGCCGAAGAGAGCGACGTCGTTGCCTGACACTTCGGGTTTGACCGCCCCGAAAGACAGTTCAACATAACGACCCTTCTCAAACAAAGCGCCCAGACCTTGACCGGACCGATCGATACCGCCTGCCTGCGCCGTCAGGGTTCCGACCACCAGCGCGGTGGTTGCCCCCAGCATTGTTTTCATCATGACCATAATCCCTCTACTCCTCCCACGCTCATCCCCAATGAGCTACAATCATTAAAAGTAGGTGCAGGCGAAATTACGGTCAATTCATGACGCCGCGTCACGGATTTGTGACCTGCACAACTGTTGCACGCTTGCGCGTTTCGGCGCGGATATTGGCCCAATTTCCCAGAAAGATAATGGCCGCGCCCAGAAGAACGTAAGGATCAAGCGGTTCGGCATAGATCAGTATCCCGACGGCTGCGATCACGGGAAGGCGTGCGAAATCGATGGGGATCACATAGCTGGCCGGGGCGAGGGACAGCGCCGTGGTCAGGCAAAGATGGGCCAACACACCGCAAAAGCCGATGAGCATCAGCCAAGGCAGGGTCTGGCCTGTGGGAAGGTGGATCACCCCGTCAAAGCCCGCCATGCCAAGCCCGAAAATGCCTTGCATCAGCGTCAGCCAGAACAGGATGGAGACGATGCTTTCGCGCTGGGTCAGTTTTTTCGTCAGGATGCCCGTCACGGCAAAGCAGAGCGCGCTGCCTGCCGCCGCCAGAACGCCAGGATCAAGGGCTGCGAAATCCGGGCGCGCGACCAGCAGGATGCCGATGAACCCCATGGCGGCGGCGAAGAGACGGGCGCGGGTCAGCTTTTCCCCCAAGAAAAGCGGCGAAAGCAGGATCACCCAGATGGGCGAGGTAAACTCAAGCGCGAAAACCTGCGCCAGCGGGATCATTGTCAGCGCCCAGAACCACAGGTTTTGCCCCGTGAAATGCACCAGATTGCGCAACAGATGTTCGCCCAAACGGTTGCGGCGGATTTCGGCCAGACGGCCCAGCGCGGCCCCTATGGCAAGGACAAGGCAAAAGCCCACCACGGAGCGCCAAAGCATGATTTCAAAGGTATCATGCTGGCCCGAGACCGCGCGCCCCGCGATGGCCATCGCGGTGAAGGAAAAGATCGAGCCGGTCATCCAGACCGCGGCGGCGATGGGGCGATGCGTTGTCATGGCGGGACAGTTCCCGCCCACAAAGAGAAAGTCCAGCCCCCGCGCTTGGGTCTATTCGTCTTCGTCGTCGGGGCTGTAGCAGAAGATCAGGCAGGCTGTGGCCAATGGCAAGGCAATGAACAGCTTCAGAAGCGTAAGGTCATGCCGCCCCGCAATGAGGGACATCAGGGCCAGCACCGCCGTCACAATCAGGACCAAGGGGGCCAAGACAAGGCGCAGCCAAGGCCAGCGGGCCAAGCCGCGCCGCATGCGCGCGCCCCATTTCCCGATGGGAGAGGCAAGGCGCGCGACCATTCCGATAATCGCGTCAGTCATTTGTCCGGGTCAGTAACCTAAGCATTCCACCCTGCTTACGGGTCGATTGTGGCAGATTTTCGGAAGGATGGAACCGGCGACTGGCCGTTTGTCTATGGCTGATGCGCCTTCGGTATGGGCAAGGCCATGGTCATTCGGCGATGCAGAAGGGGTAGGCCTGCCGGTTTCATGGCGGATCTTTCCCTAGCCACGGGGCAGGACGATGGCGCGAATCTCTCCGGGGCGGGCGGGGTTGGCGATGGCCTCGGCGGCCTCTTCCAACGGGAGCGTGCGGGAGATCAGGGGGGCGATCTGCAATTTGCCTTGGGCGATCATCGCCGCCGCGCGGTCTTGGGTGAATGGGTTGATGAAGGAGGACAGGAACTGCACCTCGCGGAAAAGCAGGTCGAAGGGTTCGATCTGCACCTTTTGTCCGGCAGGGAGGACACCGAGGATCACCACGCGCCCGCCGTCGCGCGTCAGGCGGGGTGCGGCCTCGACCGTGTCGCTGACGCCTGCGCATTCCACCACCAGATCGGCGCCTTTGGGCCAAAGCTTGCGCGCCTCATCTTCGGTGCCGGCCGTCACCACCGCGCCAAGCCGCCGCCCCAGCGCCTGTTTCGCGGATTGGCGGGTGAGCAGCATCACCTCGGCCCCCGCCAAGGCGCAGAGTTGCAGCGCGAGCATGCCGATGACGCCACCGCCAAGGATCATCACCCGTTCGCCGGGCATGGGCGCGCCGATATCGATGCCGTGGATCGTGCAGGCAAGCGGTTCGCAAAAGGCCCCGTGCAGCGGATCAAGGTCGGGGGGCAGAAGATGCGCCTTATGCGCGGGGAAGGCGCAGAATTCGGCAAAGCCTCCGTCACGGCCAAGGCCCGTGGCCACGTTGTTCTGACACAGGTTCACCCGCCCGCGACGGCAGGCCGGGCAATGGCCGCACCATGTGTTCGGGTCGCAGGTCACGCGCGCGCCTTCGGGAAGTGTCACGCCTTCGCCGCAGTCCACGACGATGCCTGCGAATTCATGGCCCAGAGTGAGCGGCGGTTTTGACGGAAACTCGCCATGCAGAAGATGGCGGTCGGTGCCACAGATGCCGCAGGCCTCGACCCGGATCAGCACCTCGCCGGGGCCGGGCTTTGGCACGGGCACATCGGCGGTGCGGATATCGTTGACGGCGAAAAGACGGGTGGCGCGCATGGTTGACCCCTTTGGCTTGGCGAAGCGTCCTTCATCCCTGGCCTGTCGGTCAATCCCCTGCGCGATAAGGGGGGGCGGCGGAAGGCATCATGGTCGGCGGATCGGGGGAAAGCTGCCGGGGGGGAGGTCTTCGCCGCGCGCGAGCCGTTCGACTGTGTCTTCAAGACGTCTGATCTGCTGGGCCTGCATGAGCGTTATTTCCACCAGCGCATCCAAGATGCGATCCTTGACCGGGCCGGGGTCGGGGGCGGGTCTTGGCGTGCCCTTGCCCTTGGTGCGCGGATCAAAGCCGCAGACCGCGGCGACGCGGTCGAAGAAGGCCGCGTTTTCCGCAACGACCTGCGGCGTTTCGCTGTAATCAAGACAGGCGGCGATGACGTCGTCCAGCCGCGCGACCTTGTCCAGATTGGGCAGGACAAGCCGGTTAAAGCGTTCTGGAAGTACGGTCGCCTTGAAGGCATCGTTGAAAAGCGCGCGAAGGATGATTTCCGCGTCTTCGGCGCGTTCAAGTTCCCGGTCTGGCGAAGGGGGCAGGCGAAGGCCGATGGCGGCCGAGAAATCGGCCACCACATCAGGGGCATCGTCATAGCTGCGCAGTTCAAGAAGTTCGGGGGATTGTTCGTGCCACTCCAGAATGCCCCGATACCAGCTGACCAGCCGACGCGCTTTTTCTGGATAGGGCCGCACCCGCCCTGGCGAGAGCTTGTGTCGCACGCCCCATTGCACAAAGGCCGAGGGCAGCCAGTCGATCGGGTTGCGGACATAGGCGATGACGCGGACCGAAACGCCCAGTTCCCGAATGCGATCCACCATTGGCCTGAGAAGGATGGCCTTGCCGGCCAAAGCCTCGTTCGAGAGGATGAAGGTGTCCACGCCATCGACGGCATGGCGCTGCTTCATATGTGAGACAAGAATATCGCCCGCCGTGCGGATCGTTTCGGCATCCTGCGTGAAGAATTCCGTCTGATTGTTCAGGGCCTTGACGCGCGGATCGACCATGTCCAGCCACATGCCAAGGTAATGGGCGCGTTGCGCGCGCAGGGCATCGGTGCTGTTGGCCAGCCGTTTCTGGATGGAGGAGGTGCCGGTCTTGCCCATGCCGACATGCAGGATCAGCCTCATGCCTTGGCCCCAGTGGGTTCAGGCCGGATTGCCCGCAGGGCGGCACCTGTGCCGGGGCAGGCGGCAGGGCCGATCAATTCGGCCGGATCGGGAAGGGACATAGGACACTCGATACTCTGGTTCACATTGGAGAAAGGCTACTCTTTCCAAAGGGCAGACGGCAAGGCCGCGCGGCCTTTTGGAGACGGGGCGTCAGTCGCGCAAGTCCTCCACCCGGAAGTCGCGCAGGATGCTGCGGGTGGCGTCGAACCACGGGCTGCTGCGTGTGCGGGCCTGATGGGCGTCAAAGGCGGTGCGGTCGCGAAAGCTTTCCATCACGTCGAAGATCATCGGATCGTCGGTGTCGTCGATGGTGAAGGACAGGCAGCCCGCCTCGGCGCGGGTGGCCGCGATATGGGTGGCGCGATGCGCCAGCACGGCATCCCGTTCGGCGGGGGTCATGCAGACCAATCTTCCCGACAGCCGGATCATTCCAGTTCGATCGTGCCGGGCGGTTTCGAGGTGCAGTCGTAGAAGACGCGATTGATGCCCTGCACTTCGTTGATGATGCGCGTGGCGGTTTCGCCGAGGAAATCATGGGTGAAGGGGTAGTAATCCGCCGTCATTCCATCGACCGAGGTGACGGCGCGCAGCGCGAGCGCATAGTCATAAGTGCGTCCGTCGCCCATCACACCCACGGTGCGCATGGGCAAGATGGCGGCGAAGGCCTGCCAGATATCGTCGTAAAGCCCGTGCTTCCTGATCTGGTCGATATAGACAGCATCGGCGCGGCGCAGGATATCCAGCTTTTCGCGCGTAATCTCGCCGGGGCAGCGAATGGCAAGGCCGGGGCCGGGGAAGGGATGGCGCCCAATGAATTGATCGGGCAGGCCCAGTTCGCGGCCCAGTGCGCGGACCTCATCCTTGAACAGTTCGCGCAGGGGTTCGACGAGTTTCATCCCCATCTTTTCCGGCAGGCCGCCCACGTTGTGATGCGACTTGATCGTGACCGAGGGGCCACCACTGAACGACACGCTTTCGATCACATCCGGGTAGAGCGTGCCTTGCGCAAGGAAGGTGGCACCGCCCACGGACTTGGCGTGCTTTTCAAACACCTCGATGAAGAGGCGGCCAATGGTTTTGCGTTTCACTTCCGGGTCTGAAACGCCTTCAAGGGCGCCCAGGAAGAGGTCGGACTCATCGGCATGGATGAGCGGCATATTGTAATGGTCGCGGAACATGGTCACGACCTGTTCCGCCTCGCCCAGACGCAGAAGGCCGTGGTCGACGAAGACGCAGGTGAGTTGCTCCCCGATCGCCTCATGGATCAGGACGGCGGCGACGGAACTGTCCACGCCGCCCGAAAGGCCGCAGATGACCTTTTGGTCGCCCACCTGTTCGCGGATCTTGCGGATGGCCTCTTCGCGATAGGCGCCCATCGTCCAATCGCCTTTGAAGCCCGCGAGTCGGACGAAGTTTTCATAGAGTTTCGCGCCCTTGGGGGTGTGATGCACCTCGGGGTGGAACTGCACGGCGTAGAAATGCCGTTCCGGGTTTGCCGTGATGGCGAAAGGGGCATTGGGCGAAGTGCCAAGCACCTGAAAGCCCGGCGCGATTTCAGAGACATGGTCGCCATGGGACATCCAGACCTGTTCCCGCCCGCCATGGCCATCATCGGTATCGAACCAGCCCGACAGGATCGGGTGCGTGGTGGGCGTGGGCGTCACATAGGCGCGGCCGAATTCGGCGGTGCCGTGGCCGCGTTCCACCTTGCCGCCCAGGCAATGCATCATGACCTGCTGGCCGTAGCAGATGCCAAGGATCGGCACGCCCAAGTTGAAAACGCCTGCGGGTGGCATCGGCGCGCCCTCGGCGAAGACCGAGGCGGGGCCGCCCGAAAAGATCACCGCCTTGGGGGCGAACGTGGCCAGGAAAGCGTCGTCCACCTTGTTGAAGGGATGGATCTCGCAATAGACGTTCAACTCACGCAGGCGACGCGCGATCAGCTGCGTCACTTGGCTGCCGAAGTCGATGATCAGAAGGCGGTCATGGGTGCTTTGGGTCATGCGTTCGCGTAGCCTTTGCGCCCGGATTTCGCAAGGGGGGCTTGGGGAGATCGCAGGGGGTTCTCTCCCGTGGTGACCGGTTCTTGAACCGGTGGCAAACCAGTCGGCCCCCCTGACCATTTCAGCCAAGATGAAGCCATGGGCAGCGGCGGGGGATCGTGTCGCGGATGATCGCCGCGCATGTCGCTTTTCAACCGCAAGCGCCGCATTCATCCGGCGAGGGGCGGGGCTTTGGGCGCATAAGCAGGCAAAACATTCCGCCCCTTCGCGCGGCGGTAGCCATGGAGAGAGAGATGAGCGACGCGGATGTTGCAATGGCCGGGGCAGGGCGCAGGGCGCGGGGCGGCGGCGGTTCGGCCCGGCGCGCGGAACGCACGGCGGTCAGCCTTGAGACGGCGAAATTCATCCAGCGCAACATCCCGAATTTCGAGATTCTGAACGAAGAGGCGCTTGAGATCATCGAATGGAATGCCGAAACCGTTCTGGAAGAGATCGGCGTCAATTTCGTGGAAAACCCCGAGGCGCTGAAGCGCTGGAAGGATGCAGGCGCGGATGTGCAGGGCGAGCGTGTCCGCATTCCGCGCGGGTTGGCGCGGGCGCTTTGTGCTTCGGCCCCGTCGAGCTATACCCAGCACGCCCGTAACCCGGCGCGGAATGTGGAGATCGGGGGCAAGTCGCTGGTATTGGCCCCGGTCTATGGCCCGCCCTTCGTGCGCGACATGGAAGGCGGCCGCCGCTATGCGACGATCGAGGATTTCCGCAATTTCGTGAAGCTGGGCTATATGTCCAAATGGCTGCACCATTCGGGCGGTACGGTTTGCGAACCGACCGACGTGGCGGTGAACAAGCGCCATCTCGACATGCTGCTGGCGCATATGACTCTGTCGGACAAGCCCTATATGGGGTCGGTGACCGAACCCAGCCGGGCGGCGGATTCGGTTGAGATGTCGAAGATCCTCTTCGGGTCTGATTTCGTCGATCAGAACACGGTGATGACGAGCCTGATCAACATCAACAGCCCGCTGACCTTTGACGGGATCATGATGGGCGCGTTGGAGGTTTATGCCCGCGCCAATCAGGCGGCGATCGTGTCTCCCTTTATCGTCGGGGGCGCGATGGCCCCGGTGACGGTGGCGGGCACCCTGACGCAGGTTCTGGCCGAAGTTCTGGCGGGCGTGGCCTATAGCCAGCTGATCCGCAAGGGCGCGCCGGTGATCTTTGGGGCTTTCGTCACCTCGATCGACATGAATTCGGGCGCGCCGACCTTTGGCACGCCGGAAGCTGCGCATATCACCTATGGGGCGGGTCAACTCGCCCGTCGTTTGAACCTGCCCTATCGGTCGGGTGGGTCTTTCTGCGGATCGAAGCTGCCGGATGCGCAGGCGGCCTATGAGACGGCGAACAGCCTGAACATGGCGCTTTTGGCGGGCGTGAATTTCATGCTGCATGCCTGTGGCTGGCTGGAGGGGGGCCTCGTGTCCTCGTACGAGAAATTCGTGATGGATGCCGATCAGCTGGGCACGCTGCACCATCTGGCGCAGGGCATCATCATGGATAAGAACGGGCAGGGGATGGACGCGATCCGTGAAGTTGGCCCCGGCGGGCATTACCTTGGCTGCGAACATACGCAGGCGAATTTCAAATCGGCCTTCTGGCGGTCGGACCTGCTGGATTACAAGCCGTTTGAAACCTGGGCCGAGGAAGGCGCACGCGACACGATGCAATTGGCAAGCGAGCGGGTGAAGAAGCAGCTGAACGATTATCAGCAGCCCGCGCTGGATGACGGCGTCCGCGAGGCGCTGGAGGATTACGTGGCCCGGAAGAAGGCGTCGATGCCGGATGCGTTCATCTGATCTTTGACGGGCATGGCTTTGGGGGGCGTTCCTGACGGGGGCGCCCCTTTTCCTATTCTGCCCGAAGGGCGCGTTCGGAAAGAAGCGCGATCAGCACCTCCACATGCCGCAGGCAGGACCAGCCCGGATCATTGGCGCGGCGGGCTGTTTCCATGCGTTCTTCCAGAGCGGCCAGAACCTCTGTCACATCGGCCTTGGGGATGCCCGGACCAATCAGGCGCGGCAGGTCGCGTTGGCGGCGGTAATCATCCATCCCGTGGCGTGCCGCCGTGATCAGAAGGCGAGGGCGGCGGGTGCCAGGGGTGTTGGGCGTACTCTCTGTAGCGGGGCGGGTGAGGGCGGCGGCGGCGGGCATGGCATCCTCCTGACATGAAGGGGCCAGATTAGGGGGCGGCCTTGTGGTGTTGCGTGTTTCGCGGGGTCAGCGCGCGCTCCTGTCAGGTTTGATTGACGAATTGACTGTCAACATTGGATTTGTCCGCCCGAATTAACCTTTGGGTAACCAATTTCCCGCTTGGGTTGAATCGTGAGGGCCGTTGCGGTCTTGGCGCGGGCAGAAAGACGATGATGCAGCAGACCAGAACCCGTTCCGTGACCGAAACCCTGCCACCTTGGTTGCCCGAGTCCTTTCGGCATTATCTTGACCACACGGCTGCGGGCAGCAGCCTGCGCGCCTTGGCGCGGCGCGATGGCGTGTCGGCCTCGACCGTGCTGCGACAGGTGCGCCTGTGCGAGATGCGGCGAGACGATCCCCTTGTCGATGCCGCGCTGGAAAGCCTTGAGCAAGTGGTTGTCGCCGAGGGAACGGGGCCATTCCCAACCGAGGACGAGGATATCATGACAGCCCCCCTTCGCACCGATCCGATGCCGCAGGATGCGGCGACCCTTGCCGCCGAGGCGCGGCGCGTGCTGCGCCGTCTGGCCGAGCCGGGGGCAATCTTGGCCGTTTCAACCGATATGGAGCGGGCGGTCGTCTTGCGCCCCGAAGCGGGGGGCGGGCAGACGCGGCTTTGCACCGTGGCGCGCAGTGTGGCGCAGGCCTTTGCCCTGAAGGATTGGGTGGCTTGCGACCGTCCGGGGCGACTTTCGGCCTATGCGATCACGGCCACGGGGCGGGCCGCGTTGCGGCGGCTTTTGTCGGAAGATGAGATGCGGGCCGGTGGCGTGCGCGAGGCGCAATTCATCTATGCCGATCAGCATCGGGTCATGGAAACGCGCGACGAAGACGGGGCCGATGGCCCGCGCCGCATCCGCTATAATGCCGCCGAAAGCCCGGTCTGCGCCCTTGGGCGGAAGTTGGATCGGGACGGCAAGCCCTATCTGAGCCACGATCTGGTGCGTGTGGCCGAACGGCTGCGCGAGGATTTCGAATTGGCGCAGATGGGGCCGCGCGTGGCGCAAAATTGGGAACGCTTTCTGACGGCGGGGGATCGCGGCGGATATGGCACCGGGCCGAGCCTTGCCGAGGGGCCACGCGCGGCGCGGGACCGGGTGGCCGATGCGCTGCGCGATCTTGGCCCCGGCTTGGGGGATGTGGTGCTGCGCGTGTGCTGCTTTTTGGAAGGGATCGAGACGACGGAACGCCATCTGGGATGGGCGGCGCGGTCTGGCAAGATCGTCTTGCGTATCGCGCTGGAACGGTTGAAGCGGCATTACGACGAACAGGGAACCCGCGCGCGCATCGGCTAGTGGCCTGCGTCGCGCGCAAGAGCCTTGCGCCCGCTGCAAGGCGGCGCGGCAGGGCGTCCTGTTGCGCCGGGGGGGCGAAGCGCGTATTTCAGGGACATTCCTTGGGAGGACATCCTGTTGCGCGACCTCAAGCTTCCTGATCAGCGTCACCCCGAAAAGGCGCATCGGCCAGATAATGAACAGCCGAAGAAGCCCGCTTGGATCCGCGTGAAGGCCCCGACGTCGGAAGGCTATAAGAAGACGCGGGACATCCTGAAGGAGAAAAAGTTGGTGACGGTCTGCGAAGAGGCGGGCTGTCCCAATGTGGGGGAGTGCTGGTCGCAGGGCCATGCCACCATGATGATCATGGGCGAGATTTGCACCCGTGGTTGCACCTTCTGCAATGTGGCGACGGGCAAGCCGCAGGCGCTGGATGCCTTTGAACCGGGGCGGGTGGCCCATGCGGTGGAACAGCTTGGGCTGAAGCATGTGGTGATCACCTCGGTCGACCGGGATGATCTGGAGGATGGCGGGGCGGAGCATTTCGCCCAGACGATCCGCGCGATCCGCCATCGCGCGCCCGACACGACGATTGAGATTCTGACGCCGGATTTCCTGAAATGCCCGCCAAGCGCGCTTGAAACCGTGGTCGAGGCGCGGCCGGATGTGTTCAACCACAATCTGGAAACGGTGCCGGGCCTTTACCCAGAGGTGCGGCCCGGTGCGCGCTATTTCCATTCCCTGCGCCTGTTGCAGAAGGTCAAGGAGATGGACCCTGGCATGTTCACCAAATCGGGGATCATGGTGGGGCTGGGCGAGGATCGGCAGGCCGTGTTGCAGGTGATGGATGACATGCGGGCGGCGGATGTGGATTTCCTGACCATTGGCCAATATCTGCAACCGACGCCAAAACATCACCGCGTGGCGCGGTTCGTGACGCCGGATGAGTTCAAGGGATATGAGACGGCGGCCTATGGCAAAGGGTTCCTGATGGTATCGGCCACGCCTCTGACGCGGTCGTCCTATCATGCGGGGGATGATTTCGATCGGCTGCGCGCCGCGCGTTTCGCCAAGCTGGGGCGGGCATAAAAAAGGCGGGTAAACCCCGCCTTTTCAATATGTTCGCGCGCGATCTTCGATCAGAACTTGAAGCCGACTGAGGCGTCAATCGTCATGCTGGTGTTGTTGCCATCGGCGGCGCCGAACTGGGCATAGGCCCCGTTGTTAAAGCCATATTCCGCCTCGATCCCGATCATGTTGTTGTTGACCGTGCCATCTTCGGTCCGCAGATGCCCGCGCAGGGTCAGCGCATCATTCACCGCCACGCCCACATAGGCGACGGCGGCATCGGTTGACCCGACGATCCGCTGGCTGATCAGGTAAAGCCCCATGTCGAATTGCCCGGTCTTATGCGCCGCGCCAAGGGTGATGCCCAGATTGCCATCTTCGCCTTCCAGAACGCCTTCGATCTGGCTGTCGATCCCGGCCTGATATTCGCCCGCCACCTGCCAATGCAGGCCAGACCGATGGGTGACCTTGTGCAGCGACGCGCCATAGCGCAATTGACCCGCATCCATGGTGAAGCGCGCGCCGTAAAGCGCTTCGTTCAGTGACTTTGCCAAGCCAGTCGCAACCGAGGTGGTGCGCGCCTCAAACCCGATCTGCTGTTCCCGGATACCGGCGAAATCGGGGATATCGACCAAGGCATCGGCCACCGGTTGGGGTGCGCCGACGGCGACTTCTCCCATGCCCAACCCGAAGGTCAGGGCAAAGAAGGGCAGGGCCGTATCCGGCCCGGTTGACAGGTTTTCATCAATCTCGGCCCCCAGTTCAAAGCCGAAGGGGCCTTCGTAGCGCAACATAAGATCAGCGCTGGCCAAAGAGTTGGAGGCGCTGTTGCGGCGGGTATGTTCGAATTCGACATCCCCCGAAAAGCTGAGTTGTTCCATCCCCTGTGCGATAAGGGGTAGGGGTGCAAATGTCATCAGCAGCGCGATGGCGCCGCCTGCAAGCCTGTTCATTGGTCACACCATACTGCTCTGTTTTTTTTAAGACCTACCATGTATGGGGGTCTTCTGCAATCACAAGGCGGTCGGCGGATGGCGAACACTATCGGGCGTGGTCACTCGGCGGCGGGCAGCCGTTTCAGATAGGCCGCCACCGCCCTGCGGTCATCATCAGGCAGTTTGGCCATATTCGACACGACATGGGCCATATGTCCGCCTGCGCTGTCGAATTCGGGGGTGAAGCCTGTGGTCAGATAGGTGACGATCTCGCCCGTCGACCATGTCAGCTTGGCGGGGGTGATATTGGGGATGGTGCCTTCGCCCGATGGATTGGGCGCGCCTGCCAGCCAGCGCCCGGTGTCCATCCCGCCCAGCGCGTTGCGGGGCGTGTGGCATTCGCCGCAATGGGCGAGTGCCTCGACAATCTCACGTCCACGGGTTTCTTCGGGGGATAGATCGCCGGACAGCACCCAATCTTCGTTCAGGAACAGCAGTTTCCAGACCCCGACACTGCGCCGGATGTTGAAGGGAAAGCCCATGTCATGCGGCTGGCTTGCCACGTCGGAAGGGGGCAGGGTTTGCATATAGGCGTGGATGTCAGCCACATCCTGCGGCTGCATCTTGGCGTAAGAGGCATAGGGCAGGGCCGGGTAGTAATGCGCGCCATCAGGGGAAACCCCGCGCATCAAGGCATTACCAAGGTCGGCCACGCCCCACCCGCCGATCCCTTGTTCGGAAGGCGAGATGTTGGGGGCAATGAAGGTGCCGAAATCCGACGGGAAGCGCTGCCCGCCCGCCAGCACCAGTTCCGCATCACCCGTCGCCCCCGGTGCTGCGTGGCAAGAGGCGCAGCCTGCGGCGGTAAACACCAATTCCCCCCGCGCGGGATCGCCCGTCAGCCCGTCAAAGGTGGCGGCAGGCAGGGGATCGGGCGCGGTCAGCATCCACCCCCCCGCAGCACCGCCGAGGAAAAGGATGGCAAGGGCGGGAAGAAGGCGCATGATCCGGTCTCCGTCATCAGGAAATACCGGATCAGCCTAGCCGCCCTGCTGCCGTCCGACCAGTGACGAAGTCGCGAAGGGACCTAGGGCTTGATCTTCTGTGGCGTCAGCCATTCCGGCCAGCCGAACATCCATTCATAGCCGAAGATCAAAAGACAAAGGGCGATCACCCCGAACACCAGCTTGACCCGTTGGGGCGATGGCGGGTTGCGCGCCCATTGTGCCATCCGGATCAGCCATATCGGATTCATCCCGTCACCCCGTAAACCGTACCTTGCCGATATAGGGAAGGTTGCGATTGCGCTGCGCAAAATCAATCCCGTAGCCCACGACAAATTCATCAGGGATTTCGAACCCCGTCCACGTCGCCTTGATATCCACCTCTCGGCGCGACGGTTTGTCGAGCAGGGCGCATACCTCCAGCCGTGCGGGTTCGCGGCTGAGAAGCAGGTTCTTCACATGGTGGAGCGTGAAGCCCGTATCGACGATATCCTCCACCACCAGCACATCGCGGCCAGCGATTTCGCCGCGCAGGTCTTTCAGGATGCGCACTTCGCGGCTGGAATGCATGGCATCGCCATAAGACGAAGCTTCAAGGAAATCGACCTCCACGGGAAGGTCAATCTCGCGCACGAGGTCTGCGATAAAGACGAAGGACCCGCGCAAAAGGCCCACGACCACAAGCTTGTCGGTGCCTGCATAATGCGCCGTGATCTGGGCGGCGAGGGCTTCTACCCGGGCCGCGATCGCCTTGGCGCTGATCATCTGGTCTATGACATATGGCCGCTCTGGCATGCCCCACCCCTTGATTTCCCCGTCCCGTCTAACCAATACGGGGGACGGTGTCACGAAAGTCGCGCAGCCTATGCCCACGCATCACGAAATCAAACGCCTGCCTTACACGGCGCAGCAGATGTATGACCTTGTGGCCGATGTCGCGTCCTATCCGAAATTCCTGCCGTGGAATTCCGCCGCCCGTATCCGGTCGCGCAAACCCATGCCGGACGGGTCAGAGGTGATGGAAGCCGACCTCGTCATTTCGTTCAAGGTGTTTCGCGAAAGGTTCGGCAGCCGCGTGACCCTGTGGCCCGCCGCGCGAAAGATCGACACGATCTATATCGAAGGCCCGTTCAAGCATATGAAATCCACTTGGGCCTTCCGCGATGTCGATGGCGGCTGCGAGGTGGAGTTCTTCGTCGATTTCGAATTCCGCAACGCGATCCTGCAAGGGATCATCGGCGTGGTCTTCAACGATGCGATGCAGCGCGTGGTGCGCGCCTTCGAACGGCGCGCGGCGGAATTGCACGGGCCGAAGGTTTAGGGCGACGGAAAGCTTCGGCTGCGGCGTTCAGGGGAACAGTCCCGATCGCCAGTTGGAGCGTCGCCATGTTCCGTCTTGTCCTCTCCCTCCTCCTGCTTTTGGCGCTGCCAGTCGCGGCGGAAACCGTGCCTCTGGGGGATCGGTTCTACCGGATCGACCTGCCGCAAGCCCCGGCCGGTGCGCCTTTGATCGTGGCCCTGCATGGCGGCGGGGGTGGCGCGGATCAGTTCGCGCGAAATTCGGGGCTTTCGGCGCCGGCCAACGGACAGGGATATGCCGTCATTTATCCCGAAGGGACGGGGCGGGCGGCGACGTGGAATGCGGGCTATTGCTGCGGGCAGGCGCAGCGGCGGCGCGTGGATGATCTGGCCTTTCTCGATGCGGTGATTGCCGATGCCATTCGGCGCTTCGGGCTGAACCCGGCGCGGGTCTATCTGACGGGCATGTCAAACGGTGCGATGATGGCCGAAACCTATGCCGCCCAGCGCCCCGGAAAGGTGCGGGCGGTGGCGGGTGTGGCGGGCACTCTGGATACGGCGCGGGTCACGCCCAAGGGCCCGGTCCCGCTTTTGCACATCCATGGCAGGGCGGATGACCGGGTGCCTTATGCGGGCGGCATGGGCAAGGGCCTGCGCGCAAGCTTTGCCTCTGTTGCTTCGGTCGAGGCGGCGTTCCTTGCGCCCTTCCAGATGCTCGCCCGCACCGAACGGGTGATTGATCGGGCTGAGGATGGGATGCGCGTTGTGGAAAGAAACTATGCCGACAATGCCGGGGTCACCCAGATCCGCATCCTCACGATCGAAGGCGGTGGCCATGCTTGGCCCGGCAGCCGCCGCGCCCCCCGCCAAGGCGGCACGCGCGACATCACCGCCAATGCCGAAATCCTGCGCTTTTTCGCCGAACATCCCTAAAGCGGCGGGCTTCATCTTGGCGAAAAATACTCCGGGGTCCGGGGCAGGGCCCCGGGGGATGCGCCTGGGCGCGCGGTGTCAGGTCAAGGCCCGCGCCATCAACACCAGCGCATGGTCCACCGTGGCGCGGCGGACCTCGGCGCGGCCCAAGGGGCCGAAATCGACCGTCTCGACCAGTGTGGCCTTGCCCGCCTGCGCCAGCCCGAAACAGACGCGCCCCTCTGGCTTGAACTCTGATCCGCCGGGGCCTGCGATGCCGGTCACGGAAACCGCCAGCGTGGCAGTTGAGGCGGCAAGCGCGCCCTCTGCCATTTGGCGTGCGACCTCTTCGGACACGGCGCCCACAGCTTCCAGCGTCTCTTGCCGGACACCCAGCACCTCGACCTTTGCCGCGTTGGAATAGGTGACGAAGCCCCGGTCAAAGACATCCGACGATCCGGCCACATCGGTCAGGGCGCCTGCGATCAGCCCGCCCGTGCAACTTTCGGCGGTGGCGATCTTTACCCCCCAATAGCGGGCCGCTTGCAAGACCTCTGCCGCTGTCGCCATGCCTGTCACCCCATCAGAAACCCATGGGCGATGCCCGCCGCGATGACCACGCCGATCCCGGCAAAGATCCCGGCCCAGATGTCATCCAGCATCACGCCCGCCGCATCGCCCCGCGCATCGGCGCGACCGACGAGCCAAGGTTTCCAGATGTCGAAAAGCCGGAACAGAAGGAAGGCTGCGACCCAACCGGGATAGGGCATCCAGCCGTCAAAATCGCGCATCCAAAAGGCGAAGGACGGGAAGAGGAGGGCGATCCACTGTCCCGCCACTTCGTCGATCACCACTTCAGACGGGTCTTCCCCCGGCCCGCAGACCGCCTTGCAGGCGGCAAAGCCTGCCACCAGCACCGCAGCCGTGGCCAAGGCCAGCCCCGGAAAGCCTGTGTATCGGTCGATCACCAGCCCAAGGGCCAGTGCGGCCGCCGACCCCCAAGTTCCCGGCGCGGGGCGCATCAGGCCCAGGCCGAAGACCGTGGCAACCCATCTCATGCCTTCACCAGACAGGCGGTGGCCAGCGCGGCAATGCCCTCTTCCCGCCCGGTGAAGCCAAGGCGTTCAGAGGTGGTGGCCTTCACGCTGACCCGGTCTGCATCCACGCCCATGATCCCGGCCAGCGTCGCCTGCATGGAAGCGGCGTGGGGGCCGATCTTGGGGCGTTCACAGACAAGCGTCACGTCGCAGTTGCCAAGCTCATAGCCCTGTGCGCGCATCAGGTCGGCCGCGTGGCGGAGGAAGATATCGCTCGCTGCCCCTTTCCATTGCGGGTCGGACGGCGGGAAATGCCGCCCGATATCGCCCATGGCCAGCGCGCCATAGATCGCGTCCGTCAGGGCATGCATCCCCACATCCGCATCGGAATGGCCCAGAAGCGCGCGGTGATGCGGCACCTTCACGCCGCACAGCCAGACATGATCGCCTTCCGTGAAGGCGTGCACGTCATAGCCATTGCCCAAGCGCACATCCATCCTTCGCCCTTTCAGGATCGCCTCGGCCCGCGCGAAATCGCCGGGAAAGGTCAGTTTCAGATTGGTTTCCTCGCCCTCGACGATGGCGACGTCAAGCCCTGCGGCACGCGCCACCTCGACATCATCCGCTGCCAATCCCACATGGCTGCGATGCGCGGCAAGAATCGCGTCGAAGCGAAAGCCTTGCGGTGTCTGTGCGCGCCAAAGCCCGGCGCGGTCTTGCGTGCCTGCCACAAGGCCGTCTGCCCCGCGCCAAAGCGCATCGGTCACGGGCAGGGCGGGGGCCGCGCCGGGATGGGTGTCAAGCGCGGCCAGAACGCGTGCGATGACGGCGGCGGACACCAAAGGCCGCGCGCCATCATGGATCAGCACGCGCTGGATGCCCGCGCCATCAAGCGACAAGAGCGCGTTGCGGACGGATGAATCGCGGGACGGGCCGCCTTCAACCAGATCACAGCCCTGCGCCACGGCCTCGGCCTGTGCGCGGTCATCGGGATGGATGGTGACAGTGATGCGGTCCACCTTGCCCCGGAATGCGTCAATCGTATGGGCCAGAACGGGCCGCCCGGCCAGCATCTGCCATTGCTTGGGCACATCGCCCCCGGCGCGGCTGCCACGCCCTGCGGCGACGATGACGGCTGCCGTTCCCATGGTTTGTGCGACTCCTCTCCACGCGCGGCTTGCGCTTTGGTCCTTCCTAGGCCACACCGCGCCGCCTGACAATCTGGCGCGCCTTCGGGCAAACATGCCTAAAAATTGTGCAACGCCAGTTTTTCAGACATAACGGCGCTTAACGCGCTTGGCTTTGCCGCCATTCGACCCCTAACACCAACCTATCTGCACAAGGAACAGGCAATTGGCCCTCTGCCTCGGACCCCAGACAATCGCGCCGCCCGTGCTTCTTGCACCTTTGGCGGGCATCACCGATCTGCCTTATCGCCGTCTGGTCGCGCGGTTCGGGGCGGGGCTGGTGGTTTCTGAGATGGTGGCCAGCCAAGAGGTGGTGCAGGCCCAGCCCGAAGCACGGGCGCGGGCCGAGTTGGGGTTGGAGGAGCAGGCAACCTCTGTGCAGCTTGCCGGGCGTGACCCCTATTGGATGGGCGAGGCGGCACGGCTGATGGAGGCGAATGGGGCTCGCATCATCGACATCAACATGGGGTGCCCATCGAAACGGGTGACGACGGGCCTTTGTGGATCGGCGCTGCTGCGTGATCTGGACCTTGCGCTGGAGTTGATCGAAAGCGTGGTGAAGGCGGTGACCCTGCCTGTGACGCTGAAAACCCGGCTGGGCTGGGATGAACGGCTGCTGAACGCGCCAGAGCTTGCCCGGCGGGCGGAAGGCGCGGGCGTGCGGATGATCGTGATCCATGGTCGCACGCGGTGCCAGTTCTATAAGGGGGCCGCCGATTGGGCCGCCATTGCGCGGGTGAAAGAGGCGGTGTCGATCCCGGTCATTGCCAATGGCGATATCGTGGATGGGGCGACGGCGCGGCAGGCGCTGACCCTTTCTGGCGCCGATGGTGTGATGGTGGGGCGCGGTGCGCAGGGTGCGCCGTGGCGGTTGGCCGAGATTGCGCATGCGCTTTATGGCACGCCTGCGCCGGTGATCCCCGAAGGAGCGGCGCTGGCCGATCTGGTGGCCGAACATTATGAGGCCATGCTGTCATTCTATGGCCCGTCGCTTGGCCTGCGCTGCGCGCGCAAGCATCTGGGATGGTATCTGGATGGTGTTGAGGGCGATGCCCCGCGCCATGCCATCCTGACGGCGGATGATCCGGCGCAGGTGCTGCGGCTGATCCGGTCGGCCTTTGCCGATAGTGGACGAAGACGGGTGGCCGCATGACGCCATACCGCACGCCATACCCGGTGCCGGGTGTCGTCTGGGCCTCGCTGCCGCTGCCTGCGCTGCTGATCGGCCCCGACAACCGGATCGCCGAGGTCAATCCGGCGGGCGAGATTTTTCTGAATGTTTCTTCTAAATCCCTGATGGGGCAGCCTGCCTTTGATCGCCTGTCGATTGATGCCCCGATGGATGAGGCCTTGGCGCGGGCGCGGGTGAACCAGTCGCCCTTGTTCATCAATGATGTGGATGTGACGACGGGCGAGCGCGCGCCGATCCAGTGCAATATCCAAGTCGCGCCGATGCATGACAATGCCGAGGTGATCCTTCTGATCATCTCGCCACGCGATGTGGCCGACCGGCTGGGTCGCGCGATGCAGGTGAAATCGGCGGCCAAATCGGCCATCGGCATGGCCGAGATGCTGGCCCATGAAATCAAGAACCCTTTGGCGGGGATTTCGGGCGCCGCGCAGCTGATCGGGATGAACCTGCCGCCCGAGGATCGGGAATTGGCCGATCTGATCGTCGAGGAAACGCGGCGCATCGTGAAATTGCTGGAACAGGTGGAGCAGTTCGGAAATCTGCGTCCGCCGGACCGTCGGGCCGTGAACATCCATGATGCGCTGGATCGGGCGCGGAAATCGGCCATGGTGGGCTTTGCCGCCCATATGCAGATCGTGGAAGATTACGACCCGTCGCTGCCGCCGACCTATGCCGATCCCGATCAGCTGATGCAGGTTTTCCTGAACCTGATCAAGAACGCGGCCGAAGCCTGCCAAAGGGCGGGTGAAGGGACGACGATCCGCCTGCATACCTTTTACGATCTGTCACTGCGTATCCGGGGCAAGGATGGCCGCCCCGCCGCGCTGCCTTTGCAGATCGAGATCATCGATGACGGCCCCGGCATTCCGCCGGAGATTGCTGCCGATATTTTCGAACCCTTCGTGTCGGGCCGTGAAAACGGCACGGGGCTGGGGCTCGCGCTCGTTTCAAAAATCATTTCCGACCATGAGGGATGGATTTCCGTAGACTCGGTGCCGGGCCGCACCGTGTTCCGCGTGTCCCTTCCCATGGTGCCGAAGGACAAGAAGGAGAAAGCCTGATGGATGGGACCGTCCTCGTTGCCGATGACGACCGTACGATCCGCACTGTTCTGACGCAGGCCCTGACGCGGGCGGGCTGCAAGGTTCATGCGACCTCGTCCCTGATGACGTTGATGCGCTGGGTTGAAGAGGGGAAGGGCGATCTGGTCATTTCGGATGTCATCATGCCCGATGGTAACGGGCTGGATGCGCTGCCGCGCATTTCCAAGATGCGGCCCGGTCTGCCCGTCATCGTGATTTCCGCCCAGAACACGATCATGACGGCCATTCAGGCCGCCGAGGCAGAGGCTTTTGACTACCTTCCCAAACCCTTTGACCTGCCCGATCTGATGAAGCGGTCGGCCCGCGCGCTGGAACAGAAGCGGCGCGCCCCCGCGCGTGCCGTTCAGCCGCGCGAGGCGGGGGATGACCTGCCGCTGGTGGGGCGGACGGCGGCGATGCAGGCGCTGTATCGTCTTGTGGCGCGGGTGATGAATACCGACCTTGCCGTTCTGGTCACCGGGGAATCGGGCACCGGGAAAAGCCTGATCGCCAAGGCCATCCATGATTTTTCGGACCGTCGGTCGCAACCTTTCGTGGTGGCGCAGGCGTCTGATCTGGCGGGGATGGATGGTCCTTCGGCGCTGATGGCGCGGGCGCGGGGCGGCAGTCTGGTCTTTGACGAGATCGCCGATTACGACGACGACATGCAGGCGCGGATCGTTCGGATGCTGGACCTTGCGGGGGATAATGCACCCCGCATCATGGCCACCTCGCAAAGCGATCTTTCGGCGCGGATGGAAGGCGGGCAGTTCCGGCAAGACCTGTTCTATCGCCTGTCGGGCGTGACGCTGCATGTGCCCGCCCTGCGGGAACGGGTGGATGACATCCCGCTTTTGGCCGAACATTTCCTTGCGCGGGGGGAACGCGATTATGGCAGCCTGCGGCGTCTGTCCAATGATGCGCGCGACCTGATCCGCGCCTATTCCTGGCCGGGCAATGTGCGGCAATTGGAAAACACGCTGCGGCGGTTGATGGTCACCTCCTCGGAGACAGAGATCACCAAGGCCGAGGTGGATGCTGTGCTGGGCAATCAGCCAACGATGGAACCCCTGAAAGGTGGGGGCGAGGGCGAGAAGCTGTCGGCATCCGTCGCGCGGCATCTGAAGCGGTATTTCGATCTGCATGGCGGGCAATTGCCCCCGGCAGGTGTCTATCAGCGCATCCTGCGCGAGGTGGAGATGCCGCTGATCGAGATCGCGCTGGATGCGACGGCGGGCAATCAAGCGAAATGCGCCGACCTTCTGGGCATCAATCGCAATACTTTGCGCAAGAAGATCACCGATCTCGATATCCGCGTGACACGCCGCCGCAAGCTGATGTAAAACCGCAACATCAAGCGTGTTTCCCGTGCCGCAACGCGTGGGAAGCCACAAGATGTGGATAGCGGGGGAAATGTCCCCTCGGGATGAAGGGGTCATTCGGCGTGCATCGCAGCGTCGGCAGCAACACATGGGCGCGATTCACCCGCCTGCGGCGACAGCGGCAGGTGCAGAACGCCATGACCTTCGGTCTTGTCTTTCTGGGCCCCCTGTTGGCCGTGGCGACCTTCCTTGCCCTTGGCCCCCTGTCGCAGGGCGGCAATTCGCCTGCGCTGCGGCTGATCCTGCTGGCGGACCTTGTCTATATCCTTGTTGTAGCGACGCTGGTCCTTGCCCGTGTCGCCCGTATGGTGGCCGACAGGCGCAGCAAATCGGCCGGGTCGCGGCTGCATATGCGGTTGACCGTGGTCTTTGCCGTGGTGGCCCTGATCCCTACCGTGCTTGTTGCGGTCTTTGCCGTCATCACGGTGAATTTCGGCCTTGAAGGGTGGTTTTCGGATCGGGTCAGATCGGTCGTCGGGTCATCGCTATCGGCGGCCGAGGCTTATGAGCAGGAACATCGGCAAGACCTGATCACAGATGCCGAGTCCTTGGCGCGCGAGATCAACCTGTTCAAACAGTCGAATTTCTTCGTCCAAGATACGCAGATGCGCCCGGTGCTGACGCAAGCGCAGGCGACGATCCAGCGGGGGCTGAAAGAGGCCTATCTGGTGGACGGCGCGGGCGAGTTGATGACGCGGGGGGAACGGTCCTACCTTTTCGATTTCGAACCGCCCTCGCCTGAGGATCTGGAACGCGCAAGGGCCGGGGAAACGGTTCTTATTCAGGATTGGGGCAATAACGAGTTTCGCGCGCTGGTCCATTTGGATGCCTTTGCGGACCGCTATCTTTACGTGTCGCGCACGGTGGATGGGTCGATCCTGTCGCTGCTGGATGGCACGCGGGAAACCGTGGCACTTTATCACCAGCTGGAATCCGAACGCGGGCGGCTTTTGTTCGAATTCGGGCTTCTTTACCTTGGCTTTGCGCTGATCCTGATCCTTGCTGCCGTCTGGTTGGGCCTGTGGTTTGCCGAGCGGCTTGCGCGCCCGGTGGGCCGTCTGGCCGAGGCGGCGGAACAGGTGGGCGAAGGCAATCTTGATGTTCAGGTCCGCGAAGAAGACGGGGATGACGAAATCGCTTCCTTGGGACGTTCCTTCAACCGCATGACGCGGCAGCTGAAAGGGCAGCGCGAGGCTTTGGTGACATCCCACAGCCAGACCGAGGCGCGGCGGCGGCTGTTTGATTCCGTCTTGTCCAATGTCACCGCAGGGGTGATCGGCCTGAATTCGGACGGGCGGATCGATTTTGCCAACCGTGCGGCGGAACGCTTACTCGATATGGGGGCGGGGGCGGACATGCCGCTTGCGGTGGCGGTGCCGGAGTTTGGGCCGCTTTTTGAACGCCTGTTGGAAAGCGGCGGCCCTGCCGCGCAGGAAGAGGTGCGGCTGACCCGCAAGGGCAAGCTGGAAAGCCTTTTGGTGCGCATGTCGGAACGGCGGAATGAAGAAGGCGGGCTGGAAGGCTATGTGGTGGCCTTTGACGATGTGACCGATCTGGTCAGTGCCCAGCGGATGGCCGCTTGGGGCGATGTGGCGCGCCGCATCGCGCATGAGATCAAGAACCCGCTGACGCCCATCGCGCTGTCTGCCGAACGCATCAAGCGCAAGTTCCGCCCGCAGGTCACGGAACCCGACGATCTGGACCAATATACCGATGTGATTGTACGCCAGACCAACGACCTGCGCCGTATCGTGGATGAATTTTCCAAGTTCGCCCGCATGCCCGAACCCGACCGACGCGAGAATGATCTGACCGCGCTGGTGCGCGACGCCGCGCTGTTGCAGGAAAGCGGGCAGCCGGGCGTGACCTTTGTCACAGCCTTTCCGAATGAGCCTGTCATGTTGGACCTTGACGCCACCATGATTTCGCAGGCCTTGACAAACCTAATCAAGAACGCTGGCGAAGCGATTGAATCCTTTCATGAAAAGGGTGCGCCTGCCGGGCATCGGCCAGAGATACGCATCTCCTTCACCGTCGAACCCGATGCCGCCATCATCCGCATCATGGACAATGGCATCGGCCTGCCGCCCGACCGCGCGCGACTGTTCGAACCTTATGTGACGACCCGCGAAAAGGGCACGGGCCTTGGTCTGCCCATCGTCAAGAAGATCATCGAGGAACATGGCGGCACGCTTGCGCTCCTTGATGCGCCTATATTCGAAGGCAACGAAAGACCCGGGGCGATGGCGGAAATCCGTCTGCCGCGCGCCCCGAAAGTACGTACCCGTAAACCCGCGGCACTGGCCGCACAGGGGGGATAGAGCATGAGCAGCATCCTTATTGTCGATGATGAAAAAGACATCCGCGAACTGATCGCCGATATCCTGAAGGACGAGGGCTTTACCGTTCGTCTGGCAGGAAATTCCGATGATTGCATGGCCGAGATCAACAGCGAGCCGCCCGCGCTGATGATCCTTGATATCTGGCTGAAGGATAGCCGGATGGACGGGATCGACATTCTGAAAACCGTCAAGCGGGACAACCCGGATGTGCCCGTGGTCATCATCTCGGGCCACGGGAATATCGAGATCGCTGTCGCCGCGATCAAGCAAGGCGCATATGACTTCATCGAAAAGCCCTTCAACATCGATCAGTTGATGGTGGTGGTCAGCCGGGCCATGGAAACCTCACGCCTGCGGCGGGAAAACAGCGAATTGCGCCGCAAGGATGTGACCTCGGCCGAGATGTTGGGGTCAAGTCCGGCCTTCAAGGCTTTGAAATCGCAGCTTGAAAAGGTGACGAAGTCGAACGGGCGCGTGATGCTGACGGGGCCCGCCGGTTCGGGTAAGGAAATGGCCGCGCGTTTTATCCACGCCCATTCCAACCGCGCCAGCGCGCCTTTTGTTTCGGTGTCCTCTGCCACCATCGAACCGGAACGGATGGAAGAGGTGCTGTTCGGGCGCGAAACGTCGGAACGCGGGGTGGAAAAGGGCCTTTTGGAACAGGCCCATGGCGGGGTCGTCTACTTTGACGAAGTGGCCGACATGCCGCTTGGCACCCAGTCCAAGATCCTGCGCGTGCTGGTGGAACAGCAATTCACCCGCGCGGGGGGAACCGACAAGGTGCGCGTCGATCTGAGGGTCGTCTCTTCCACCACCCGCGATCTGCGGGCCGAGATTGCGGCGGGCCGTTTCCGGCAAGAACTATATGATCGGCTGAATGTTGTGCCGATCACGGTGCCCAGCCTTGAGGAACGGCGCGAGGATATCCCCGATCTGACGCGACATTTCATTGATATGTTCCACCGGTCGCAAGGTTTGCCGCTGCGGTCCCTGTCGGGTGAGGCAGAGGCCCTTTTGCAAACCATGGCATGGCCCGGAAATGTGCGGCAGTTGCGCAATGTGATCGAACGCGTTCTCATCCTTGGCGATGGCACGGGGCCGATCGACCCGCGCGAATTGCCCGGGCAGGATGCGCCCGAAGGCGATACGGGGCGTCTGGTTCTTGGCGGGGCCATGGCCACGCTGCCCTTGCGCGAGGCGCGCGAGGTGTTTGAACGGGAATATCTGCTGACCCAGATCAACCGTTTTGGCGGCAATATCAGCCGCACGGCAAGCTTTGTGGGCATGGAACGCAGTGCGCTGCATCGCAAGCTGAAATCGCTGGGCGTCGTGACCACGTCAAAGGCCGGGGGGCGCATGGCCCGTCTGGATGAGGATATGGACGAGGATGAGGGCGAGGAGGTGTGATCAGCCCGGCCTCTGCCCCCGCCATTGACCACCCGCCCCCCATCTGCCAATCAAGGCGGGCGATGAACCGGAGGCAGGCATGAAGGTGATCATCTGCGGGGCAGGGCAGGTGGGTTGGCAGATTGCCCGCCAGCTGTCGGGGGAACGCAATGACGTGACCCTTGTCGACATGAACGCCGATCTTGTGCGTCGTGCCACCGATACGCTGGATGTGCAGGGGGTTGTGGGCTTTGCCTCCTATCCCGACGTCTTGGAAAAGGCGGGCGCGCGGGATGCCGACATGATCATCGCCGCCACCCATTCCGATGAGGTGAACATGGTGGCCTGCGAGGTTGCCCATGCCATTTTTTCGATCCCGCGCAAGATCGCGCGGCTGCGGGCGCAATCTTATCTGGATGCGATCTATTCCGATCTTTACCGCCGCGATCACCTGCCCATCGACGTGGTGATCAGCCCCGAACGCGAGGTGGCAGAGGCCGCGCTGCAACGCCTTGCCGCGCCTGCGACCTTTGACACCGAAAGCTTCATGCTGGGTCGGGCCCAGCTTTTGGGTATCCAACTGGATGAGGATTGCCCCGTCCTTGACACGCCGCTTCGGCAGTTGAACGAGTTGTTTTCCACCCTGCGCGCTATCGTGGTGGGGGTGCGGCGCGAAGGGCGGCTGTTCGCCCCGGAACCGGGCGATCAGCTTTTCGCGCAGGATCAGATTTATGTCTTCACCCATTCCGAAGATGTGAACCGCACGCTGGAAATCTTTGGAAAGCAAACGAAAAAGCAGGAACGTGTGGTCATCATCGGTGGCGGCAATGTGGGCCTTGGCGTGGCGCGCGCTTTGGAAACCCGCACTGACCGCATCCGTGCCAAGATCATCGAAAAGAACCGCGCCCGCGCAGAACGTGCCGCCGATAGCCTTGAACGGACCATCGTTCTGAATGGCGACGGGATGGATATGGATATCCTTCTTGAGGCCGCGATTGACCGCGCCGATGCAGTTTTGGCCGTCACCGATGACGACAAGACGAACCTTCTGGTCGCGGTGCGCGCGAAACAGGCGGGTTGCCCCATGTCGATCGCCTTGGTGAACGACCCCACGCTTGCACCCCTGATGGGGCCTTTGGACATTGATGCCTATATCAACCCGCGTGCGACCACCGTGTCGTCGATCTTGCGCCATATCCGGCACGGCAAGGTGCGCGCCATCTATTCGCTGGGCGATGCCGAGGCCGAGATGATCGAGGCGCAGGTGCTGTCCACCTCTCCCCTCGCTGGCCGCTTGATCCGCGAGATCGAATTTCCCGAAGGCGTTTTGGTCGGCGCCTTGATGAAGGGCGACAAGGTGGTGAAGCCGACGGGGGATACCCGCATCGAATCGGGCGACATCATCGCCCTCTTCGCCATGGCCAAGGACGTGCGCGAGGTTGAACGCCTCTTGCAGGTCTCGATCGATTTCTTCTGATGCTGCGGCGGCTTTGGGAACTGCCGCTGCTGGTCCTCTTGATGGGGATTACGGCCCTGTCGATGCTGCTGCCCGCCGCCCATGCCGTCATCCTGCGCGACCATCCCACAGGGCGGGCCTTCTTTTACGCTGCAATCATCCTGTTCATTCTGACGGCGATGATCGGTCTGGCGACCGTCAACCGCCGCGCAAGGAACCCGGCGCGGGCCAATCTGGTGGCCCTTGTCGCCGCCTACGCGGTGCTGCCCGTGATGATGGCCATTCCCTTCGTGCAGGCCATTCCTGACACCAGCCTTGTGAATGCCTGGTTCGAGATGGTGTCCTCTTTCACCACCACGGGCATGACGATTTACGAACCCGCGCGACTGCCTGCGTCCCTCCATCTATGGCGGGCGCAGGTGGGGTGGATGGGGGGGTTCTTCATCCTTGTCGCCGCCGTGGCCATCCTTGCCCCCATGACCTTGGGCGGGATCGAGGTGTTGTCGGGCCGCGTGCCGGGGCGGGGGGCCGAGGGTCTTTCGCAGATCACGGCAACAGCCGATCCCGCGCGGCGCGTGGCGCAACAGGCGGCGGTGATCCTGCCGGTCTATGCCGGGGTGACCATCGCGCTTTGGGTGGCACTTCTGATGGCGGGCGAGCCGAATTTCCCGGCCCTGATCCATGCGATGTCCACCGTTTCGACATCGGGCATCAGCCCCGGCGATGGGCTGGCGGCATCGGGGCACAATTTCTGGGGCGAGTTTGCGATCTTTCTGGTGCTTTTTGCCGGGATCACGCGGCGCCTCTGGCCCGGGTCACTGGTGCAGGGCAGCGACGGAACCCTGCCGCGCGATCCTGAACTGCGGCTGGCCTTGGTCCTGTTGTTTGTCGTGCCGCTCCTTCTGTTCCTGCGCCATTGGCTTGCGGCGACAGAAGGGGGGGTGGATGAGGGCACGTTGATCTCTGCGCTGCATGCCTTGTGGGGGGCGGTCTTTACCACGCTGTCTTTCCTGACGACGACGGGCTTCACCTCGGCCGATTGGACGGCGGCGCAGAACTGGTCGGGGCTTGAAACGCCGGGCCTTATCCTTGCCGGGCTTGCCATCTTTGGTGGCGGCATTGCCACCACGGCGGGCGGGGTAAAGCTGTTGCGCGTCTACGCCCTGTTTCGACATGGCCAACGCGAGTTGGAAAAGCTGATCCATCCCAATTCCGTGGGCGGCGCGGGCCAGACCGCGCGCCGTCTGCGTCGGGAAGGGGCCTATCTGGCATGGATCTTCTTCATGCTGTTTGCGCTTTCGATTGCCGTCGCCGTAGCGGCCCTTGCTTTGGCGGGGATTGATTTCGAACCCGCGCTGATCCTGACGCTGGGCGCCCTGACCACGACAGGCCCGCTGACCGAGGTGGCAGGGGCGGCCCCCATCGCGCTTGCCCCTTTGTCGATGGCGGCGAAAGGCATTATCGCGCTGACCATGGTCGTGGGGCGGTTGGAACTTCTGGCGATTCTTGTTCTTTTGACCCCCGATGGATGGCGCCGCTGACCCCGTGGGAAAGGCGGCGTGACAGGGCGGTAACACATGTCTGGAACACTGTTTTTTGGCTGGAAACTGTCTGCATCCCGTTACATACTTTCCAGACCGGACCATGACCCGTATCGAGGGAGCGGGAAATCCGGCTGCGCATACAAGACCATAACAAAGGCAAAGACAAAAAATGGCCGGCGATAAACAGAATTTGCAGGACGCTTTTCTCAATCACGTGCGGAAGGCAAAGGTTCCCGTCACGATTTTTCTGATCAATGGGGTGAAATTGCAGGGTGTGATCACCTGGTTTGATAATTTCTGCGTGCTTTTGCGCCGGGATGGCCAGTCGCAGCTTGTTTACAAGCATGCGATTTCCACCATCATGCCGGGCGCTCCGATCAACCTCTATGAAGGCGAAGACTGATTTCCGATCAGCCGGATGAGGAGGAGGATGCCGATCTGCCCCTTTTGAAGGGGCGGGAGTCGCGCGACCGTTCCACCGCCGTTCCCTCGACCCGCGCCTATGTTCTGCATCCTGATATCCGGCACGAGGGACGCCGCCGGCTTCCCGAACATGGGCTGGCCGAGGCGGTGAGCCTTGCTGCCGCGCTCCCCGATCTGGAGGTGCTGGGGGCTGAGGTGGTGCGCCTGCCGCGCGTCCATCCCGGCATGTTGTTCGGGTCGGGGAAGGTTGCGGAACTGAAGGCGAAATTTGCCGAATTGCAGGTTGAGCTTGTCCTTGTCGATGGCCCCGTTTCCCCAATCCAGCAGCGCAATCTGGAAAAGGAATGGGGGCTGAAACTCCTCGACCGCACCTCACTGATCCTTGAGATTTTTGCCGACCGGGCGCGCACCCGCGAAGGTGTCTTGCAGGTGGAGCTTGCGGCGCTGTCCTATCAGCGATCCCGCCTTGTTCGGGCTTGGACGCACCTTGAACGGCAAAGGGGCGGCTTCGGTTTCGTTGGCGGCCCCGGCGAGACGCAGATCGAAAGTGACCGCCGCGCGATCGACGATCAGGTGATCCGGTTAAAGCGGCAGCTCGACAAGGTGGTGAAGACGCGGGAATTGCACCGTGCGGCGCGGCGCAAGGTGCCGTTCCCCATCGTGGCGCTGGTGGGCTATACCAATGCCGGCAAGAGCACGCTGTTCAACCGCGCCACGGGGGCCGAGGTTCTGGCCAAGGACATGCTCTTTGCCACGCTGGACCCGACGATGCGCGGCATCACCCTGCCATCGGGGCGCAAGATCATCCTGTCCGATACGGTGGGATTCATCTCCGACCTGCCCACGCAGCTGGTTGCCGCCTTTCGCGCCACGCTGGAAGAGGTGCTGGAAGCAGACCTCATCTTGCATGTGCGCGACATCGCGCATCCCGAAACCAATGAACAGGCCGCTGATGTGGCCGAGATTTTGCAATCCCTTGGTGTCGGCCCCACCACCCCGCAATTCGAGATCTGGAACAAGCTTGACCTCGTCGATGCCAGCCAGCGCGAGGCGCTGACGGTGCAGGCCGAAACGCGCGAGGGCGTCTTTCCTGTCTCGGCCCTGACCGGCGAAGGTGTGTCCCGGCTGTTGGACGCGATCTCGGCTGCCTTTGACGAAGAAAAGACCGAACGACTGCTGGCCGTGCCTTTCACCGATGGCCGCCGCCGGGCTTGGCTGCATGCGGAAGGGGTGGTGCTTTCGGAAACCCCCACAGAGACGGGTTTCGCCGTCACAGTCCGTTGGACCGCACGGCAGGAAAAGCGCTACCGCGATCTGGGCTGATCCCAAACGGTCATCCGTTTCTGCTTCATCTTGGCCCGAAATACTCCGGGGGTCCGGGGGCTGGCCCCCGGTCCGCGATCAGCAGCCCGATGCCCGGCCTGCCAGAATATCGGGCAACCGCCCCTCAACCCAGCGCGCAAGGCCCCGCACCAGACCCGCCGCCTCTTCGCCGATCTCGGTTAGGGAATAGTCCACATGCGGGGGTACCACCTCATGCGCCACGCGCCGCACCATGCCATGTGCCTCAAGCGCTTGCAGGGTTTGGGACAGCATCCGCTCGCTCACATCGCCCAATTCACGGCGCAGTTGCGAAAAGCGCAAGGTACGCCCGGCCAGCGCCACAAGGACCAGTGCGCCCCAGCGGCTGGTGAGCAAGCCCAGCACCTGCCGCGAGGGGCAGAGCGGGTGCAACACATTCGGTTCCATGCCGGGCTGTGGGGCGGGATAGTCTTTCATGCCAAGGGGCCTATTCGGGACAGATGGGCTGTGCAGGAATGCGGTATACTAACCAAATTGTAAGTACTTCCTTTTCGTAAGTAAAGACGGCATCTCCCTTCCATCGCAATATGGAATGGAGATCGCCATGACCCTCGCCCTGACCGGAGCCACTGGCCAATTGGGCCACCTTGCCATTGCCGCGCTGAAGGCGCGCGGCCATGCCCCCGTTGCGCTGGTGCGCGATCCGGCCAAAGCCGCCGATCTTGGCGTCGAAGCCCGCGCCTTCGATTACAAGAACGCCGCCACACTTGTCCCGGCTCTGACGGGGGTGACGACGCTTGTCCTGATCTCATCCAACGATTTCGACGACCGGACGGGTCAGCATCGCAATGTGATTGATGCCGCGCGGGCGGCGGGCGTTGGGCGCATCCTGTATACCTCGCTTCTGAAGGCCGACACCTCGCCCATGCTGCTGGCCGCCGATCATAAGGCGACGGAAGAGGCGATCCGCGCCTCGGGCCTTCCCTTCACCCTGTTGCGCAACGGCTGGTATATCGAAAACCACACCGCCAGCCTTGGCGGAGCCATCGCGGCGGGTGCCTTGATCGGGGCGGCGGGAGAGGGCCGTTTCTCGGCTGCCGCACGCGCCGATTATGCCGAGGCCATCGCTGTGACAGCCGCAGGGGACGGGCATCACGGGAAGGTTTATGAACTGGCAGGGGATGGGGCCTATAGCTATGCCGACCTCGCGGCAGAGGTCACGCGCCAGACGGGCAAGGCGATCCCCTATAACGATTTACCGTCTGCGGCCTATGCGGGCATCCTGCAAAGCTTTGGCCTTCCCGAAGGCTTTGCGCATGTTCTGGCCGATAGCGATGTGCAGGCCGGGCAGGGCGCGCTTTACGATGACAGCCGCACCCTTTCGCGCCTGATCGGGCGACCGACCACGCCCATGGCCGATATGGTGGCCAAGGCGCTGGCTTAAGGCGCGCGCAGGGGATCAGGCCGCGCGCTTTGGCACGATCCCCTGCGACACCACGCCTGTATCCATCAGCTTGCCGATTTGGCCGGACCCAAGGCCAAGGACATCGCCCAAAATCTCTTCCGTATGTTCACCAAGGACCGGGGCCGGGGCTGGGCCCATCCGTTCCAGATCGGAAAAGCTGATGGGCGATCCCGGCACGGGCAGCATCCCCACGCCGGGCTGGTGGATCATCGACACCATGGGATTGTCGGGCGAAAGGTCAGGGTCCTGATGCACGGCTTCGGCAAAGCTGCGGAAGATCGACCATGTCAGGCCCGCCGCATCGAAAAGCGGCCCCACCTCATCCAGCCGCCGCGCCGCGAACCAAGGGGCAAAGAGCGCGGTGATTTCCTTTCGGGCCAGCCAGCGGTCGCCTTCCTTGGACAGGTCCAGCGCCATGCGTTGGCCCAGATGGGCGACCTGCTGATCCAGACCCAGCAGCTTGACCAACCCGCGCCATTGCCGATCGGTCAGGCCGATCACCATCACCCGGCGCCCGCAGGCCAGCACAAAATCCTGCCCATAGGCGCCGTAAAGGCTGTTCCCGGCCTTGGGGCGATCCACGCCATTCGCCAGAACCTCGCCCACGATCCCCAGATTGGCGAGCATGGCCGAGGCCACATCCTTGAGCGCCAGTTCCGCCAATTGCCCGCGACCAGTGCGCAGCCGGTGGCGTTCGGCGGCCAGCAGGGCGTTCACCACCATGCCCCCCGCGATGCAATCCCATGCCGGCAGGACATGGGCCACAGGTTCGGTCGACCCTTCTGCCCCCGTGGCCATGGGAAAGCCCAGCGACGGGTTCACTGTGTAATCGACCGCAGGCTCCCCCCGCCTTGTGCCTGTCAGGCTGACCATGATCAGATCTTCGCGCCGTGCCTGAAGCGCGGGGTAATCCATCCAGCCGCGCACCCGCAGGTTCGTGAGGAACATCCCTGCATCCGGCCCCGGGGCGCAGATGAGATCGGTGATGATCTCTTGCCCCGCGGGCTGGGTCATATCTACGGCAAGCGACCGCTTGCCCTTGTTCAGCCCCGCCCAAAAGAGGCTGGTGCCATCCCGCGTCACGGGCCAGCGATGGGCGTCCAATCCCCCTTGCGGGCGGTCAAAGCGGATCACATCCGCCCCCATCTGCGCCAGCGTCATCCCCGCCAAGGGCACCGCCACGAAGGCCGATCCCTCTATCACCCGCATTCCCGCCAGCACGCCTGCCATCGCTTAGCCCTCCCAAGCCAATTCGGCCTGCATGCAGACCAGCCCATCCCCGTTCACTGTTGCCAGCCCATCGCCAAGGCCCTGCAAAGAGAGCCTGTCGAAATGAAAGGCAGGGCGCACGCCCCTGAACCTATAGCCCTGCGGCACAGCCCCGTTGCGCCGCGCACGCCCTGCCTCCATCAGCAACATGGCCTGCAAGGGGCCATGCACCACCAGACCGGGGTATTTCTCGACCCCTGTCGCGTAAGGCAGATCGAAATGGATTCGATGCGCGTTGAAGGTCAGGGCCGAGAAGCGGAAAAGCCGCACCTCATCCACCGCCACATCCTTGCGCCAATCGGGTTCGGGGGCAGTTACCGGGGGCGGCGGGGTGAAACGGTCGGGCATGGCGATGAAGACGATGTCTTGTTCTTCCTCGATGGCCAAACCCGCCGCGCCATGCACATCATGCCGCACGGTGACAAAAACCATGTGCCCCGTAGATCCCGTCTTTTCCGAAACTTTCGTGATTTCCGAACGGCGGAACATTTCTTCCCCGATTGTGAGAGGCGCGTGGAACCGCAGCCGCCCCCCTGCCCACATCCGCCGTTCCAGTGGCACAGGCGGCAGAAAACCCCCGCGCGCGGGATGCCCATCGGGGCCAAGCTCGGCCATCGGGGCCTCGGGCGTCCAGCCCATCCAATGCCAGAGGGGCGGCAGCATCGCGCCATCGACAGCCGCGATTTCAACCCCCAGCGTGGCTGCCATCTGCCGCGCCTGACGGGCGCTGATCCTGTCATGGGCCTCTTCGACCCGACCCAACCATGGGTCGAATGCGCTGGTCATCTTTATTCCCTGATCCCTGCCGTCGCGTAATTTTATTGCGCAATGATGTTGCGCGTGCCGCAAAGGTCAAGGGTTGCAGGGTCGTAGATGCGGGCGGCGGGCGACCTTGTCGCAGCTTGGCGCCTTAGTCCGCAGGCGTCAGCACCGTCACGCCCACCGCCGCCGCCCGCGCCAAAGCGGGGTCAAGCGACATGGGCACATATTCGCCCCGACGCCACAATTCCCCCAGATCGTCGTAAAATCGGCTGAGCGGGTGGCCCGATTGCCCGGTGGAACTGATGAAGACCGAAGAATCCGGGTCCGCGAAATCATAGACCCCACGATAGCCCGCGCCATGCACGTTCAGGAAAGGGTCGGGGCCTTCGCCCTTGGTCTTGCCGCGCAGAAGCGTATGGTCATCGCCGCTTGTCGATTGGCGAATATTCACGAAATAGCGCAGCAAAGGGATATTCCCCAGCACCGGATGGTCATGCGTGGCCTGATGCGCGTCGCCCCAGCGCCAGCTTTCAGGGTTTGGCCCATAGGTTTCCACCAGCCCCAGCAAAGCTTCGTCCAGCGCGATGCGGGCAAGGTCCGTGCAGCTTTCCACCGCCGCCGATTGCACCACGTCGCACCAGACGCCTGCCCCATCCACATTGCGGAAGACCCGTTCCAGAAACACGGGTTGAATATGGCTGAAGGCATCGGCCAAAGGCCCCATCTCGTCGCGGATCAGCCGCTCTTGCAGGGCACGCACCCAAGCCTGATAGATGAGTGGTTCTGGCAGATGCTCGCTCATCTCGCCATTCCAGGCGGCCAGGATTTCCAGCGCGCGCTGGCGCAGGCGTTCGGGGGTGCCTTCGGGCGCGGCCTCGCCCGTGAACCAAAGATCCGCCCCGATCAGGGGCAGCAGGGACCGCGCCGTGAAACTGACCGTATCCAGCTGCGCTTCGATGAAACTCTCGCGGGTATGCACCTCGCGCGCTTTCATCAGGGTCAGCCAGCGCTGAATGCGTTGCGTGTCGCCCCAATCAAAGCTGACATGTTCGGGAAAGGGGCGGTCCACCGTTTTGTTATTGGTATTGCCCAGAAGGCCCGAGATCGGGTTCGCCTCACGCGGGTTCTTTTCATAGGGCAGGATACCTTGCCAGCGGTTCGTGGCGATCCAGCCGGGTGAGGGCATGCGCCCTTGGCTTTGATGCGCCGGGTCGCGCGCGGGCATGGCCCCCACGAGTTGCAGCGCGATGCCGCGCTGATCGGCCAGCATCACGTTTTGCGCCGGGGCCACGAAGAGGCGGCCCGCCTCCATCGCCTCGGTCACGCTGCCGGCTTGCATGGTGCGAATGGCTGCCGTCATCGAGGTGTCGGCGCCGGTCAGAGCTGTCCATGCCAAAGACACCACATGCCCCGGCGGTGTGACGGAGGCGAGATCGTAATGGCTGCCCGGCAGGACGGGGCCGTTATCCGTCCAGCGCAGGGTGATGGTGACGGGGGCCGCGTCCTTGACCGTGATGATAGAGCGGCGGGTGATGAAATCCTTCCACCCGTCGGGCGTGCGGTATTGTTCGGGGTTTTCGGGGTTCACCTCTTCGATAAAGAGGTCTTGGTCATCAAGGTAGCTGGAGGTGAGGCCCCATCCCAGATTTTCGGACCGGCCCAGCAGGACGGCGGGAATGCCGGGGATCGTTCCGCCGATGACGCCGCCGGTCGAAAGCTCCAGCCGTGCCAGATACCAGACGGTGGGCGCGGTGAACCCCAGATGCGGGTCATTGGCCAAAAGCGTGCCGCCCGCCGCCGACCGTGACGGGGCCGCCGCCCATGAATTCGACGCCCCCGCCAATTCCCGCGACGGAAAGGGCGAGAGCGGATCGGTCGAGGCATGCTGCAACGGGGCCATCCCCCCTGGGGCGCCCGGCACGATGCTCGCATAATCGGGAAGCGCCATGATGCCCTGACCCGGAACATCGGGCAGAATGTCCCTAAGCCGCGTCTCGGGCAGCACGAGCGAGACGCGCGCGCGCAACACCTCTGTCTCGATCTGGCCGGAAAGTTGCAGCGCCATCAGTTTCAGGATGGCGATGGAATCCGCCGGTTGCCAGGCTGCGATTTCGTTTGAGAAAAGAAAGAACTCCGGCGCGCCGCGTCCGCGCGCATCCTTGTTCACCTGTGCGATCCAGGCGTTTACGCCACGGGCATAGGCCTCGAGCGCCTGTGTGGTGGCGTCGTCCTGCACCTCGGCCGATTGCAGGGCGAGGGTGTAGAGGTCATAGCGGCGCAGAAGTTCGTCGATCTTCAGCGTGCGTTCGCCAAAGACTTCTGAAAGCCGCCCCTGCGCCGTGCGACGCAACATGGTCATTTGCCAAAGCCGATCCTGCGCATGGGCAAAGCCAAGCGCGAAAAAGACATCCTGATCGGTTGCCCCGAAAATATGCGGCACATTGTCATTGTTGCGCACGATCTCGACCGGGGCGGAGATGCCGCCGATGTCAAAGGCTTCGCTGTAATCGGGAATGGAGCGCGACAGGAAATAGTAAAGGATGACAAGGGCGAGAAGCGTCAGCGCGATCAGCCCCGTGAGCAGGCGCAACATCCAGCGGAAGACGGTGAACATTCTGGCCCTGTGCTTTGGGACGGGAAACGCATGGCTTCCTAGTCGATCAACGGCCAAAGGGCAATGCGGGCAGGGGAGGTGGGGTAGGTAGGATGGGCAGAATTGCCCATCCTACGCGGGGATCACGGGATGATCCGCGTGTATTTCACGCCTGCCAGCGTTGCCCCGGCGATCAGGCCCTGCTGGCCAAAGACCAGCGCGACCACGGGATCGATCTCGGTCGTCTGTTTGCCGATGCTCGCCCCCTGTTCGGGCGTGGCATATTTCAGGTCGGCACTGGCCGCCCAACCGGATGAGGCGCGGAATTCGGCCAAGGCCCCATCCGTCATGAAGAACAGGGCATGAGCATATTGCTGCGCCCCGATCTGGAGCCCATAGCTCGCCTTGGTGGAGGAGTAGTAATCCACCGTCACATCGCGGATCTGCAAGGCACCGCGGCCATAGGCGCCGCCAACGAAGAATCCTGCCTCGGTGATCAGCGGCATATAAAGAACGCCCGTGGCCCGCGAGGCAAGGTCGCGCGTGCCGGGATAGCGTTGAAAGAGAAAGCTTTTTGTCGCCTCGACCCGCGCATCGATCTGCTGCGCTCCGTTCGATCCGACGCCATTTCCGCAGGCCGCCGTCAAAAGGACGCTTGCCCCGGCCCCGGCGAGAACAGCCCGTCTTGTCAATCGTTCCATGATACCGCCCTTTCTTGCCTCTGGCGGGATTCTGATGTGATCCCGCTCGGGGAAAAGGATACCGGTTTTGGCAGGGGCTGTCATGCCCTTGCGGCAAAGATGGCAAAGGCTTGCCGGGGCCGTGCTGTCCTTTCCTGCGGCGCGGCGCTTCTGGCGGGCTGGGCAAGGGTGCTGGGCAGGGGGGACAGCCTGGCCCCCGCAGCACGTGCCGCGCCTCATTCCCCGAGGATAGTTTTCGACAAAAAGCGGATCAAGGCGTTGGGGGATCAGCCCCAGGTCCAGCCAGACCGGAGTTTGCGGGCAGCCTCTGGGGCGAAATAGGTCAAGATGCCGTCGCAGCCTGCCCGTTTGAAGCCCATCAGGCTTTCCATCATGGCCTTTTCGCCGTCGATCCAGCCACGCTCCGCCGCGCCCTTGATCATCGCATATTCGCCCGAAACCTGATAGGCATAGGTCGGTGCGCCAAAGGCGTCCTTTACCCGGCGGCAGATGTCGAGATAGGGCATCCCCGGTTTGATCATCACCATATCGGCCCCTTCGCGCAGGTCGCGTTCGATCAGACGCAGCGCCTCATCGCTATTGGCGGGGTTCATCTGGTAGGTCTTCTTGTCGCCCTTCAATGCGCCGGACGCCCCCACCGCATCGCGGAACGGGCCGTAAAAGGCGGAGGCATATTTCGCCGCATAGGAGAGGATCGCCACATCCTTATGACCCGCCGCTTCCAGCGCCGCGCGCATTGCGCCGATCCGGCCATCCATCATGTCCGAAGGGCCAAGGATATCTGCCCCGCACTCTGCCTGCACCAAAGCCATGCGGACCAAGGCCTCGATCGTTTCATCGTTCAGGATGACACCATCCTTGACCAGACCGTCATGGCCATTGGCGTTATAGGGATCAAGCGCCACATCTGTCATCACCGCAATCTCGGGCACCGCCGCCTTGATGGCGCGGATGGCGCGGTTGGCCAGATTGTCGGGATTCCACGCCTCTTCGCAGGCTTCGGTCTTGAGGGCGGGATCGGTATAGGGAAACAGGCAGATTGCCGGGATGCCAAGGCCCGCCGCCATTTCGGCGGCTTCGACAATCAGGTCGACGCTCAGCCGTTCCAAACCCGGCATAGAGGCGATGGGTTCCCGCATGCCTTCACCATCGCGCACGAAGACGGGCCAGATCAGATCGCCCACAGCCAACAGCGTTTCCTGTGACAGCGCCCGCAGGGCAGGGGTCCGGCGCAGCCTGCGGAAACGGGTGGCAGGCACGGGGGCAGAGATCGGGCGCATCGGCTTCTCCGGCATTCGGTGCGGCATGAGCGGCCGCAAAGGGCGCGACACAGCGGTCGCAGGATGTTGATCGGGGGGCTTGCACCCCCGCCCCTTGCCTGCCAGAGAAAGGGGCGCGCCTCAAGCCGTCTGAAAGTCGGAAATGGGCGCTTGGGGCTGGACGGCACGGGGACGTTACGGGTGGATTGGTACAGGACGATCTTCGAAGTGATCGATATGCGGTCCTTCTCGAACCTGTGGTTCTGGATTGGTCTGGCCGTGATGTGGTCTACCGTCAGCCATTTTGTCGTCGGGGTTCCGCATGATCTGATCCGCCGCGCCGAACGCGAAGGTGGCACGGCCTTGGCCGATGCCGAGGCTTTGGCCCAGATCTACACCCGCCGCATCCTGTTCATTGCGCGGCAGGGGGGGATTTTCCTTGTGACCTTTGCCTGTTTCGTCAATGCCGGTCTGGTGACGCTGGCGGTCTTTTACCAGATGGAATTCGCGCAGGCCGTGCTGTGCCTGTTCATTCCGTTGCAGATCGTCAGCCTGATGACACTCCGCGTCTGTCGCATCATTGAAACAGACGGGCTGGAGGGGCTGCGCCTGATGTCCCGATTGCGCCGGCATCGCGTCTTGGTGCAGGTGATCGGGATGTTTTCGCTGTTTTTCACCAGTATGTTCGGCATGTATCAGAACCTGACGCTGGGCGTCTTTGGCTGATCCTGCAAAAGGCGTTGACGCCGCCGCCCTTGCGGTTAAGTCACGCGGCATGCTGACACCGACCCCCATCCTCCTTGGCGGCGCGCCCGAAGGATATGATGCTCGCCTCCTCGCCCGCGAGTTGGAGAAGGGCGCGCCCATTCTGCACATCGCGCGCGACGACAAACGGGCCGAGGCGATGGCAGCGGCCCTTGCCGTCATGGCACCCGACGCGGTGGTCTTCGATTTTCCGGCTTGGGATTGTCTGCCTTATGACCGCGTCTCGCCCAATCCTGGCTTGTCGGCCCGCCGCATGGCGACGCTGGCCGCGTTGGCCGAAGGCATAAAGGGGCCCTTCGTCCTTTTGGCCACGCTGAACGCTGCAACACAGCGCCTGCCTGCGCGGGATCTGATCCGCGCTTCGGCCTTTTCGGCGCGGGTGGGGGATCGGGTGGATGAGGGGCGACTGAAGCTCTTTCTCGCCCGGATGGGGTTTTCGCCGACCTCTACCGTGGCCGAACCGGGGGATTACGCCATCCGGGGCGGGATCGTGGATCTTTGGCCGCCGGGCAGCCGGACGCCGATCCGGCTGGATTTCTTTGGCGATGTTCTGGACGGCGCGCGCCGCTTTGACCCGGAAACCCAGCGCACAACCGAAAAGCTGTCCGCCTTCGACCTTGCGCCAATGTCCGAGGTCATTCTGGACGAGGCGGCGATCACCCGATTCCGGCAGAATTACCGGCTGGAATTCGGGGCAGGCGGGTCGGATGACCCGCTTTACGAGGCTGTGAGCGCCGGTCGCAAGCATCAGGGAATGGAGCATTGGCTGCCCTTCTTCCATGATCGGCTGGAGACGATCTTCGATTATCTGCCGGGGGCCACGGTCATGCTGGATGACCAGATCACCCCCGCCCGGCTTGCCCGGTGGGAAGGGATCGAAGACCAATATGACGCCCGGCGCGAGGCGATGGGGGCCAAGGGGCGGCTGGACAGCGTCTATAAGCCTTGCGCGCCGGGGCTTTTGTATCTGGACGATGCGGCATGGCAGGCAGCCACAGCCCCGCATCGGGTGATCCAGCTTTCGCCCAATCCGCAGTCGCCGGGGCCGGGCGTTCTGGATGCGGGCGGGCGTCTGGGGCGCAATTTCGTGCCAGAACGTCAGCAGGAAAGCATAAGCCTTTTCGGGGCTTTGGCGGCGCATCTTAAGGAATTGCTGCAAGATCGGCAGGTCATCATCGCCTCATGGTCCGAAGGGGCGCGGGAGCGATTGGAAGGGCTTCTTTCCGATCAGGGCGTGGCGGGGGCGCGGCGTATCCGCGACCTGCGCGAGGTGCCCGAAGGCAAGGGCGGTCTTTTCCTGATGGTCTGGGCGCTGGAGGCGGGCTTTACTGCCCCCGGCCTTGCCGTGATTTCAGAACAGGATGTGCTGGGCGACCGTCTGGTGGCCAAGCCCAAGCGCAGGCGCAAGGCTGAAAACTTCCTGCGCGAGGTGGACAGCCTGACCCCCGGCGATCTGGTCGTCCATGTGGAACATGGCGTGGGCCGCTATCTGGGGATCGAGACGATCACCGCGCTTGGCGCACCCCATGCCTGCGTGGCGTTGGAATATGCCGAAGGGGCAAAGCTATATCTGCCCGTTGAAAATATCGAACTCCTGTCGCGCTATGGCCATGAGGAAGGCTTGCTTGATCGCCTTGGCGGCGGCGCATGGCAGGCCAAGAAGGCCAAGCTCAAGGAACGTATCCGCGAGATTGCGGATCGCCTGATGCGCATCGCCGCCGAACGCGCCCTGCGCCACGCGCCGATCCTTGAGGCCCCGCATTCCCTGTGGGAGGCCTTTGCCGCCCGCTTCCCGTGGCAGGAAACCGATGACCAGCTGGCCGCCATCGCCGATGTGGTGGCCGATCTGGAATCGGGCCGCCCGATGGACCGTCTTGTCGTAGGCGATGTAGGCTTCGGCAAGACCGAGGTCGCCATGCGTGCGGCCTTCGTGGCAGCGCTGGCGGGCATGCAGGTGGCCGTGGTCTGCCCCACCACGCTGCTGGCGCGTCAGCATTACCGCAGCTTTGCCGAACGCTTCCGGGGATTCCCGATCAATGTGAAACCCCTGTCGCGCTTCGTTTCCGCCAAAGAGGCCAAGGCCACGCGCGAAGGGCTGGCCAATGGCACCGTCGATATCTGCGTGGGAACGCATGCCCTTTTGGCCAAGGATATCCGGTTCAAATCCCTTGGCCTTCTGATCATCGACGAAGAACAGCATTTTGGCGTCGCCCATAAGGAACGGCTGAAAGAGATGCGGTCGGAAATCCACGTCCTGACCCTGACCGCGACGCCGATCCCGCGCACGCTGCAACTTTCGCTCACGGGGGTGCGGGACTTGTCGATCATCGCCACCCCCCCGGTCGACCGTCTGGCGATCCGCACCTATGTTTCGGAATTCGACCCCGTGACCCTGCGCGAGGCGCTTTTGCGCGAACGCTATCGCGGCGGGCAAAGCTTTATCGTCGTCCCCCGCATCGCCGACCTGCCGGAGATTGAGGATTTCCTGAAAACCCACGTGCCTGAGGCAAGTTACATCATCGCCCATGGCCAGCTTGCGGCGGGCGATCTGGACGAACGGATGAACGAATTCTACGACGGCAAATATGACGTGCTCTTGTCGACGACCATTGTGGAATCCGGCCTCGACATTCCCACCGCCAATACGATGATCATCCACCGGGCCGATATGTTCGGCTTAAGCCAGTTGTATCAGATCCGCGGCCGCGTGGGCCGCGCCAAGACGCGCGCCTATTGCTTCCTGACAACACGCCCCCGCGCGCCGCTGACCCCACAGGCGATGAAGCGGCTGCGGCTGCTTGGGTCCCTCGACAGCCTTGGCGCAGGGTTCAACCTGGCCTCCCATGACCTTGATCTGCGCGGGGCCGGGAACCTTTTGGGCGAAGAACAGTCAGGCCATATCAAGGAAGTTGGGTATGAGCTTTACCAGCAGATGCTGGAGGAAACGATTGCCAAGCTGAAATCCGGCGAACTCGCAGGCCCTGCCGCGCTGGATGATCAATGGGCACCACAGATCAACCTTGGCGTCCCGGTCCTGATCCCCGAGGAATATGTTCCCGACCTCGACATCCGACTTGGGCTTTACCGCCGCCTGACCAGCCTGACAACGAAGGTAGAGCTGGAGGGCTTCGCTGCCGAAATGATCGACCGTTTCGGTCCCCTGCCGAAAGAGGTGAACACGCTTCTTTTGATCATGCGGATCAAGTCGATGTGCAAACGCGCCGGGATCAGCCGTCTGGATGCCGGGCCGAAAGGGGCCACGGTGCAGTTCCACAACGACAAATTTGCCAATCCGGCGGGGCTGGTGGATTTCATCAAGGCCGATCCGGCGGCACGGGTGCAGGGCAACAAGATCGTTCTCTTGCGCGAGTGGAAGACGGAAGGCGACCGGATCAAGGGGGCCTTCGCGATTGCCAAGGATCTGGCCGAGAAAGTGGTGAAGCCCAAGGCTTAAGATGGGCAATATTGCCCGTTCTACCGCGGGATCATCCGCATCAACCCCCAGCCCGCCGCCGCAAAGACGGCCACACCGCCCATCAGGGGATAGGCCGTCCCGTCGAACATCAGCCCAACCGGGACTGCAAGCACGACCGAGGCCACCGTCGCAATCGCCCCGATCACGCTGGCCGCCATCCCTGCCACATGGCCCACGGGTTCCAGCCCCAGCGCATTGAGGTTGCCGATGGTCAGCCCGATCATGAAGAACACCCCTGTCGTCCACAGAAGATGCGCCGGAAAGGCCAACGCCGGGGGCCAGATGCCCCCCGCCTTGGCCACCAGCATCACGGTGGAAAACACCACCTGCGCGCCCAGCGACATACTGATCATCCGCCGCATCCCCAGCCGCACCACCAGCTTTGCGTTGATCAGTGACGCGGTCCCCGACAGCAGCGCGATCAGCGCGAACCAGATCGGGAAACGCTCTCCTTCGTCATAGACCTGATCAAGGATCGGCTGGGTGGCTGACAGCGTCGCGAAAAGGCAGGCAAAAACCAGCGTCTGCACCGCGATCGACACGACCACGACGCGGTGCGACAGCACCTCAACGAAAGCCGCCTTCAGCGTGCTTACCTGCAGGGGCCGCCGCATCGCCTTTGGCATGGTTTCCGGCTGGCGCAGCCAGAACCACAGCATGGACAGGGCCGAAAAGGCGACAAAGGCAAGGAAAATCCCCCGCCAGCCCGCCACCCAGATGATCCCTTGCCCGATGAAAGGGGCAATGGCGGGCACCAGCGTGAAGATCATCATCGCAAAGCTGACGACCCGCGCCATCTCGCGCCCTTTGTAAAGGTCGCGCACCAGCGCCAGCGACACCACCCGCGGACCCGCCGAGCCGAGGCCCTGCAACAGCCGCGCCAGCAAGACCCCTTCCAGCGTCGGTGCCGCATAGGCCACCAGCGCTGCCGCACAGTAAAGCGCAGCCCCGGCAAGGATCACGGGCTTGCGCCCAAAGGCATCCGACAACGGCCCGGCCAAAAGCGTGCCGATCCCCATGCCAAGAACGAAGGAGGTCAGGATCAGCTGCGCCGCATTCGGCGAATCCGGCGAAAGCTCTGCCGCGATCTGGGGCAGGGCGGGCAGCATCGCATCGATGGAAAAGGCGATGGTGGCGAAAAGGGCCGCGATCAGGATGATGAATTCCGTCTGCCCCATGCGGGGTGCGGTGCTTGTATGGGGAACCTGTGTCATGCCGCCGCCTTATCACGCACCATCAGGGCCGGATAGCGCAGCAAGCGCACAAAGCCGGGATCGTTCCTGCACAGAGCGTGCCTTCTGCGCCTTGGGCAGGCCTAGTCTTCCGGCCCGTCCTGCACAGCGAGTTTTTCGACCAATTCATCGATGATCTGCTGCCAGACTTCCACCGGCTGCGCGCCCGACACGACATAGGCCTGGGCGATCAGAAAGGTCGGCACCGCCGTCACGCCCTTGCGCCGTGCGTCAGTGTCACGGGCGGCAATATCCTCGGCATCCGCATCGCTGGCCAAAAGCCGCGCCACCGCCACGGCATCCATCCCCACGTCGCCTGCAAGACGCGCCAGCGTGGCGTGATCCCCGATATCCTCGCCATCGCGCCAATGCGCGCGGAACAGCCGCGCCACCATCGGCGTCTGCCGCCCTTCGATCCCTGCCCAATGAATCAGACGATGGGCATCCAGCGTGTTGGGCAGGCGGGTGACCTTATCCATGTTGATTTCGGCCCCCGCCTTCTTGGCATGGTCAACCACCTGCAACATGGCCTGAATGGCCCGCTGCTTGCCACCGAACTTGGCCGCCAGATACTCCACCTGATCGACGCCGCCCTTGGGCATGTCGGGGTTCAACTGGAACGGATGCCATTCGATGCGGAACGGGTGGTTGGGCCTGCTCTCCAGCGCCCGGTCAAGGTTCGTCTTGCCAATCAGGCACCACGGGCAGACCGGATCGGAAAAGATATCAAGGCGGATCATGGCGTCCCTTTCGGCAACAGGCCCTGAAGGGCGCGACGGTTCAGCTTGTTGTTGGCAGATCGCGGCAAGGCGTCAAGCCGGACCCAAAGCCGCGGCTGTTTCCAGCGTGCAAGACAGGCCTCGGCATGGGCGGCAAGCTCTGCATCCGGGATTGGCTGGTCGCTCAGGTAGAAGCAGCCGATCACCCGCACCCCCGCCTTCACCTCCACCTCCGTCACCGCGCAGTCCTTGATGCCGGGACAGGTGGCCATGGCCGCCTCAACCTCCAGGGGCGATACGCGAAAGCCGCCCGCATTCATCAGATCATCTGCGCGACCGCGATAGATCACCGCGCCGTCATGCGTCATCTCGGCCAGATCGCCGGTCAGGAACCAATCCCCTCGCATCCGCGCCTCAGTAGCAGCCGCATCCCCCATGTAGCCCAGCATCAAGCCCGGATCGGACCGATGCACGGCCAGCGTGCCCACTGCGCCCCGCGCGACGGGCTGGCCGTCTTCGCCCAGCACCGCCAGGCGCCGCCCCGGCTGCACCCATCCCGCCGTTCTCGGTGCCTGTGGTCGATCCGGGCAGCCGGACAGATAGGTCGATACTTCTGTCATCCCAAGCGCTTCATGCACGGGCCGGCCCGTCGCACCCTCCCACGCCGCGCGCAGGTCAGGCGCCATCGCCTCGCCCGCGCTCAGCCCATGCCGCAGCTTGGGCAAGGCCGGCATCGGCCCGCGCAGCATTTGCCGATACACGCCCGGTGCCGCGGCAAAGACCGTCACATCAAAGCGTTTCATCAACAGGGGCAGCGCCATGACCTCCACCCCAGCCGCCGGGATCAGGGCAACGGCCCCCACCGTCCACGGGTCCATCAGCCCGGTGCCCAGCGTATAGGTCCAGTTGAAAGCCCCCGCATGCAGCACACGGTCCCCGTCGGTGATGCCCTCCCAGCCCTGATGCATCATCCCCCGCGCCCAGATCGCGCGATGCGCATGGCCCACCGCCTGTGCCCGGCCTGAGGTGCCCGAGGTGAACACGGCATAGCCCAGACGATCAGGATCGCCCATGTTCCAATCGCAAGGGGGCAGCGCTTCCCATCCCAGAACCTGCTTCGCCGTCACCACAGGGCAAGGCAACGGATCGGGCAGCGCAACCCCTTCGCCCGCCACGATCAGCGCAGGCGCAATCACCCCCGCCATCCGCGAAATCTCGGCCCCCGTCAGCGCGGCCGAGCTTGGCACAGGCACCAGCCCCGCTGCGATGGCCCCAAGGAAGGCCACGGGAAAGGCCACCTCATTGCCCAGCCGCAACAGCACCCGGTCCCCCGGCTGCAAGCCTTGCGCAAGAAACCCCGTCCCGCAGCCGCGCACCGCCGCCATCAGGCGGGCATAGCTCCATCTCTCCGCCCCTTTGGGCGAGACGATCTGCAAGGCCATCCGGTCGGGAAAACGGGTAGAGGATGCCTCCAGCACATGCCGCGCCATGTTGAAAGGCGCGGGGCAGGGCGGCCATGGGGAAAGATCGATCTCAGACAGCATGCTTTCTCTCTAGCCGCCCACGCCGCCGTTGCAAGCGCACCTGTGACCAAGTAATCCCCGGCCATGGCCGGAACCGATCCCAAATCCCTGATCCGCATTGCCCGTGAAAACGGCGGAGAGGCGCATGTCGCCCCCCTGAACCTTGGCGAAAGGGTGCGCGATCTGCGCAAGGCGCGCGGCTGGACGCTGGAACAGGCGGCCACGCAGGCGGGGCTGGCGCGGTCGACCCTGTCCAAGATCGAAAATGGCCAGATGTCGCCCACCTATGAGGCGTTGAAGAAACTGGCCGAAGGCCTGTCGATCTCTGTCCCACAGCTGTTCACACCGCCGTCAAAGGCACAGGTGTCGGGCCGGATGTCGGTGACGAAACAGGGCGAAGGGCAGGGGCATGCGACGGCGACCTATGAACATGAATTGCTTGCGGGGCAGTTGACGCGCAAGCAGATGCTGCCCTACCGCGCCCGCATCCGCGCGCGGGATGTCGAAGAATTCGATGGCTGGGTGCGCCATGACGGCGAGGAATTCCTTTATGTTCTGACCGGGGTCGTCCGGCTCTACACCGAATTCTACGAACCCGTGGACCTGCGGCGCGGTGACAGCGCCTACTATGATGCCTCGATGGGGCATAACGTTATCAGCCTATCGGAAGAGGATGCGACGATCCTTTGGGTGACATCGCTGGTCTGAAACAGCGTTTCCTGACGCAGGAAACGTCACAAAGTCTGACGCAGACTTTGCCGCCCTTCGGGCGAACCGGCCCCGGATGAGGTGGGAACCAGCCCAAAGGGCCACGGAATTTGCGTCAAATTCCGTCGCGATTTCCGCGCCGGAAATCGCCCCCGCGAAAAGAAAAGGCCGGGCATTCCCGCCCGGCCCCTTGCACCCTGCCCAGATGGGCGTTCCTAGAACAGATTACCCACCGCCCGCGCGCCCGAGGAAATATCCTGCCCCGCGCCTTCAATGGTCGCGCAGCCCGCCAAGGCGGCCAGAACGGCAAAAAGCACCACTGTCTTTCTCATCCTCTGCTCCTTAGTCCTCATACCACCAGACCTCAGGCTGAAAGCCCGGCCAATCGCCATAAAGCGGCAGGCGGTCGGGGAATTTCAACTCCTTCCGATGCGCAAGGCGCGAGACATCCGAATACCAGATCGGGATGACATAGCGCCCGCTCGTCAGGATGCGGTCCAAGGCCTGCACCGCGGCAATGAAATCGTCCTGACTGCGCGCCGCAACCATGGTGGCGATCATCGCCTCGGCGGCAGGCGAATTCATGCCCATCCAATTGCGCGTGCCGGGTTCCGTCACGCCTTTCGACCCCCAGTAAAGCGTCTGCTCATTCCCCGGCGACAGCGACAGGGACCGGATGTAATGGGTCATGTCGAAATCGTAATTCGTGGTGCGCTCCTTGTATTGCGCCGAATCGATGGTCGTGAGCCGTGCCTCGATCCCCAACCGCTTTAGCCCTTCGACATAGATCGTGGCCGCGTTGATGGTGTCGGTCGCGCCGTTCACCAGCACGATTTCAAAGCTGAAGGGCTCGCCCGCCGCGTTCTTCAACACGCCGTCCTGTACCGACCATCCCGCCTCTTCCAAAAGGGCCGTCGCCCTGCGGATCGCGCCCCGGTTCGCCTCGGACCCGTCGCCCACGGGCAGGGTATAGCCCTCCATCGCGCCGGGAAGAAGCTCGGCCCGGAAGGGTTCGAGGAATTCCGCCACGCGACCCTCGGCAGGCGCACCGGGTGTCATGCCAAGGGGGGAGTTGGAGAAATAGCTCTGGATGCGCGGCGGGATGCTGCCGTTCAGCGTCCTGTTGATCAGTTCGAAATTGAAGGCCGTGATCAGCGCCTCGCGCACGCGCCAATCCTGAAAGATCGGCCGGCGGGTGTTGAAAACGAAACCTTCGATCCCCGACGGGCGCGAATGCGGGATGATGGATTTGACCACATCGCCCGACGTCACCGCCGGGAAATCATATTGCTGATCCCATTTCACCGGGTTGGTTTCGCGCCAGCTGGTGATTTCGCCCGCTTTGAACGCCTCGAAAACCACGCCCGCATCGCCGAAATAGTCATAGCGGATTTCGTCCAGATTGTGCTGGCCCCGGTTAAAGGCCAGATCCGCCCCCCACCAATCGGGGTTCTTGCGATAGGTGATGTAGCGCCCGGCCTCGAATTCCGCGACCACGTAAGGACCCGATCCGATCACGGGGTCCAAAGATGAGACGGTGAAATCGCGCCCCTCCCATTGCGCTTTCTTCAGAATCGGCCGCAGCCCAAGGATCAGCGGCAATTCGCGATCCTCGGTATTGAAGGTAAAGCGGATGCCACGCTCGCCGATCTTTTCAACCGTCGCCACCTTGCCATAAGCGGCAGCATAGCGCGGCTGGCCCTTGGTCCCCAGCGTTTCGAACGACCAGATCACATCCTCGACCGTGACCGGGCTGCCGTCCGAGAATCGCGCCTCGGGCCGCAGGGTGAATTCGACGAACGTCCGGGCGTCATCCGTCACCACCGATTCGGCCAATAGGCCGTAAAGGGTGAAGGGTTCGTCATAGGATCGGCCCAGCAGCGTTTCGATCGTATGCGCACTGATCCCCGCCGGGGCGATGCCGTTCACGATGAACGGGTTGAGCGAGTCAAACCCCCCGCTTTCTCCGAAAACGATCCGCCCGCCCTTGGGCGCATCCGGGTTTGCATAGGGCAGGGACACAAAATCCGGGGGAAGAGCGGGCTTTCCATACATAGCTATGCCATGGGTATCCGCCCCCGCCCCAAGGGGAATCGCTACTACGGCCATCGCCGCCAGCACCGCCTTAAGACCTTTGAAATTCACTGTTCCCATTCCCTCGACACTCCCGGCCGGTTCGTTTTTTCTGGACCGGAGCCTAGACCCGCTTGCCTGCCTTTTCAAACTTTTAGCTTGGATACCGGCAACAGGGCGCGTATATAGGGGTCACTGCTCGATAGGTTTCTTGCCTGTATGAAACCTGCCTCAATAACTTAACGCCGGCCTCTGGCCGGCGTTTTTTTATGCTTCACGCCCGCGCGATGCCGATGCATCAGGGCTGGATTTCGCCCCCGCAGCAGGCATACCCTTCGCAGATGCAGCAAAGGGGGGCCAAAATGGACCTGAAGGGCAAAACCGCGATCATCACCGGATCGAATTCCGGCATAGGGCTTGGCGTGGCCGTCGAACTCGCCAAGGCCGGGGCGGATATCGTCATCAACAGCTTTACCGACCGCCCCGAGGACCATGCTTTGGCCGCGCAACTGTCCGCAGACCATGGCGTGACCGCGCGCTACATCGCCGCCGACATGTCCAAGGCCGAAGACTGTCGCGCCTTGGTCGAAAGCGCCGGGGGCTGCGATATCCTTGTGAACAATGCAGGGATCCAACATGTCGCCCCGGTCGAGGATTTCCCGGTTGAAAAGTGGAACCAGATTCTTGCCATCAACCTGTCTTCCGCCTTCCACACCACGGCGGTTGCCCTGCCGGGCATGCGGGCGCGGGGCTGGGGGCGCATTGTCAACATCGCCTCGGCCCATGGTCTGACGGCAAGCCCTTTCAAATCGGCCTATATCGCCGCCAAACATGGGGTCGTGGGCCTGTCCAAGACGGTCGCGCTGGAAACAGCGGGGCAGGGGATCACCTGCAATGCCATCTGCCCCGGCTATGTCCTGACCCCCTTGGTCGAGGCGCAGATCCCCGACCAGATGAAGGTGCATAACATGGACCGCGATACCGTGATCCGCGAGGTAATGCTTCTGCGCCAACCCTCGCGCCAATTTGCAACGACCGAACAGATCGGCGGGACGGTGCTCTACCTCTGCTCTCCGCATGCCGATCAGGTCACGGGCACCACGATCAGCGTGGATGGCGGGTGGACGGCGCTGTGATCCCAAAATCTTCGAAGATTCTCACTAATTGCTTCGAAGAAATTTGTCCGCCAGGGCCATGGGCATGACGCGCCTTAACCTGGCCCTGCAAGGCGGCGGCGCGCATGGCGCCTTTACCTGGGGCGTCCTTGACAGGCTGCTTGAGGATGAAACGCTCGACATCGCCGCCCTGTCGGGCACCTCGGCCGGGGCGCTGAATGCGGCGGCCCTCAAGGCCGGGATGATTGCGGGCGGGCGGCAGGGCGCGAAGGACAGCCTTGCCGCGCTGTGGATGCAGGTCGCCAATCTGGGCGATTTCCGCATGATCCGCTGGATGCAGCCGCTTTGGACCGCCTCGCGCGCCTGGACCGACGTGGTCGAGGCTGCCTTTCCCGTGTCACCCCAAGGGCTTGCTGCCCAGCTTTGGTCCCCCTACGGCTGGGGTCCGTTCTGGGAAAACCCGCTGGAACCCGTGGTGCGGCGGCTGGATTTCAGCCAAGTCTGCCATGGCGAAGGCCCGCGCCTCTATGTCGGCGCAACCAATGTCCGCACGGGGCGCATCCGCATCTTCGAAGGGGATGACCTGACGCCGGATGCGCTTTTGGCTTCGGCTTGTTTGCCCACCGTCTTTCAGGCCGTCACCATTGAGGGCGACGCCTATTGGGATGGCGGCTATTCCGGCAATCCCGCCCTTTTCCCGCTTTATGCCCCCGATCTGCCCGATGATATCGTCATCGTCTCGATCAACCCATGGCTGCGGGATGCCGTGCCGATGTCGCCGCTGGATATTCAGAACCGCATCAACGAAATCAGCTTTCATGCCGCCCTTCTGGGCGAGTTGCGCGCCATCAAATTCGTCAAACGCCTGATCGCCGAAGGCCGAATGGAACGCGGGCAGATGAAGGACGTGCTTTTACACCTGATCGCAGATGACGGGCTGATGACCGAGCTTTCCGCCGGGACAAAGCTTTCCCCCGATCCGGGCCTTGTCATGCGGCTGCATCAGGCCGGACGCAAGGCGGCAGAGACCTTCCTTGCCACCCACCGCGCCGATCTGGGCGAACGCGCCAGCCTTGATCTGAACCGGCTGCTCGGCTGAGTTATTTGGAAATCAGCGGCTCTTTCACCGCCGGATAGACCAAGCCACCCGACACGACCAGTTTCGCCGCCTCATCCGGTTTCATATCAAGGAAGATCACCGTCTCACGCGGGACATAGATCAGCACGCCGGATGTCAGCGGGGTCAGCGCGACGAAAACGGCGATCATGTCGCCGGGCAGTTTGGCCGCAATCTCGCCCTTTGGCGAAGAGGCGACAAGCCCCACCGCCCAGACACCGGGGCGGGGGAATTCCACCAGACAGGTCCGGTCAAAGGTCTTTTCCTTCTGGGCAAAGACCGTTTCGGTGATCTGCTTCAACCCGCCATAGACCGAACGCACCACTGGAACGCGGTCGACCAGCAGTTCCGCCTGACCCATCAGCGTCCGGCCCAGAAAGCCACGCGCCATCCAGCCGATCAGCACGGTAAAGACGAGGAAGACCGCAACCCCCACACCGCGCAGGGGAAAGGTGACATCCGGCCCAAAGACCCGATGCACCAGCGCCTCGGGCTGATAGGCCGACGGGATCAGCGGGAGGATCCAGCCATCCAGCCAACCCACCACTGACCAGATCAGCCAAAGGGTCAACCCCGTGGGCAGAACGACGACCAATCCTGTCAGAAAGCTCGCCCTCAGCGCGCCAAGCAGGCTGCGCCGCGGCGGTTGTGTTTCGCTCATTTTTGCCCCGGTTCCCTTGTTCCCGACAATCTAGGAAGAGCTGGGCGCTCGCACAACCGGAACCTTCACACCCCGCGCGCTAAGGCCCCGGCAATCGCGGCCCCAAGACGGGCATTGTTCAGAACAAGGGCGATATTGGCATCAAGCGACCGCCCCTCGGTCAATTCAAAGATGCGTTGCAAAAGGAAAGGCGTCACGGCCTTTGCCGCGATGCCCCGCGCCGCCGCTTCGGACAGGGCTTGCTCCACCACCGGCATGATTTCGGCCCGCGCGATCTCTGCCTCAACCGGGATCGGATTGGCCACGAGTTGCCCGCCCGGCACACCCAGCGCCGCGCGCATCCGCGCCGCCGCCGCGATGTCTTCGGCCCGGTCCATCCGGAGTGGCGCTTTCAACCCGCTGTCGCGCGACCAGAAGGCGGGAAAGGCATCTTGCCCGAAGGCGATCACCGGCACGCCTGCCGTTTCCAGCCATTCCAGCGTCTTGGGTAGATCGAGAATGGCCTTCGCCCCCGCCGCCACAACCGTGACGGCTGTCTGAGCCAATTCCGGCAGGTCGGCGGAAATGTCAAAACTCGTTTCCGCCCCGCGATGCACGCCGCCAATGCCCCCCGTGGCAAAGACCGAAATCCCCGCCAGCCGCGCGCAGATCATGGTGGCGGCCACTGTGGTCGCCCCCGTGCCGCCTGTGGCCAAACAGGCGGCAAGGTCCGCGCGGGACAGCTTTGCCACCCCCTGCGCCTGCGCCAAGGCCTGAAGCTCGGCCTCCGTCAACCCGATGTGAATGCGTCCACCCATCACAGCCATCGTGGCAGGCACCGCGCCATGGGCGCGCACCTCTGCCTCCACCCGCTGCGCGGTTTCAAGATTTTCGGGCCACGGCATCCCATGGGTGATGATGGTCGATTCGAGCGCCACCACCGGCGCACCATCCCGCAAGGCCCGCGCCACATCGGGCGCCAAGGTCAGGGCATCCATGTCATTCTCCGTTATGCAGATCGCGCGCAATCGGGGGGCCGCAGCGATAATCGCGGAACATCACGCGGAACCGCGCGCGTTCCGGCGAACAGGCCATGATCCCCACCTTGGCGGGCAGACCCGCGGGCATATAACCCAATCGGGCAAGGAACCAGCCGCCCTCAGGCCGCGCCACATCCACCCGCACCGCATCACCATGACGGCTGAGGCGCAGGCGGACAGAGGCCGGATCAAAGGGCAGGGGCATCGTCGCCCAATCGGACCGCAGATTGGTGATCACGGTGGAAAAGACGGGCTGGCCGTCATTCACCTCCACCCCGCATTTGATCCAATGCTGATCCGACAAAAGCATCATCAGCCCCGCCTGATCATAAAGCGCGCGGTATTTGCCCGCGATGGTCACTTCCGCCGTGAAATCGCCTTGCACCGATTCCCACAGGAAATGCCCGTTATGGCGGATGAAGCCGTAAAATGTTTCGCGCCAGAAATCCGTCTTCTCACCCGTGACAACTTCGATACCGCCGGGGACCTCCATCGCCTCTGGGGGCGGGTTCAGCCATGTCATCCGCGAGAACCGGCTCATGCCGGGGCCTCCCCACTCACATAGATGGCGGCCGCGCGGATTGCGGCGGCCAAAGCCGCCGACCGATCCGCGCCCCGCCGTTCGGAAACGATATGCGCCGCCATGAAAGTATCGCCCGCGCCGGTGACCCGCGTCACCATCACCTGCGGTGGGTGATCGACGATGACACCCACGCCTTGCGTCCCTTCCGCACAGGCCCGCCCGCCATCGGTGACCAGAACCCGCGCCGCCCCACGCGCCAAAAGCCCTTCCGCCGCCGCCCCCGCGCTGTCATAGGCCTCATGCCCGATCAACCGCGCCTCTTCCAGATTGACATAGAGCACCGCCCGCCCGTGGGACATTAGCGGGATAAGACGTTCCGCCTTGCCGGGGCTGGCAGGCGCCACCCGCAGATCGGCCGCCGCAAACAGGGGCGATGCCGCGATCTCGGCCAGAAGATGCACCGTCAGGTTTCCGTCCAGCGCGATCATCCCGGCCCAAGGCGCCCCTTCGGACCCAAGGCTTCCATCCGCCAAGGGCCGCAGGATCTTGTCTCCCGCCGCCTCAAGCGAATGGGCATCCGCAATCGCGGCGATCAACCCATTCGCCCCTTCGACAGCCATATATTGATCCGTGGGCAGGTCGTCCGACCGATAGGCAAAACCTGTCTCCACCCCCAGTCGCCCGCAAGCGGCGACCAGTTCATCCCCTGCCGCATCCCGACCAATCGCCGTCAGCACCGCAGGCCGCAGGCCCAGCCGCGCCAGCGTCATGGCGATGTTCATCGCCACGCCCCCCGGCAACCGCGTGATCCGCCCCGGCACGTCTGACCCCTGCCGCATGACGATGGCCGAACGGCCAATGATGTCCCAAAGGACCGAGCCTATGCAAAGGATGTCAGGGCGCGCGCTCATGCCACCATCTAGAGGCGAAGGGCAGGGGCTTTCAACCCACCCCATCCCGCCAGGCCCCACCAAAATCTCCCCAGTTTCTTGGCACAGAACCACCCAGAACCCGCATATTTGCCAAGGGCGCTTGCATCCCCCGCCAAAACCCCCTAAAGGCACGCGCACTTCACAGGCTTCGCTTGGGCTTGGCGGGGAGAAATCCCGTCCTGTCCGCCGGTTGCCCCACAAGGGGTAAGACAGCGATGCCAAGGGCTAAACCGGAAAGGAATAGGACATGGCTCTTCCCGAGTTCTCCATGCGTCAGCTGCTTGAAGCTGGCGTTCACTACGGCCACCAGACCGCGCGCTGGAACCCCAAGATGGGCGAATACATCTATGGGGATCGCAATGGCATCCACATCATCGACCTGACCCAGACCGTTCCCATGCTGGAACAGGCGCTGAAGGTCGTGCGCGACACCGTCGCCAAGAACGGCCGCATCCTCTTTGTCGGCACCAAGCGTCAGGCCCAGAAGCCGATCGCCGAAGCCGCCGAAAAATGCGCCCAGTTCTACATGAACCACCGCTGGCTGGGCGGCACGCTGACCAACTGGAAGACCGTCTCCCAGTCGATCCAGCGCCTGAAGCAGATCGATGAGCTGATGGCCAATGGCGCCGAAGGCCTGACCAAGAAAGAACGTCTGAACATGGAGCGTGAGCAGTCCAAGCTGCAGGCCTCCTTGGGCGGTATCCGTGAAATGGGCGGCACCCCGGACCTGATCTTCATCATCGACGTGGGTAAAGAAGACCTCGCCATCCTCGAGGCGCAAAAGCTTGGCATCCCGGTCGTGGCCGTGGTTGACACCAACTGCTCGCCCAAAGGCGTGGATTACGTGATCCCCGGCAACGACGACGCGGCCCGCGCCATCGCGCTGTACTGCGACCTCGTCGCTCGCGCGGCGCTTGATGGCATGTCGGCGCAGCTCGGCGCTGCTGGCATCGACCTTGGTGCGCTGGAAACCGCGCCCGAGGAAGAGGCGATCGCCGAGGCCTGATCCTCTGTCACGCCGCATTTACCCGGGGGGGATACTTCCCGGGTCACTCTCGATTTTCAGGAGTCTGACATGACGATCACCGCAAGCATGGTGAAGGAACTGCGCGATTCGACCGGCGCAGGTATGATGGATGCCAAGAAGGCGTTGACCGAAACCAATGGCGACATGGAAGCCGCGGTTGACTGGCTGCGCACCAAGGGCCTTGCCAAAGCCGCCAAAAAGGCCGACCGCGTCGCCGCCGAAGGTCTTGTTGGCGTCACCGTCTCGGGCGGCAAGGGCGTCGCGGTTGAAGTGAACTCGGAAACCGACTTTGTCGGCAAGAACGCCGATTTCCAGAACCTCGTCCGTGGCATCACCACCGCCGCCCTTGGCGCGGCTGATCTTGACGCGCTCAAGGCGGCCAACCTGAACGGCAAGTCGGTCGAAGCCTCGCTCACCGATGCCATCGCCACCATCGGCGAAAACATGACCCTGCGCCGCATGGCCGCCGTGGAAGGCGACAGCGTTGCCGCCTATATCCACACCGCCGCCGCCGATGGCCTTGGTCGGATCGGCGTGCTGGTCGCGCTGAAAGGCGCCGATAACGGCATTGGCAAGCAGATCGCGATGCATATCGCCGCCACCTCGCCCATGTCGCTCTCTGAGGCGGATATGGATGCCGAAGTCGTAGCCCGCGAACTGGCCGTGCAGACTGCCAAGGCGATGGAAGAAAACGCCGCCTCGGCCAAGCCGAAGCCCGAAGCCGTGATCCAGAACAACATCATCCCGGGCCGGATGAAGAAGTTCTTCGAAGAATCGACCCTTCTGAACCAGAAGTTCGTCATCAATCCCGATGTGACCGTCGCCCAAGCCGCGAAAGAGGCCGGGGTAGAGGTTGTCTCCTTCGTCCGCATGGCCGTCGGTGAAGGCATCGAAAAAGAGAAAGAGGATTTCGCCGCCGAAGTCGCCAAGGCGCTTCAGGGCTGATCTTTCCGCCTTCGGTCAAAGAAAGGCCCGCCTCAGAAATGAGGCGGGCCTTTTCCTTTGCCATAACTTCGGGCTGCCCAAAGAAAAACGGTGCAGCCTTGCAGCTGCACCGTATCACCGCGCGTCTGGCCATGGGGATCAAGCAACAGACACGCCAACCATCACCATCAGGGCGGCGGGAAATTTCCGCCCCTCCGGACAAACACCCTTCTCTCTGGGGCGAGATAGGGGCAATCGCCAACCGGATGCGGTCAAATCGTTCCGTTCATCCGACAGGCCGCCCCACCCGGCCTAGGCCATTGGTATAGGGGCGTAGCGTCATATGACCATCCTGCGCGGCGTCAGAACAGTCAGGGAATCCCTACCTCGCCGCTGTGGCCGGGGGCAGGCTGCGTGATTTCCCGTCCTTCTGGAAAACCATGTTCAAGAGCGCAGCTTTGGCCACAGCCTGCGCCGTCGTTTCCACATCCAGCGCCTGCCGGGCCAGCCGAAGATGCTTTTCCACCATAGCGGGCGAAACCCCCATCAAGACCGCCACATCCTGCGTCGTCTTGCCATCAGCCACCCATTCCAGCGCCTCACGCTGGCGCTGCGTCAGCGGGCGCCGACGGTTCGCGCCGGGCAGGTTGACGATCTTGAGATGCATCATATTCGCCACGGCAAGGATCTCTTCCCGCCGCTCTGACCAGATCGCTTCGACCGCGGCATGATCCAGCCCCTCATCCGCGATCATCCCCAGCGCCCCTTTGGCCCGGGTCGAGGTTTCGGGAAAGCTCACCGTGATTCCGGCGCGGATGCCCATGGCAAGGTTTTGCTTCACCGCTGCAACCTCGTCTTGGGACAATTCACCCCGCGCCATCGCTTCGCCCACCCAGGTCCAGGTGCAGGCCCCCGTATTCTCCTGCGCCCAGCGAAAAGCAGGTGTCCGCGCATAAAGCCCGCCCGCAAAATACCGCCGTGCATATTCCGGGTCTGCCGTGGTCAGAAACACCACATCCTCCGGATGGCCGATCGTCTTATCGGTTAGAAAGCGCGTATAGCCATAATTGACCCTGCCAAAGCCGAGCCGGGCGAAATAGCCCGTCGCGGCTTGCCACGCCGGTCCCACGGACGTGGCCTCGGCAATCCGCGCCAAAAGCGGAAGTACCTCGCTCACCTTCTCATCCCCTCACCGCGCCAAGGCTTCGATCAGGCGCGGGTTGTTCTTGTCCCCGTTCCTGTCTAACCACGCAGGCGCGCCGCTGTCAAAACCTGTGGTGCCGAGTCGGAGGAAGCACATGCAGGCGGATGTCGTCATCATCGGCGGGGGCGTCATGGGGGCATCCGTGGCCTTCTGGCTGACCCGAATGCAACCGGGCTTGTCGGTGGTCGTCGTGGAACGCGACCCGACCTTCGCCCGCGCCTCGACCGCCTTGGCAGCCGCCGGAATCCGGCAACAATTCACCAATCCGGTGAATGTGGAAATCTCGCGCTTTGGCATCGCTTTTGTGAAGGCGTTTCAGGCCCATCTCGGCCATGACGTGGGCATCCCCGATCTAGGCCTGCGGGAAAACGGCTATCTCTTCCTCGCCTCTACACCCGAAGGCCTCGCCACGCTGACAGAGGTTGCCGCGATGCAGCGCGACCATGGCGCGGCCACCCAGATCTGGACGCCCGACCAAACCGCTGCGCGCTTTCCCTGGCTCAATACCGAAGACCTTGCAGGGGCCAGTTTCGGCCCGCGGGACGAAGGGTTCTTCGACAATATGGGTCTTTTGAACGGCTTCCGCGCCGCCGCCCGCGCCCAAGGCGCGCGCTTCCTGACGGATGACGTCACGGGGATCACCACCACCGCAGGCCGGGTGACGGGGGTCACGCTGGGGCAGGGGGTGCATGTCACCTGCGCCGCCGCAGTGAATGCCGCAGGCCCGGCTGCCGCGCAGGTGATGCGCATGGCAGGCCTCGACATCGCCATTGAACCCCGCAAGCGCACGGTCTTTGTGATCGACGCCCCCAACGCCCGCCACCCCGATGCGCCATTGATGATCGATCGCGATTACTGGATCCGGCCCGAGCATCGGCAATGGATCACCGCCACCGTTCCAGCAACGGACGGCCCCTGCGATCCGCAGGATTTCGACCCCGATCTGCATCTGTGGGAAGAGGTGATCTGGCCCGCCCTCTGGCACCGCGCGCCGGGCTTCGACGCGGTAAAGGTCATCCGCCACTGGACCGGGCATTACGAATATAATGCGTTGGACCAGAACGCCGTCCTTGGCCCGCATCCCGATCTGCCGAACCTCTATTTGATCAACGGGTTTTCCGGCCATGGCCTTCAACAAGCGCCTGCGGCGGGCAGGGGGGTGGCCGAGCATATCCTGACGGGAGGCTGGCAAAGCCTTGATCTGTCAGACCTTTCCGTCACCCGGATGATCGAGGGCCGCCCCTTCGCCGAACGCGCCATCGTGTAGGATGGTCGATACCGTCGATCCTAGACGGCAGCCTCCGCCGCCGCCCGGATGGCCCTGATATTCGCACCATAAGGCGCCGGATCTGCCACCGATCCGCCCTTGAAAACCGCCGACCCCGCAACCAGCACATCCGCACCTGCCGCCGCAACCAAAGGCGCGGTTTCCACGGTCACGCCGCCATCAATCTCAATATGGATGGGCCGGTCGCCAATCACGGCACGCAAGGAACGCACCTTATCCACTTGGGAATGAATGAATTTCTGCCCTCCGAAACCCGGATTGACCGTCATCACGCAGATCAGATCGACCATGTCGAGAAGATGCGCCACTGCATCGATCCCAGTTCCGGGGTTCAGTGCAAGACCCGCCTTTTTCCCTGTGTTTCGAATGGCTTGCAGGGTCCGGTGAATGTGCGGCCCGGCCTCCAGATGCGCGGTGATGACATCTGCACCGGCCTGCGCATAGGCCTCGATATAGGGGTCCACCGGCGCAATCATCAGATGCACATCCATCACACCCCGGATATGCGGGCGGATCGCCGCGCACATGGCAGGCCCAAAGGTCAGGTTCGGCACAAAATGACCATCCATCACATCCACATGCACCCAGTCCGCGCCTTGATCTTCGATGGCGCGGCACTCGGCCCCGAAATTCGCGAAATCCGCCGATAGGATGGATGGGGCAATCTTGATCGCGCGCGAGAATTCCATGGGCCAGCCTCCGATGCCAAAAGGGCGATGCGGGCCTTCTATCGCAAGCCATCGTATGATGCCAGCGCGATACCGCCACATGTCGTATATGACATAATATTGATTATAGGATAATTGGAGATTGCCAAACAGACCGACGACAAAGGCCCCTACACCGCAATGATCTAAGGAAACTGGCGCACCCGACAGGATTCGAACCTGTGACCTCTGCCTTCGGAGGGCAGCACTCTATCCAGCTGAGCTACGGGTGCGCGCTTGGCCTTGCCTTACCGAAAGCGCGCGGCACTTGCAACCGCTATCCCGCGCCGATCAGCCGTTGAACAACTCGTTCGCAAGCTCCAGCGCCGAAACCAGCGCATCAACTTCCTCGACCGTGTTGTAAAGGCCAAAGGACGCGCGGCACGTCGCGCCCACGCCCATATGGTCCATCAACGGCATGGCACAATGCGTGCCCGCCCGCACCGCCACCCCCCGCTTGTCGAGGATGGTCGAAATGTCATGCGCATGCGCCGCCCCGGCCATGGTGAAGGAAAAGATCGCACCCTTCGTGTCGGAATTTCCCTGCACATTCAGCCAGTTGATCCCCGCAAGCCGCGCGTGCGCATAGTCGCGAAGGCTGCGTTCATGGGCGGCGATATTCTCCATCCCCAGACCCATCATGAATTCCAGCGCCACGCCCAGACCGATCTGCGCCACGATGGACGGCGTGCCCGCCTCAAACTTCATCGGTGGGTCATTATAGGTCACCGCATCACGCGATACCTCGCGGATCATGTCGCCGCCGCCAAGGAAGGGCCGCATCTCCTCCATCCGCTCGCGGCGGATGAAGATCGCGCCGGAACCGCTTGGACCATAAAGCTTATGGCCCGTGATCGCATAGAAATCGCAACCGATGGCCCGCACGTCCACCGGCATATGCACCGCGGCTTGGCTTCCATCCACCAGCACCGGCACACCCTTTTCGCGCGCAGCCCTACAGATCGCCGCCACATCCACCACCGTGCCCAGCACGTTGGACATATGCGTCACCGCCACCAGTTTCGTGCGCGGCCCGATCGCATCGATCACCGCCTGCGGGTCAAGATCGCCCTTGGCGTCGCATTCCACCCATTTCAGCACCACCCCCTGCCGTTCGCGCAGGAAATGCCATGGCACGATATTGGCGTGATGCTCCATGATCGACAGAACGATCTCATCCCCTGCCTGCAACCGCGGCGCGGCCCAGGCGTAAGAGACAAGGTTGATCCCTTCTGTCGTGCCGGAATTGAAAACGATCTCCTCCGGATCGGCGTTCAGGAACCGTCCGACGATGCCACGAACCGCCTCATACTTTTCCGTGGCAAGATTTGAAAGATAGTGCAAGCCTCTGTGAACATTGGCATATTCCATCGCATAGGCCTGCGTCACCGCATCGATCACCGCGCGTGGTTTCTGCGCGCTGGCACCATTGTCCAGATAGACCAGCGGCTTGCCATTCACCTGCCGTGACAGGATCGGGAATTCCGCGCGCACGGCTTGAACGTCATAGGTCACAGCCCTACCCCCAGCGCCATCATCAGAATGCTCAGCGCGAAGACCGCGCCGACGAAGGTCAGGATCACGCCCAGAAAAACAAGGCCAAGCGATTTGAACCCATGCATCTCGGCCACGAAATTGACCAAGAGCCACAGGAACAGCAGCACCCCGCCGATTTCCACCACCGGGGCCAAGGGCGGCACCACCAGCATCAAAAGGATCTGCACCACCACCAGCAGCAGTTGCAGGAACTGCAACCACGCGACAAGGATCAGCGCATCGGCAAATTCGCCCTTCCCGCCCCGCCAGCGGCCCACGGAATGCGCAAGCCCCGCCGTGATCATCATCCCTACGGTCACCATCCCGGCCCAGACCAGCGGTCCCACCGGGCGCAGCGCCTCGCCATCCGGCCCGACGCTGGGCGGCAGCATCGCGCCCAGCACCTGCATCAGCAGCGCCGACAGCGTCGCCATCAACAGCAACGCCGACCATCGCCCCGACATCGGCAGGGGCAGCCGCATCACCGCCTGCGCCGCCGCGCGTGGTTGCGTCAGCGTCAGCCGGACCAGCGCCGACAGGTCTGCAAAGTTCAGCGTCATGCCTTTTCCGCCTCGATCGTCATGCTGACCCACAGGTACAGGAAACCCGCCAGAACCAGAAGGCCCACCACCGTCGCAGCCGGGCCCGTCCCGATGAAACCGCTGACCAACCCGTTTAACAGCGCCAGAGGCGACAGCACCAGCAGCGCCCAGAACAGCGCCAGCCGCGCCCCGTACCACGTCCCCCTGCCCCCAAAGACCCGCGCCACCAGATGCGCCAGCGCCGCCAACGCATACATGAACAGGGGCGCGATAAAGACCCAGCCCATCAGCGCCCCCCCCATCCGCGCGTCCAGCGGCACTTCAGGGTTCAAAAAGGCCTCGCGCGACAGACGCGGCCATTGCGCCACAAAAAACAGAAGGCAGGCCCCCATCAGCACGGCCAGGGCGCGATCCTCGCGCACCCCCTGCCCCAGCTTTTGCCGGATCAGCCCGCGCGGATCGCGCCAGCCCCGCAGGATATCCAGCGTGATGGCCATCCTAGTGTTCGTGGCGCGCCAGCCACCCCTCCAGCCGCGACCGGATATCCTCGGCAATCGCCTCATCCTCGATCTCGGCAATCGCCTCGGCAAGGAAGGCCAGCACCAGCAGGGATTGGGCCACCCGTTCCGGCACCCCACGCGACCGCAGATAGAAAAGCGCGGTTTCGTCAATGGCGCCGCTGGTGGACCCGTGGCTGCATTTCACGTCATCGGCATAGATTTCCAGTTCCGGCTTGGCCAGAAACTGGCTGTCCTCGTCCAGAAGCAGCGATTGCGAAATCTGATAGCCATCCGTCTTCTGCGCGCCGGGCTTCACAAGGATCTTGCCTTGGAACACGCCCACCGCGCCGTTCTTCAAGACCTTCTTGAACACCTGACGGCTTTCGCAGCGTTCCGCCGCATGGGTCACGAAGACCGTGTCATCATGGTGGAAGGCCCCATCGCCGACGGCTGCGCCCGCGACATGGGCCACGGCCTCATCCCCTGCCAGTTCGATCACCGCCTCATTGCGGGTCAGAACGCCATTCGCCGTCAGGGTAAAGGATTTGAACACAGCCCCTGCCCCAAGCCGCGCAAAGATATGCGTCACCGCCCGGCGTTCATGGTCACGCCCCTGTGCGCGCACATGGTGGAACCGGCCGCCATCGGCCACCTCCACCTCCATCACCTTGGAAAAGCGCGCCGCTGCCGGGCCGTTCTCCAGAATGGTGATTTCGGCCCCGGACTCCACCTTCACGCAATGATGCAGGATCGCATCCGAAACCTCTGATTCATGGACATAAATCAAAGAAACCGGCCTTGCCGCCTGCCCGGTGACCCGGATCAGAAGCCCATCCGTCGCAAAAGCGGAATTCAGCGCCGCTAAGGGCCGCTGCACCGGCATCTGCCCCCGCGCCTCCAGAACGCCATAGACATCGCGCGCCCAATGGATATGGGCGCCCCCGGCGCGGGAAAGACGCTCGATCTCTACCCCGGCCAGTTTCAGATCATCTGACGCCGCTTCATCGAAGACGCCATCACGAAAGACGATCTTTACCCGGTCGATCCCGCCGAAAATCGGGCTTTCATCGCTGGCATCGAACACCTTCGCCGCCGGGGCCTCCACCGCTGTCAGGCTGCTGGGGTCTGTATAGCGCCAATATTCATCCCGCCGAACGGGCAGACCCATCGCCGACAGGCGCGCCAAAGCCTCGCCCCGTGCAGCCCCAAGCCATCCGTCGCGCGCAAAGGACAGCCCCGCGATCCTCGCGGCAAGCGCGTCCTGCTTTGCCTGCGGCAGCGCCATCACTGCACCTCCGCCAGAATGTCGGCATAGCCGTTATGCTCCACCTCCAGCGCCAGTTCCGGCCCGCCCGTCTTGATGATCCGGCCAGCCGCCATGATGTGCACCACATCGGGTTTGATATGGTCCAGCAGACGCTGATAATGGGTGATCACCAAGAACGCCCGCCCCTCGTCGCGCAGGGCATTCACCCCGTCAGAGACCAGTTTCATCGCGTCCACGTCAAGGCCGGAATCCGTCTCGTCCAGAATGCACATCTTGGGTTCCAGCATGGCCATCTGGAGAATTTCGTTGCGCTTCTTTTCGCCGCCCGAAAAGCCCACATTGACGGGCCGTTTCAGCATTTCGGCATCAATCTTCAACTTCTTCGCCTTTTCGCGCACGACTTTCAGGAAATCGCCCGCGCTCATTTCCTCTTCGCCACGCGCCTTTCGCTGCGCATTCACTGCCGTGCGCAGAAAGGTCATGTTGCCCACGCCAGGAATTTCCACCGGATATTGGAAGGCAAGGAACAGCCCCGATGCCGCCCGCTCTTCGGGTTCCATCTCCAGCAGTTCCTCGCCCTCAAGCGTGGCGCTGCCTTCGGTCACCTCATAGCCTTCGCGGCCTGCCAGCACATAGGACAGGGTCGACTTGCCCGATCCGTTCGGCCCCATGATGGCATGCACCTCGCCGGCCTTTACCGTCAGGTCGACGCCCTTGAGGATCTGCTTATCCTCTTCCTCAAGCTTCACATGCAGGTTCTTGATCTCAAGCATCGCAGGCCCCGTTCTAAATGCCAAAGGGGGCCGTCGCCGCGCGACGCCCCCGGTTGTTGTCTGGCCGCCCAAGCGGCCCGTGTTGATGAACGGGCGCGTGGCCCGTCAGAAAAGATTGACCGACGCCATGGTCACGACAAAGACGCCCGCCCCGCAGGTCACCAAGGCCAAAAACATCGGCAAAAACCGCGATTTGCGCGGCTTCTTGCGAAACGCGCCCGGCGGCAGGGCCAGCGCCTCTTCGTTGCCCACAAACAGCGTCCGGTTGGTATGCAACCCGCCCGCCTGAATACGCGCCACGCGATTGGCGAAATCCGCTTTGGGATCGAAAGACAGCATTTGGTCGAGGGCCATGAAATTCACCAGCATAGGTTGCACATGGCGTGCACCCTGCCCGCGAACCTTGTCCGCAGTTGGAAAAGATCATGGCATTCCCAAGCATTGCGTCAAACCGCCCGTCAGCCCAACCGTACAGCCGTGCCGCTGGCCGACACCATCAGCATCTGGCCGATCACTTCGTAATCCAGATCGACCCCGACCACCGCATTGGCCCCCTTGGCCCGCGCGGCCTCTTGCATCTCATGCAGCGCGGTTTCGCGCGCATCGGCCAGCTTTGCCTCATAGGCACCTGACCGACCCCCGATGATATCGGTGATCCCGGCAAACAGGTCGCGCACGATATTGGCCCCCATGATCGCCTCGCCCGTCACGATGCCAAGGTAATCCGCGATCTGATAGCCTTCCACCGAAGGCGTGGTCGTCACGATCATCCGTCACTCTCCCGACAAAAATCTTCGAAGATTTTTGACTACCCCACCGACCCTTCAAGGCTGATCGCCACAAGGCTCTGGGCTTCCAGCGCAAACTCCATCGGCAGTGCCTGAAGCACCTCTTTGCAGAAGCCGTTCACCACCAGCGCGACCGCCTCTTCCTCATCCATCCCGCGCGACCGGCAATAGAACAGCTGGTCTTCGTCCACCTTGGACGTGGTCGCCTCATGCTCCACGCGCGACGAGTTGTTCTTCACCTCAATGTAAGGCACCGTATGCGCCCCGCATTTGTCGCCGATCAGCAGGCTGTCGCATTGCGTATAGTTGCGCGAATTCGTGGCCTTCGGGTGCATGCTGACAAGCCCCCGATAGGTATTCTGCGCCCGACCCGCCGAAATCCCCTTGGAGACGATCCGCGATTTCGTGTTCTTGCCCAGATGCACCATCTTGGTGCCGGTATCCGCCTGCTGGGCATTGTTGGCGATGGCGATGGAGTAGAACTCGCCTTGGCTGTCATCGCCGCGCAGGATGCAGGACGGGTATTTCCATGTGATCGCCGACCCCGTTTCAACTTGGGTCCACATCACCTTGGACCGTGCCCCCCGGCAATCGGCCCGCTTGGTGACAAAGTTGTAGATGCCACCCCGGCCTTCCTCATCGCCGGGATACCAGTTCTGCACGGTCGAATATTTCACCTCGGCATCCTCAAGGATGACAATCTCAACCACCGCCGCATGCAGCTGGTGGGTGTCCCGCTTCGGCGCGGTGCAGCCCTCCAGATATGAGACGTAAGATCCTTTTTCGGCAACGATCAGCGTCCGCTCGAACTGCCCCGTATTCTCGGCATTGATGCGGAAATAGGTGCTCAGCTCCATCGGGCAGCGCACACCTTCGGGGATATAGACGAAGGACCCGTCCGAAAATACGGCGCTGTTCAAAGTGGCAAAGAAATTGTCCGATTGCGGCACAACCGACCCCAGATATTTCTTCACCAGCTCCGGATGCTCACGCACCGCCTCGCTGATCGAACAAAAGATCACGCCCGCCTTGGCCAGTTCCGCCTTGAAAGTGGTGCCCACGGACACGGAATCGAACACCGCATCCACCGCGACTTTCCGCTCGCCCTCGGGTGCCTCGACCCCTGCCAGCAGCGCCTGCTCCTTCAAAGGGATGCCCAGCTTGGCATAGGTCGCCAAAAGCTTCGGGTCCACCTCATCCAGCGACTTCGGCTTGACGGCCATGCTCTTGGGTTTGGCGTAGTAATACTGGTCCTGATAGTCGATTTCCGGGTAATTCAGCATCGCCCAGCGGGGCTCTTCCATCTTCACCCAGCGCCGATAGGCCGCAAGACGCCAGTCCAGCATCCATTCGGGTTCGCCGTTCTTTTCGGAAATCAGCCGGACGATATCCTCCGACAGGCCTTTCGGCGCATATTCCGTCTCGATCTCGGTTTCCCAGCCGTATTTGTATTTCCCGGCCATGGCCTGCACGGTTTCGATCGTCTCACGATCGACGCCATCGCGGATGCTTGCGTCCTTCAGTGCGGCTTCGGTCATCGGTCCATCTCCACGGCGGGGCAAGCGCCCCGGTCTTTCCACGTCATGCAGCCCGGCTCAGGGCCTTGCGATACTGCGCCGACCAAACATCGGCAAAGCGCAGCACCTCTTCTTTCGTCACACCCGGCCCCAGCGATACGCGGATCGCCTGTGCCGCCTGCGCCTCGTCATGGCCCATCGCCAGCAACACGCGGCTTGGCCGCACCTTGCCCGACGAACAGGCCGATCCCGCCGAAATGGCGTAACCGGCAAGGTCCATCGCCATCACCTGCGTCTCGCCCTTCCAGCCGGGCGCGATCAGGCACAGCGTGTTGGGCAGCCGAGGCATATCATTCCCGACGGAAATAGTATTGTTTGCCACCGAGGACAATGCGCTTTCTAGAATATTTCTAAGTTCGGCCACCTCGTCCCAGACCCCATCGGCCAGATCGCGCGCCGCCGCCTCGGCCGCCGCGCCCATACCGGCGATGCCGATGATATTCTCGGTCCCGGCCCGCCGCCCCATCTCTTGCCCGCCCCCGGTCAGCGCGGGGGTCACCTCCACCCCATCCCGCAAGATCAACGCGCCAATCCCCTTTGGCCCGCCGAACTTATGGGCCGACACCACCGCCATCTCCGCCCCGCTCCAGGCAAAGGAAAACGGCACCTTCCCCACCGCCTGCACGATATCCAGCATCAGGGGCGCGCCATCCTCGCGCGCAGACGGCTCGGCAATCACCCCTGTCTCATTATTGGCATAACCCCAGCCTATGGCCCGGCTGCCCTCCCCATCGCGCCGCTGCGACCAAAGGCAATCATGCGCCGTAGGGTCAACCTCCACCCGCGCCACCGGCAACCGGCCCAGCACCGCCGCCGCTTCTGTTGCCCCAGAGGTGAACACCACTTCCGCTGGCTTGCAGCCAACCGCCGCCGCCACCTGCGCCCGTGCGCGCTCCACCAGCGCCCGCGCCGCGCGCCCTTCGGCATGCACCGATGACGGGTTCCCCACCACATCCATCGCGGCAATCATGGCCGCCCGCGCCTCGCCCCGCAAAGGCGCCGTCGCGTTCCAGTCCAGATAGACCCTAGACCCCATGGTTCACCTTGGCCCAAATACTTAATTCCGACGACCGCCCCGGCGGAACGCCACAGGACTGGTCACGCATCTTCATCCACCACCCGGAACAGCGCAGGCACCGCGGGGCAAGGCGTCATCTGGTTGCGGATCACATCCGAAAGCCGGGTTTGGTGCAAAAACACATAGACATGCGCGCTCAACCCCTCCCACAGCCGATTGGTCAGGCTCTGCGCCTTGGTCCCCGACAGCCCGCCGGACACGCCCGCCCCCGTATGCAGCGCATCGACCGTCTCTTCCACCGCCTCCAGAACATCCGACACGCGGATCGCATCGGGGCTGCGCGCAAGCCGATAGCCGCCCCCCGGTCCCCGCACCGCCTCCACAAGCCCTGCGCGGCGCAGCTTGACAAACAACTGCTCCAGATAGGGCAAGCTGATATCCTGCCGCTTCGCCACCTCGGCCAGCGACACCAGATCATCGCCTTTCGCCAGCGCCAAATCGGCCAGCGCCACCATCGCATAACGCCCCTTGGTCGAGAGTTTCATGGCGACACCCCTCCAAAAACATTGACGCGGGGTTTTCGGCCCATTACCTCCAGACCGACCCCGAACCGCGCCCTGAGGGCCGCGCTTTGGAATGGTTCTAAATTGTCCGAGCGAAGCCGTCAACAATCGCTCAAGGAAAGACAGGCGCGACACGCATGCCCGAAGTGATTTTCGCAGGCCCCGAAGGCCGTCTCGAAGGCCGTTACCATCCCCAGAAAGACCGTGACGCGCCCATAGCCATCGTGCTGCATCCGCATCCGCAATATGGCGGCACGATGAACAACAAGGTCGTCTATAACCTGCATTACGCCTTCTACAATCTGGGCTTCACGGTCCTGCGCTTCAACTTCCGGGGCGTGGGCCGCAGCCAGGGCGAATATGACCAAGGCATCGGCGAACTTTCCGATGCGGCCTCGGCGCTGGATTACCTGCAATCGATGAACCAGAACGCGAAACATTGCTGGGTCGCGGGCTTTTCCTTCGGTGCATGGATCGGGATGCAGCTTCTGATGCGCCGCCCGGAAATCACAGGCTTCATCTCGGTCGCGCCACCCGCGAACCTTTACGACTTCTCCTTCCTCGCCCCCTGCCCCTCCTCGGGCCTGATCATCAACGGCTCTGCCGACCGTGTCGCCCCGCCCAAGGACACCAAGCAATTGGTGAACAAATTGCACGAACAAAAGGGCATCACGATCACCCACAAGGAAATCGAAGGCGCGGATCACTTCTTCAAGGATGAAGAGGCGCATATGAAACCGATGATCGACACGGTCAGCGAATATGTCCGCCGCCGCCTGACCGAAGGCTCTCGCTGATGCGCGTGATCGAGGAACTTGCCGATGCGCTCGCCAAGGATGTCCTTGAGGCGCAGGGTGAACTTGGTGATGATCGGTTTTACGAAAAGATGTCCAAGGTGCTGGGTGAATTGTCGCCCACCACGCAAGAGGCCTTCATGACCGCTGTCCGCGTTCGGCTGGCCGAAAAGCGCGGGCGCGATTTCCTTGCCCGCTCGCTGGCCGCCAAACGGTCTGGCACCGCCGCGCCCGCCGCCCCACGCGGGGCCGATAGCGGCCATTGATGACGCCCGACGACCGCCTCGCCGCGCAATTCGCCTTTCTGAACGAGGCGGACCGCCTGAAGTCCGTCCTCCGCGCCACCACGCTTTGCGATGGCTCACGCCGCGAAAATTCCGGCGAACACAGCTGGCACCTTGCGCTCTATGCCCTGACCCTCGCCGATCAGGCCGAACCGGGGGTCGATATCACCCGCGTCATCCAGATGCTCCTGCTCCACGACCTTGTGGAAATTGACGTGGGCGATGTCCCCATTCATTCCGCCAATGGCAAAGCCCATGCCTCGACCGAGACGCAAGAGGCCGAACAGCGCGCCGCCGACCGCATCTTCGGCCTGCTGCCGCCCGACCTCGCCACCCGGTTCCGCGCCCTCTGGGATGAATTCGAGGCCGCCGAAACACCCGATGCCCGTTTCGCCAAAAGCCTCGACCGCGTGCAGCCCGTCATGGCCAATCTGCAATCGGGCGGTGGGACATGGATCACCTATAACGTGACGCTGGATCAGCTCGATACCCGCGTCGGGTCCAAAGTCGCGCGCGGTGCCCCTGCCCTTTGGGATTGGGTCCGCGCCAAGGTCGCCCCCTTTTTCGCCTAACCCCACTCCTCCGGCATCACAGCAGGGTCCAAGCGTGGCCCAAAGGGGCGCAGCGGCACAGGGCGATAGCCGTGCAACCGCCACCTTTCACGCGCCAGATCAGAAATAGCGCTCAGCGAGGGCGGCGGTGCCCGATCCGCCGCATTCCGCGACAGCATCCGCGCCACCGGGCTGTGTGACGGCGGGTGATTGTCCAAAGGCGCATCGATCTGCACCCCCGCCTGAGCCGCTGCCTTCATTGCAGGCGAAACCTGCATCCCCGCCGCCTCGGCCCCCTCCACGATCCACAACAGCGCCGCATTCGACAGGCCCCGGATCGGCCCGCCGCCGCCCACGCCGCCATGCGTGCCCGGAAACCATTCCTGCCGATAGGGCCGCTCCCCCTCGCCCGCATTCAGATCGGTCAGGTTCTCCCATAGCGTCGGGGGAAAGGTCTTGCGCCGCTCGTCAATCGCCACGGCATGACGCGCCGCTTTCACCATGCTCGACAGCCGCAAGTCGTGGAATTTGTATTTCCCGTTGAAAAATCCCGCCAAGCCCGCGAACTGGTCCGGCACACCCAGCGCCCCCACCGTGTCCCACACCCCCAGATAATCCACCGCCAGCATCGCCACCGGGCCGGGCCGGACCATTCGGTCCGTCTCGCTGGTGGCCAGCATCGGCGAATAGGCGGCGCGAAATCGCAAAGGATCAGGCGCATCCGGGTGCGATCCTGGCGCACGGCGGCGATAGCGCTCCATCGCCTCGCCGATCCGGCCCTTCGTCGCCTCCACAGGCAACCCGCAGGTCCGCAACAGCCCCGCCAGCGACCGCGCCATATAGGCCCCGCGCGAAAAGCCGAACAGAAACAGCCGATCCCCCGGCCGATACTCTTCCGCCACCTCGCGATAGGCCGCCTCCAGCCGCGCGTTCAGACCCCAGCCGAAGGCACCCCCCGTCACCCGATCCACTGCCGTCTCGATGATCCCGGCCTTTTCCCGCCGCGTCCCGACCCCCGGCAAATAGATCGCCCGCTGCACCACCCCGTCCGTTGTCACGGGCGGCACGTTCTTCGACAGGATCGCGACATTCGTGGGCTCTGCCGCGTCCAGATGGTTCCAGGTCCCATCACAAAAAATCGCAATATGCTTCATTACCAACCCTTCAACACCCTCTCCTGAACGATCAACCGCAGGGAGAGTTCCGTCAACCCTCGCTTCCGGCCCGCGACATTTCGGTATGCCGTTGCATACAAATCTTCCCAAAGCCCGCGTTTTGCTCTATGCACCGCCGCAGCCGAATCCATTTTCCGAAAGGGCCAAGGGCATGACCAAGATCAAGGTGGCAAACCCCGTCGTCGAACTCGACGGCGACGAGATGACCCGGATCATCTGGGACTTCATCAAGAAAAAGCTGATCCTGCCCTATCTGGATGTCGATCTGCACTATTACGATCTGGGGATCGAAGAGCGCGACCGCACCAATGACCAGATCACCATCGACGCGGCTCACGCGATCCAAAAACACGGCGTCGGCGTGAAATGCGCCACCATCACCCCCGATGAACAGCGGGTGGAGGAGTTCGGGCTCAAGCAGATGTGGAAATCCCCCAACGGGACCATCCGCAACATCCTTGGCGGTGTGATCTTCCGCGAACCGATCATCTGCAAGAACGTTCCCCGCCTTGTCCCCGGCTGGACCCAGCCCATCGTCGTGGGCCGCCACGCCTTTGGCGACCAGTATCGCGCGACCGATTTCCGCTTCCCCGGCAAGGGCAAGCTCACGCTGAAATTCGTGGGCGACGACGGCGAGGTGATTGAGCGTGAAGTGTTCAACGCCCCCGGCTCTGGCGTCGTGATGGGGATGTATAACCTCGACGAGTCGATCATCGACTTCGCCCGGTCCTCCATGAACTACGGCCTCATGAAGGGCTGGCCTGTCTACCTCTCCACCAAGAACACGATCCTCAAGGCCTATGACGGTCGCTTCAAGGACCTCTTCGCCAAGGTCTATGCCGAAGAGTTCGAAGACAAGTTCAAGGCGGCAGGCATCCATTACGAACACCGCCTGATCGACGACATGGTGGCCTCGGCGCTGAAATGGTCGGGCGGCTATGTCTGGGCCTGCAAAAACTATGATGGCGACGTGCAATCCGACACCGTGGCGCAGGGCTTCGGCTCGCTGGGTCTCATGACCTCGGTCCTCATGACCCCCGATGGCAAGATCGTCGAGGCCGAGGCCGCCCACGGCACCGTCACCCGCCACTACCGCGAACACCAGAAGGGCAAGCAGACCTCGACCAACTCCATCGCGTCGATCTACGCTTGGACGGGCGGCCTGAAGCACCGCGCCAAGCTGGATGGCAATGACGCCCTGATGACCTTTGCCACCACGCTGGAACGGGTGACGGTGCAGACGGTCGAAGATGGCTGGATGACCAAGGACCTCGCCCTCCTTGTCGGCCCCGATCAGAAATGGCTCACCACGATGGGCTATCTGGAAAAGGTGGACGAATATCTGAACAAGGCGCTGGCGGGTTAACGCACCGCACGCTCTGTGCCCACAGTTTGCTGCACAGTTTGCGGCACAAAACAGGGCACAAAAGATACGGGGCCGGATCGCAGGATCCGGCCCTTTTTCATCACCACCGCAGCGGGATCATCGGTGCTTCCGGCAAGGGGCTGCCCCGGGGTGGCAACCCGATATCGCGCCGCAGATGATCGCTCAGCCGGTCGGTCGCATCGGCCTCGACGGGGGCAAAAACCGCCCCGATCAGCGACCGCAGCGCCACCGCCATGACGCGGCCAGCGCCATGTTCGGCGATGGCCTGATGGATGGAATGGGGCATCGCCTGCCCCTTGGTCAGTGTCTGGTCCATGTCCTGTCCCGGCCCCTGCCGCGCAGGGAATCCGGCTCCTGTTGAAGGTTGGGTTGGGGCGGGATGCGGGCGCGTGCGACCGGGTTCAGACCCGGTGAAAACGGCCAATCATCCTGCGATGTCAGAGGGTTGTCGCGCCTTCTTCAGGCAAGGCGCAATATGGGCGAAAGGACGCTAGCCGCGCCCATAGCGGGCAAAGCCCCGCAGCCCGAAGATCCCGCCACGCCGTGACGATCCAGCAATGTTCACCATCACGCCCTCCATCTTTTGCGTTGCGGATAGGTGTCGGTACCCCGACTCAGCCGCCTCTGGCAATCCCCCCATGCCCCCGATCCGCCCGCGCTGATGCACCCCCGCCACAGCCTGTGCATAGGTCAGCATGCTTGACCCTATAAAGGTCACATGCTATGACCCATTCACCCCACCCGAAGGTGCCCCATGACCGACCCCAGCCGCCATTCCGTCTTTGAGGACATCCAAGGCATCGCCTTCGGCATCATCATGGCCGCCCTCGGCATCCACATCCTCACCCATATGGGCTTCGCCACAGGCCAGACGACAGGCCTTGCCGTCTTGATAGCTTACACAGGCAACCTTCCGTTTTCCTTGATCTATTTTGCGATCAACCTGCCCTTTCTCGGCTTGGGCTGGTGGTATCTTGGCCGCCGCTTCGCGCTGAAAACCCTGATCTCTACCGCCGCGCTTTCCATCCTGATCGACATCCTGCCGCGCTGGATGATCCTTGGCCCGATGGCCCCCGCCTTCGCCGCACTTCTCTTTGGCATCCTCTTCGGCATCGCCGCCCTCGCCGTCGTCCGCCATGGCGGCAGCTTCGGCGGCTTCGCCATCCCCGCTCTGATCCTGCAAGACCGCCTCGGCATCCGCGCGGGATACACGCAACTGGCTGTTGATATTGTTATTTTTTCCGCCGCCGCCCTGATCCTGCCGACCGAAACCCTGCTTTGGTCCTTCCTTGGCGCAGCCACCTACTCCCTCTTCCTAGCCATCAACCACCGTCGCGACCGCTACATCGCCGCCTGACGGCCCTAGCCAACAGCCAACAAACGCTGTAAGGCCCTCGCAACCGCAGAAAACCCGAAAGAGATCTCCCCGATGGAGCTTCGCAACATCGCCATCATCGCGCATGTCGACCATGGCAAAACCACCCTCGTCGACGAGCTGCTGAAACAGTCCGGTTCTTTCCGCGACAATCAGGCCGTGTCCGAAAGGGCCATGGATTCCAATGACATCGAACGCGAACGCGGGATCACGATCCTGGCGAAATGCACCTCGGTGGAACATGGGTCCACCCGCATCAACATCGTCGACACGCCCGGCCACGCCGATTTCGGCGGCGAGGTGGAACGGATTCTGAACATGGTCGATGGCGTGGTCCTGCTGGTCGATGCCGCCGAAGGCCCGATGCCGCAGACAAAATTCGTCACGTCCAAGGCGCTGGCCCTTGGGTTGCGGCCCATTGTCGTGCTGAACAAGGTCGACAAGCCGGATGCCGAGCCCGACCGCGCCCTTAACGAAGTCTTTGATCTGTTCGCCAATCTTGGGGCGGATGACGATCAGCTTGATTTCCCCTATCTCTATGCCTCTGGCCGCGCCGGTTGGGCCGATGACAGCCTCGATGGCCCGCGCAAGGACCTTACGGCGCTGTTTGACCTTATCGTTCGCCATGTGCCGGCACCCAAACAGATCGCGCGCCAGTCCGAACCCTTCTCGATGTTGGCGACCACGCTCTCGGCCGATCCCTTCATCGGCCGCATCCTGACGGGCCGCGTCGAATCCGGTCGCCTAAAGGTTGGTGAAACGTTAAAGGCCCTCGCCCGTACGGGGGACCGGATCGAACAGTTCCGCGTGACCAAGGTTCTGGCCTTCCGCGGCCTGACCCAAACCGCAATCGATGAGGCGGTGGCGGGTGACATCGTCACCCTCGCCGGCATGACCAAGGCCACCGTGGCCGATACCCTCTGCGCGCTTGAGGTGGACACCGCCCTTCCTGCGCAACCCATTGATCCGCCTACGATTACCGTCACCTTCGGCATCAATGACAGCCCGCTTGCAGGGCGCGACGGCACCAAGGTGCAATCCCGCGTCATCCGTGACCGCCTGATGAAAGAGGCCGAAACCAACGTCGCCATCAAGGTCGCCGACACCCCCGGTGGCGAGGCCTTCGAAGTGTCGGGTCGCGGCGAACTTCAGATGGGCGTCTTGATCGAAAACATGCGCCGCGAAGGGTTTGAACTTTCCATTTCCCGCCCCCGCGTGATCTTCAAGGAAGAAAACGGCGTGCGTATGGAACCGGTGGAAGAGGTCATCGTCGATGTTGACGACGAATATTCCGGCGCGGTCATCGACAAACTGACTGGTGAACGCAAAGGCGATCTCGTCGAGATGAAGCCCGCAGGGGCCGGCAAGACGCGGATCATCGCGCATGTCCCTTCGCGCGGGCTGATCGGCTATCACGGCCAGTTCCTGACCGATACGCGCGGCACTGGCGTCCTGAACCGCATCTTCCACGGCTGGGTGCCCCATAAGGGCCCGATCCAGGGCCGCCGCCAAGGTGTTCTGATCTCGATGGAAAACGGCGTTTCTGTCGCCTATGCGCTGTGGAACCTTGAAGATCGCGGCCGCATGTTCATCGGCCCGCAGGAAAACGTCTATGAAGGCATGATCATCGGCGAACACAGCCGGGATAATGATCTTGAGGTGAACCCCCTCAAGGGCAAGAAGCTGACCAACGTCCGCGCCTCTGGCACGGATGAGGCAGTGCGCCTGACCCCCCATATCAAGTTCAGCCTTGAAGAGGCCATCGCCTATATCGACGATGACGAACTTGTTGAAGTCACACCGAAAATCATCCGCCTCCGCAAGCGCGTCCTTGATCCGCATGAACGCAAGCGGCAGGCGAAATCCGCCTGATCTAGGGATGGGTGGCGCGGAACTCGCCGCGCGCCCATTTCAGGAAACCGGCGATCCTTGGGTCAGACCCGGACTGACCCTCGGCCACCGCCCAGATATCGCAAGGCGGGGCCGGTGGACCATCCAAGGGCAACAGCCGCGCGTCATTGGCGGCAAGGTCCTGCGGCAAAAGCGCAATGCCAAGGCCTGCGACACAGGCCTCCATCATCGTCGGTACATTGGGCGACAAGAGCGAGACATTTCCCCCCAATCGCGCCAGCCAACGATAGCTTTCCACATCCGCAAGCGCGCGGGACGCGCGGATAACCCCTTGACCATCAAGCGTTTCCAACCGCCCACGGATACGATGCTGCGCCACATAGGATGGCGCCGCATAAAGCGCCATGTCCAAGGTCCCAAGCAACTGCCCCGTGCTGCGTTCGGGGGCCGTGGCCATGGGGGCCAGCATCACGTCATAAACATCAGGATCAAGGCCATAGACATCGTCATGCACCGAAACCTCGGCTGAACTATCCGCCCGCATCGCCCAGACCGGCAAGGATGGCGCAAGGAACAACCGCGACAGCATCTCGCAACTGGCAATCCGTAAAGGCGGCGGCGCATCGGTCAACCGCGCCTTGACCTTGTCATAAATCGCCGCCATCTCGCGCGCTGCCGCCACCATATCCTGTCCGCGCGCATTCGGGGTCATCCGGCCCATCTCGTCACGCTGAAAGATCGGCTGACCGTTCGCCTCGATCGCGGCCAGTCGGCGCGACATTGTCGATTGGCTGATCCCGGCAAGACGGGCCGCGCCAGACAGGCTCCCCGCATCCGTGATCAACAGAATATCTCTCAGGTCATTCCAATCCGGAAAAGGCACGGCCATGCCCAGAACTCCCCCCGCCTCAAAAATCTTTTGGCACTCGGAACTCTTGGCACCCCTTGCACGACCCAAGAAAAAAAGTGGCGCAAGGCAATGAACCTTAACGCCCCCGAAGGTTCCGTCAACACGCCTTTCGTGGAAATGGTCCGTCAGGCGGCCAGCTTGATCCCCTCTGGCGCAAAGGGACGGATCGTCACCCCTGCCCCGTCAAAGGTGCAGAAGCTGCCCGCCGGCACTTCGATCCAGTCGCCTTCATCCTGTTCCAAGGGTTCAGACACCACCGCCCGTCCCTGCCGCCGATCCGACCAGCGATGATAAAGCGTTGGCGCATGCGCATCCGTCGCATAGCGCACGGCATGCAGCCGCACCCCATCCGACAGCGCTGCCGTCAGCCGCAGATGGGGCAGCGTGCCCTTCTCGCGCGCAAGCGCGATCACCCGCCCCGCCGCCCGTTGCATGGCCCCTTGCGGATCCTCCTCCAGCCCCTCGGCCAGCGCGATCAAAAACAGCGCCTCGCTATCCGTGGCACCCTTGCGGTGGGGGTAAAGATCCTCGCGGATCATCATATCGGCATCCCTGCGAAAGGCATCATAGCCCCCGATCTGCCCATTATGCATGAAACTCCACCGCCCCACCGTGAAGGGATGGCAATTGTTCCGGCTGGTCGCCGTCCCGGTTGACGCGCGCACATGGGCAAGGAAAAGCCCCGATTTGACCTGCGCCGTCAGGCTGCGCAGATTGGGGTCCGACCACGCGGGTAGAACATCACGGTAAAGCCCCGGTTCAGGACGCTCGCCATACCACGCCAAGCCAAAGCCATCGGCATTGATGGCCGTATGACATTGCGTTGCGCAATGGCTTTGATGGATCAGGGAATGGCCGGGGCGGCTCACGATCTCTTCCAAAAAGATCGGCGCCCCCACATAGGCAGCCCAGCGGCACATCAGATGCACCCCCGGAAGGTCAGGAAAAGGAACATGCTCCGCCTCGGATTCTTGTTTTCCGTGACACTAACATGAAAACGGCCCCCGAAGGGGCCATTTTATCAAAGGACGGCATCACTCGATTTCTTCGACGACCATCAAGTCGCGCAGACTGGCCCCCTTCGCATGGGCCAGCGCCGCCTGATAGGCGGGCGAGTTGTAGCATTCAACCGCCTTTTCAAGGCTGGGGAACCGGGCCACCACGTTGCGCGCGCGGTCATTGCCTTCCAGTTGCACATAGCGCCCGCCACGGGCCAGAAAAACGCCGCCATGCGCCGCGATGGCAGGACCTGCCTCCTTGGCGTAGCGGCCATAGGCCTCGGCATCCGTCACATGCACATGGGCAATCCAAAGAGCTGTCGGCATTGCTTATCCTCCGATCACGGCTTCCGCCGCCTTGATGGCCGCATCCGCCTGCCCGATATCCGCGCCGCCCGCTTGCGCCATGTCAGGCCGCCCGCCGCCGCCCTTGCCGCCCATCGCCTCTGCCGCCGCTTTCACCAAAGCCACCGCCGAAATCCGTGCCGTCAGGTCCGCCGTCACCCCCGCGGCGACTGCAGGTTTTGCCCCGGTATCCGCGATCAAAAGCACCGCGCCCGATCCGATCCGTGCCTTCATCTCATCGATCAGCGCAGGCAGGTCCTTGCCCGAAACGCCCGACAGGACTTGCGCCAAGAATTTCACGCCAGCCACCTCTTTGGCCTCTGGCCCGCCCTTGGCGCCACCACCCATCGCCAGCTCGCGCCGCAGCTGCGCCACCTCGTTCTGCAACGCCCGCCGCTCCTCGGCCAGCGCCTTCACGCGGTCCACAACGTCGAAGACCGGGGTCTTCAACGCCGTTGCGATCTCGGCCAAACGCGCATCCTGCACCCGCAGATGCTCCAGCGCCGCTGCCCCCGTCAGCGCCTCGATCCGGCGCACGCCCGCCGAAGAGGCCGAGTCACCGAGCAGGACAAAGGCCCCGATATCCCCGGTCCGCGCCACATGGGTGCCGCCGCAAAGTTCCAGAGAGTAGGTCTTGCCATCCGCGCCCTTGGCCGAGCCTTCAAGCACGCCCATCGACACGACACGGACCTCATCGCCATATTTCTCGCCAAACAGCGCCTGCGCCCCGATGGCGCGCGCATCGTCGGGCGTCATGATCCGCGTCTCTACGGGGCTGTTCTGGCGGACGAACTGGTTCACCTCTGCCTCGACCTGCGCCAGTTCCGCCCCCGAAAGGGCCGTCGAATGGCTGAAATCGAAACGCAGCCTGTCGGGCGCGTTCAAGCTGCCCTTCTGCGCCACATGATCCCCCAGCGCGCGGCGCAACGCCTCGTGCAACAGGTGCGTGGCGGAATGGTTGGCGCGGATGGCCGACCGCCGTCCATGCTCCACCTCCAGCTTAGCAGGCTGGCCCTTCAGGATCGACCCTTCCACCACCTCGGCGATGTGGATGAACACCCCCGCGGCCTTCTTCGTATCGGTCACATGGGCAAGGCCAGTATTCGTCCGCACCCAGCCCGAATCCCCCACCTGACCACCGGATTCGCCATAGAAGGGCGTCTGGTTCACCACGATCTGAACCGTGCTGCCCGACTCGGCCGCGCCAATGGCCGCCCCATCCGTGACCAAAGCCAGAACCACGCCTTCGGCCGTTTCGGTGTCATAGCCAAGGAATTCCGTTGCGCCATGCGCCTCGGCCAGTTCGAACCAGATCTTGGCATCCTTTGCCTCACCCGTGCCCGACCATGCCGCCCGCGCCTTTGCGCGCTGTTCGGCCATCGCCGCCTCGAACCCCTGCACATCTACCGCACGGCCCTTTTCGCGCAGCGCATCCTGCGTCAGGTCAAGTGGGAAGCCATAAGTGTCATAGAGTTTAAAGGCCGCGCCCCCCGGCAGTTCAGCCCCTTCCGGCAGACGCCCCAATTCCTCATCCAGCAGGCGCAAACCACGGTCCAGCGTCTGTTTGAACTTCGTCTCTTCCAGCCGCAGTGTTTCCTCAATCAAGGCCTGCGCGCGGGCCAGTTCCGGATAGGCCCCGCCCATCTGCCGTACCAGAGCCGGCACCAGCTTGAACATCACCGGGTCCTGCGCGCCCAGCATATGCGCATGCCGCATCGCCCGCCGCATGATACGGCGCAGCACATAGCCGCGCCCCTCATTCGACGGCATTACCCCATCCGCAATCAGGAAAGACACCGACCGCAGGTGATCAGCGATCACCCGATGGCTGGTCTTGCCCGGGCCATCTGGGTCTTGGCTGGTGGCATGGGCCGATGCCTCGATCAACGACCGCATAAGGTCGGTGTCGTAATTGTCATGCTTGCCCTGCAACAGGGCCCCGATCCGTTCCAGACCCATGCCGGTGTCGATGGACTGCATGTCCAAGGGGCGCAACGTGCCATCTGCGAACTGTTCGTTCTGCATGAAAACGTTGTTCCAGATTTCGATGAACCGGTCGCCATCCTCATCCGCGCTGCCCGGAGGGCCGCCCCAGATATGGTCGCCATGGTCATAGAAAATCTCGGTGCAAGGCCCGCAGGGGCCCGTCGGGCCCATCCGCCAGAAATTGTCATCGCTCGCGATGTGGATGATCCGGTGGTCTTCCAGACCCGCCACCTTCTTCCAGATGCCCGCCGCCTCGTCATCCGTGTGATAGACCGTGACACAAAGCTTCTTTGGGTCGATGCCGAAATCCTTGGTCAGCAATTCCCAGGAAAAGGCGATGGCTTCGGCTTTGAAATAGTCGCCAAAGCTGAAATTCCCCAGCATTTCAAAGAAGGTATGGTGCCGGGCGGTATAGCCGACATTGTCCAGGTCATTATGTTTGCCGCCCGCGCGAACGCATTTCTGTGCCGTCGTGGCGCGCTTGTAATCCCGCGTCTCGACCCCGGTGAAACAGTTCTTGAACTGCACCATCCCCGAATTGGCAAACATCAGCGTCGGGTCATTGCGCGGGATCAGGGGCGATGACTCCACCACCCGGTGCCCATTACGCTGGAAGAAGTCGAGGAAGGTCGATCGGATATCGTTCAGCGACGCCATGCTGGAAAGGCCCTTTCAAAGGCGGAAAACCCGTTTCGGACCCCACTTAGCCCCCGAACCCGCCCCTGTCCACAGCCTGAGCCGCAGGCCATGAAAAAAGGCCGGGCCCTTGCGGCCCCGGCCTCGCGTCTGGTCGACTTTCGCGCGGGATTACATGTCCAGCACGTCATCCTCACCGGCCCCGCCGGGGGCGGCGAAATCCAGCCCATTCGCGGCCCGGATCTTGTCTTCGATATCGGCTGCAAGGCTTGGGTTCTGCTTCAGGAACAGTTTCGCATTCTCGCGCCCCTGCCCGATCCGCTCGTCCCCATAGGAATACCAAGCGCCTGATTTCTCCACGACCCCGGCCTTTACGCCGATATCGATCAACTCGCCCAGTTTCGAGATGCCTTCGCCATACATTATGTCAAATTCCACCTCGCGGAAGGGAGGTGCGACCTTGTTCTTCACCACCTTCACGCGGGTCGAATTGCCGATCACCTCGTCCTTGTCCTTGATCGATCCCACACGGCGGATATCCATCCGCACGCTGGCATAGAATTTCAGCGCATTGCCCCCCGTCGTCGTTTCCGGGCTGCCAAACATCACGCCGATCTTCATGCGGATCTGGTTGATGAAGATCACCATGCAATTCGACCGACCAATGCTCGCCGTCAGCTTGCGCATGGCTTGGCTCATCAGGCGGGCTTGGCTGCCCATCTGCATGTCGCCCATATCGCCCTCGATTTCCGACTTGGGCGTCAGCGCAGCCACCGAATCGACCACGATCAAGCTTACCGCGCCCGACCGCACCAGCGTGTCGACGATCTCCAGCGCCTGTTCACCCGTGTCGGGCTGCGAAATCAGCAGCTCGTCCAGATTGACGCCAAGCTTCTTGGCATATTGCGGGTCCAGCGCGTGTTCGGCATCGACAAAGGCGCAGACCCCGCCCTTTTTCTGTTCTTCTGCAACCACATGCAGCGTCAGCGTGGTCTTGCCCGACGATTCCGGTCCGAAAATTTCGATGATCCGCCCCTTGGGCAGGCCGCCAATCCCCAGCGCAATATCAAGGCCCAGCGATCCGGTGGAGGTCGCCTCAATCTCCATCACCGGGCTGTCCTTGCCCAGCTTCATGATCGACCCTTTGCCGAACTGCCGTTCGATCTGTGCCAGAGCGCTTTCCAGCGCCTTCTGCTTGTCCATTTCGCGCTTCCCGTTCAAGTCGAGGAGGTTCGCCACCGCCATGTCCGTCTCCTTATTTCACAGCCGCGACCGGGCGGCAATTGCTGCGCATGTTCCCCAAGTGTTCTCGTTCTTATGAGCACAAAAAGAGAACAATTCAATGAAAATCGACCGAATCCAGTCTAGGCCGTGAAAGTTAAGGCAGGGTTTACGGCGCTACCCTTCTCTACGCCCATTGTGTAGAAGGGCGGCGTCGATGAAATAGGTGCCCCATGCTGGTTTTCTGGGAACAAAAGCTTGTCATCCTTGCCACGCCCAAGACGGGGTCGACGGCGATACAGGCGTCGCTCGAATCGATGGCCACCATGGCCATCCAGCGGCCCCCGGTTCTGAAGCATACCAGCGTGGCGCGTTATCATCGCTTCATCGCGCCCTATCTCGAAGCGGCGTCCGGCTCCAGCTTTACAGTGGTGGCCCTAATGCGCGAACCGCGCGATTGGTTGGGGTCGTGGTTCCGCTATCGCCAACGCGATGACATTCCTGATCAGGCCCGTTCCACCTTGGGCATGGATTTCGATGCCTTTGTTCGGGGATGGTGCGATTTCCCGCAGCCCGCCTTTGCGGCCGTGGGCTCGCAGGCCCGTTTCCTTGCGCCCAAGGGCGAGAAGGGCCTTGATCATCTGTTCCGCTATGAAGAGATCGACCAATTCGTGACCTTCCTCGAAGACCGTTTGGACTGCGAAATCATTCTGCCCCGGCTGAACGTGTCGCCCCATGCCGCGCTTGACCTTGCGCCAGAGACAGAGGCGATGCTGCGCAAAACGGCCGCCCGTGACCTTGCGCTTTATGATACCCTGCGTCCGGACGCGCCCTGATCGTCCTGCCCCTGTTCACGCCACCAATTGCGCTTGCACCATGTCGGTCAGTTCCGAAAGGGAAAAGGGTTTGGGCAAGAATACCGAACCCGGAATACGCGCCTGCAGATCCGACAGCGCCTCTTCGGCATAGCCCGACATGAACACCGTGCGCGTGCCCGGACGCCTTTCCAGCGCGCGTTGCACCCAGCCGGGGCCGTCCAGCCCCGGCATCACCACATCGGTGACGAAAACATCGATCCGCAGCCTGTCATCTTCAAGCAGGGACAGCGCCTCTTCGGCATTTGCCGCTTCCAGAACCGAAAGCCCCCTGAGGCGCAGCGCCCGCGCAGCAAAGGTGCGCACCGGGGCCTCATCCTCCACCAGCAGGATGACGCCCCCCTTGCGCGGCCCATGGCGCGCCCTGCCCGGTGCCACGCTGGCAAGCGCTGGCGGATCGCTGCAATAGGGGAACCACAGTTCGAAATGCGCCCCAAGACCGGGGGTAGAGGTAACAAAGATGAAACCACCCGATTGTTTTACGATGCCGTAAACCATCGACAGGCCCAGACCCGTGCCTTCCCCGGGCCGTTTAGTCGTAAAGAAAGGATCGAAAATCTTTCCGATCCGCTCGGCCGGGATGCCATGGCCCGAATCCTCAACCGAGATGACCACATGGCGCCCTCGCGGCACGACAGCACGGTCCCTTTCCATCTCTTCGGTCAGGGTCACAAGCCGTGTCTGCACCTGAACGACACCGCCATCAGGCATCGCATCCCGCGCATTCACCACAAGATTCATGATGACCTGATCGAATTGTCGTCGATCCGCCCGGATCGCCATGGCCTCTGCCCCATGCACCAGCTCCAGCACCACCTTTTCACCGAGAAGGCGGTTCAGAAGATGGGTCATATCCGCCAGCGCATCCTGAAGGTCGATCCTTTCGGGCTTGAGCGTCTGCTTGCGTGAAAAGGCCAAAAGCTGCGAGACAAGCGCCGCTGCGCGGTTGGCGTTCTGCCGGATCTGCACCAGATCGGGATGGTCCGGGTCATCGACCCTGTGACGCAGCAACATCAGGTCGCAGTGGCCCGTGATCGCCGTCAGAAGATTGTTGAAATCATGCGCTATACCCCCGGCCAACTGCCCGATGGCCTGCATTTTCTGGCCTTGCAGAACCTGCGCCTCAATCCGCTTTAGGGCGGTTGCATCCTGCAACACGGCCAGCGCACCGCCCCGGCCATCGGGGCGCAGAGCGACCTGAACGAAACGGTCCCCTTCATCCTGACGCACGCCACGCAGCGCCACCATTTCCACGCCGCCCGGCAAGCGCCGCGCCGCCACATCGGCAATCCAGTCCCGCACTGGCCTGCCCAGATCGACGAAAAGCCGTGCCGGTTCCGGCCGCTCGCCCGGGCCAAGGTCAAGAAGAAGCCGTGCTTCGGAATTCACATGGGTCAGATTGCCCGCGGCATCAAACCCAATCAGGGGCAGCGCCAGCCCCTCTATCAGCTCTGCCTCGTTGCTGGTCGCTGTGGCGGCCTTTACCTCCACCCGCCCCTCTTCCCCCATGCGCCGCGCCAGAGCATAGAACAGCAGCGCCAAAGTCAGCCCGGCGCCAAAAGCGGCAAGCCCCGTCGCGATATGCAGGCCCACTAGCAGTAGGGCCAAGCCGCACATCGCCGCAGAACCAAGAACAAGCGCCCCTGACCACCCGATCGGCGGTAGGGCAAGACGGCGTTCATTATCTGCGGAACGATCTGTCATTCCGCCCAGAATGCCGCCAAAGCCTTAACAAATCGCTAAGGCCCTATGCCGGAGCGCGCAGCACCGCCGCATAGAAGCCATCGCCCTCTTCCAAGGGCGTGAAGCGTCTTTCCGCTTCCAGCCGCCAATCGGGATGGCGGGTCAGGAACCCCGCGACCTGTGCCGCATTCTCGGCCTCCAGCAGGGAACATGTCGCATAGCCCAAGGCACCCCCGGCCCGAACCATCGCCGCCGCGCGGTCCATGATCCCCGCTTGAATGGACAAAAGCGTCGCCAGCCGCTCTGCTGTGAACGCCCATTTCCCTTCCGGATCGCGCCGCCAACTGCCGGAACCCGAACAGGGAACATCCGTAAGGATCAGGTCATAAGGCGCCGTATTTTCGGGATTTTCCGTAATTTTCACACGCACTCCGGCACGCGCTGCGCGGGCAGGAAGGTCGGCCATGCGCCGCACCTCGGCATCATGGGCGAAAAGCTGCAGCCGCGCCCGCGCTGCCATGGCCAGCGTCTTGCCCCCGCCGCCTGCGCAATGGTCCAACACCGCCATCCCATCAGATAGGGGCAGCATCTCCACCACGGCCTGACTAGCGGCATCCTGCAATTCCACCAGACCACCCGCATAGGCGACCGAGCTTTGCACCTTCCGCGCGCCCTCGACCACCTCCAGCGCCATCCGCGCCAGAGGATGGGGGCGGGCCACGATCCCCTCGGCCGCCAGCGCCGCGACCGCCGCCTCGCGCGTCACGCGCGCCGCATTCACCCGCAAAAAGACCGGTGCGCGACGCTGCATCGAATTCATCACCGGCTCAAAGGTATCACCCAGAGAGGCCCGCAAAGACGGCGCAAGCCAATCGGGGCAATCGATCGCCTCGGCCCCCTCGGGCACCCGTCCCGCTTCTGCCGCCGATGGCGGCGCAGGGGCATGGCCTTGCCCATCAAATAGCTCCTCTTGCCCGCGCGCCCGCGCCCAGCCCAGAACCAGCGCCCGCGCGCCCTGTCCGCCTCCAAGCGCCGCGCAGGACCGCCGACACCGCAGCACGTCAAAGACAATGTCGCGCACCGCAGCCCTGTCACCTGAACCCGCATAGCGGTTCGCCCGCCCCCAATTGGTCAGCGCGACCTCGGCGGGGCGGCCTGCCAAGACCTGCTCCAACACAGCAATCGCCGCCGCTGCCCGTGCGCCGGGGGTCATCCCTTCCGCTCCTGCAAGATATTGCCGCCATCCACCACGATCACCGCGCCATTGACATAGGATGCGGCATCGGAGGCAAGGAAACCCACCACCGCCGCCACTTCGTCGGGCGTTCCGGCCCGGCCCGGCGGCGTGGCCCGTGCAGCCAGCACCTCTTCCGGCGTCGAGGCCTCCGTCGCCACCCAGCCCGGTGCGACCGCATTCACCGTCACGCCCCGTGCCGCCACCTCCAGCGCCAGCGCATGGGTTAGCCCCACCATCCCCGCCTTTGCCGCCGAATAAGCAGACTCTCCGGGGTTCGACACATAGGGCCCGGTGACCGAGGCCATCATCACCACACGCCCCCATGCCTGCGCCACCATGCCCGGCAGAAAGGCCCGCGTCACCAGAACCGCCGTCGTCAGCGAAACATCCATCGCTCGCCGCCATTGATCGGGGTCAAGGTCAAGAAAAGAGACCTGTTCCGCCGGTGCCCCAACCGACCCCATCCCTGCATTGTTGACCAGCACATCCACCGGCCCCACCGCATCGAACAAGCGCTGCACCTGATCAGGCTCCGTCAGGTCGGCGACATGGGCCGTTACGTCAAGGCCTTCTGCAATCAGTTCAGCCGCTCGCGCATGCACGCGCCCCGTGGTCGCACAAATCGCCACCCGGTTACCTGCGCGCGCCAAGGCCCGCGCCGTGGCAAAACCGATGCCCCCCAACGCCCCCGCCCCTGTCACCAATACGCGCCGCCCCGCTGCCATGCTGCCCCCTCTTCTGCGCGGCGGACCATAGAAAAAGGCGGCCGCCTTGACCAGCGTCCGCCCGCTTGAGCCAAATTTCTTCGAAGATTATCGGGCTGCCCCTACTCTGCCTGATCCGCGGGCTTGGCGTTTAGCATGCCGTATTTCTCTTCGCCCAACCTCTCGAAGAGACCAAGCTGGGTTTCGAGAAAGTCGATATGCCCCTCTTCATCCGCAATCAGCTCGTCGAACAATGCGCGCGTGACGAAATTGCCCACCCCGTCGCGCCGGGGTATCGAGGCTGCGCGCCCCATGCTGCGCCTCCGGCGTCTGGCGCAGGGTCTGGCCGATCCGCGGCCGGTCAAGCAGTTACAGATGGGGATGCCCATCCATCACGATGATCCGCGCGATGCTGCCTCCATTGTCAGGGTCAGCATATCATGGAACAGCGGGTCTCTATCTGGTCTATCGGTCATTGCGACTTACATTTGGGCAACGGCAACAGAAGGGAAATTACCCTGCAGAATTTGTCTTCCCTGTGAGGGGGACAACAAGGCTTTAGATGTCCTGGCGAAATGCAAAACGCCCAAAGGGTTTCTCCTTCGGGCGCGCTAGTCTTTATTGGATGAGACCGTTATCCGATCCGGTAATTCGGGCTTTCCCGCGTGATCTGCACGTCATGGACATGGGATTCCTTCAGCCCCGCCCCTGTGATGCGCACGAATTGACAGCGCGACCGCATCTCGGCCACGGTGGCATTGCCGGTATAGCCCATCGCCGCCCGCAAGCCCCCCACCATCTGGTGAATGACCGCCGCAGCCGAGCCCTTGTAAGGCACCTGCCCCTCGATCCCTTCGGGCACCAACTTGTCGGATGCTGCATCCTTCTGGAAATAACGGTCGGCCGACCCCCGCGCCATCGCGCCAAGGCTGCCCATACCACGATAGGCTTTGAAGGACCGCCCCTGCCACAGGATCACTTCGCCGGGGGATTCGTCGGTTCCGGCAATCGCGCTGCCCACCATGGCGCAAGAGGCCCCCGCCGCGATGGCCTTTGCGAAATCGCCGGAAAACTTGATCCCGCCATCAGCGATCACGGGGATATCCCCCGCAGCGCGGGCCGAATCCATGATCGCGGTCAGTTGCGGCACGCCAACACCCGCAACGATCCGCGTTGTGCAGATCGACCCCGGCCCGATCCCCACCTTCACTGCATCCGCACCCGCCCCGATCAGGGCGCGCGTCGCCTCTGCTGTGGCCACGTTCCCGGCCACAACCTGCACCGCATTGGACAGCGCCTTGATCCGCTCCACTGCGCGGGCCACGCCTTCGGAATGGCCATGCGCGGTGTCGATCACCACCATATCCACCCCCGCATCGATCAGGGCCTGCGACCGTTCAAACCCCGCATCTCCCACGGTGGATGCTGCGGCAACCCGCAGCCGTCCCAACTCATCCTTGCAGGCCTGCGGGTTCAGCACTGCCTTTTCCGTGTCCTTCAGCGTCAGAAGACCCGTCAGCTTGCCCTGTCCATCCGTCACCAGCAGCTTTTCGATCCGCCGCGCCTTCATCAGGCTGATCGCCTGCTCCCGGTCCACCGGTTCGCGCAGCACGGCCAGATTAACCGCCGTCATCATCACCGAAACCGGCGTCTTGTCATCGGAAGCAAAGCGCATGTCGCGGTTCGTCACGATTCCCAGCACACGGCCCGCCCCATCCACCACCGGAAAACCAGTGATATTGTAGCGTTCCATCAGGGCCTTGGCATCCGCCAGCGTCTGGTCAGGGGTCAGCGTGATGGGCTTATAGACCACCCCGCTTTCGAACCGCTTCACCCGGCGGACCTCGGTCGCCTGCGCCTCGATGTCCAAATTGCGGTGGATCACCCCGATCCCGCCCGCCTGCGCCATGGCAATGGCCATGCGCGCCTCGGTCACCGTGTCCATCGCGCTCGACAAAAGCGGGATGTTCATGCGGATCGACTTCGTCACATTGGTGGACGTATCTGCCTCGCTCGGCAAGACGCTGGACGCCGCCGGAACCAAGAGGACATCATCAAAGGTAAGGGCCTCGCGAATCTCCATTACCGTCTCCGTGGAAGGCTTCGTTTGGCGGTTCCCCTTTTCACGCCCACCACCGGGATGCAAGGGCAAATCCCCCCGCCGCGCTGCCATGCCGCCCCTTGCACCTGCCCGCGTGCCATGCATCCTGCCGCTCATCGAAAAACCGGGGAACCCCATGCGCGTCGCCATCGTCGAAAACACCCGCATCACCCATCACGGGCAGGTCGGCGTCGCCTTGCACGAGGCGGCGGCCAAGATCGACCTCTACAAACCCTGGGCCGATCAGCGCCTTCCTGATCCGGGCAGCTTTGACGCGCTTGTGGTCTTTGGCGGCGAACAATCGGCGCGCGATGACCACAGCCACCCCTATCTCTCCGCCCTCGCCCGCCTGATGCACGTCGCAGGCAAAGAGGGGAAGGCCGTCCTTGGCATCTGCCTTGGCTCGCAACTTCTTGCGCGCGGTCTAGGCGCCGAGAACCACCTTGGCACCGCCCCCGAATTCGGTTGGTGCGAGGTGGCGCTCACCGATGACGGTCGCGCCGATCCCGTCCTGTCGCATCTTCCCGACCGGTTTCCCATTTTCCAATGGCATTCCGACACCTTCACCCTGCCCCAAGGCACGACGCGCCTTGCCGGGTCCGACGTCGCGCAGAACCAATGCTTCCGCATCAACCGTGCCACCTATGGGATGCAGTTCCACTTCGAAGCCTCGCGCGCCGTGGTCGCCGATTGGAACCGCCATTTCCCCGAGGCGGTGGAACGCAACCTTCCCGGCTGGCTGGGCACCCATCATCCGGAACGCGCGCCCGTTCAAGGCGTGCAGGCAGATGCCGCAGGTCTTGCCATCGCGCGGGCCTGGGTCGGGCTGATCGAAAGCGGAACCTGACACGGGGACCGCGCGGGCTTCAGGCACCAAGGTCGCGCCCCAACGCCTGCGTCGAACCGGAAGACGGAATTTGCGGCAAATCCCGCCGGCTCAAACCTCCGCTGCATTTGTCACGGCGGCCAACCGCCCGCTCCCCCACAGCGTGATCACCCGATAGGCAATCGGCGGGATCACCCCCAGCGCCGCGATCAGCACCACCATTCCCGGCACCTCCCACCCACAAGCGAACAGCGCCCCGGCAAAGGCCGAAAGCGGAAAGGTAAAGGCCGCCCACATCGCGCTAAAGCCTGAAGCCGTGATCCAGCGCCCCGTCACCAGCAGCGCGACGAAGATCGTCGCCGCCAAGGCCAGGGCTGTCTGAGCCATCACCTCCATCCCAAGCGTCGCGCAGATCGTCGCGATAAAGCTCATCGGTGCCAGATGGATCGCCAGCATCGGGCGCAAGGGCGCAGGCGGGATACGCCGAAAAAGCTGCACAAGGCTGATAGCCCAGATCATCCCCGCCACAACAACCGTCCACCAAACAAGCCCAAGCGCAAGCGATGGCCAGCCCACGATCAGTGCGGCAAGGCCACCGACGATGTAACCGATAAAGGTCAGATGCCAGCCGGGATTCACATCCCGCCCCTCAGGCGGCAAGGACAGCAGCACCCGCACCGTTACCAACATGACGATGCCATGCCCGATCAGCGCCGCAACCAGCATCCCCTTTCCCAAGGTCACGGAAAACGGTGCCACCGCCGCGGCAAGCGCCATGGCCCCCACCGTGGCCGCCGCAAGGCCCGTCCGCCCCGGCAGGGCCTTCATATCCTCCAGCATCACCGAAGGCCGCCGCGTCAGTTTCACCCCATAGGCAAATAGGGCATAGGCCCAAAGCATCGCAGCCGCGCCTAGCAAAAGATCGGCCAAGCCAATCGGCAACCCTGCCGCATCCAAACCCCGCCGCAGCGCTAGACCAAGGCCCAGAAGTCCGAGGATGGCAGGAAAGACCGCAGGCGGCACCCTGTCAAACCGTCCCGGACGCCGCGGCGGAAACTGCGGCGGCGGATAAAGTTTCGGTCGCGGATGCGCGCGCTCGGCCATTTGGATGCCTCTCTTTCAATTGGCATGCACCCTAACGAAGGCGACAGGCGCAGGGAACGCCCCCCGCGCGCGCCAGATCACCGCAGCCATCGGGTCATGGCGACCCGTCGGGTGGGGTGACACCCCACCTCCCCGTCAGACCAGATACGGAAACCAATCCTCCCGCAACCGCTGCCCCGCCTCCATGCCATGGCCGGCAAAGGGCGGCGAGGTCGGTCCCGGCCGGTCCACATAGCGCGCATCATCCCCGACAAGTCGCAAGGAAAACGCCCGCCGCCGCGCGGTGGTCGTATTGCCCCGCGTCCCGTGCAACGTGCGGTAATGAAAGGCCACCGCATCGCCCGGTTCCATCTCCCATTCGCGAATCTCCATCCCCTCCGCTTCAGGGTCCGGCACGGGCATGTAATCGTGATCGCCCGGATAAAAATTCGTCTCCGCCATCCAGCGCGTCGGCAGCACATCCTTGGGCCAAAGATGGCTTCCCGCCACGCAGCGCAAACTCGCTTCCTTCACCGGGTCCAGTGGCACCCAGAAAGACACCGTCTGCCGCCCCTCGACAAAGTAATAGGGTCCGTCCGTGTGCCATGGCGTCGGCTTGTTCGTGCCCGGTTCCTTCACAAGCACATGGTCGTGAAAAAGTTGCACCCGGCTTGAGCCCATCAGAGCTGCCGCCACCCCCGCCACATCCGACCCCCGGATCGCCTGTTCGAATTCCGGGATGCGCGTCCAATTGCAGTAGTCGTCAAAGAAGCGCCCCTTCTCACCGGGCTTCAAGGTCGCCATCAGTTGCGGCGATGGGCTGGCCATGTTCTTTTCCACACCCGCGCGCAACAGATCGACCCAGTCGCGAAACAAGCCCTTGACCAGAACCACTCCGTCACGCTGGTAATCCTGCACCATGCCCTCGGAAACAGCGTCTGCGATCGCCGTCATCTTGTCCTCCCAGTCGGAAATCCTTGATCCTTTGTCGACAAATCGCATGCCGTGGGCATAGCTTCCAATAATATCTTGTAATCAGGGTCATAATTGAATGCTCAACGTCACGCTCCGTCAGATCGAATACGCCACCGCCACCGCCCGCTTCGGCGGCGTCACCGCGGCGGCCGAGGCTCTGAATGTCTCGCAACCCGCGCTTTCCGTGGCCCTTGCGCAGCTGGAACAGACGCTTGGTCAACCGCTTTTTCTGCGCCGCCCCGGCGGGCGCATCACCCCCACCGCCTTTGGGCGTGGCTGGCTGGACGAGGCGCAGGCCCAGCTTGACGCCCTCACGCGCCTAATGGCGGGCGAAACCCCGGCGGCCCCCGTGCGGCTGGCCTGTTTCGAAGACCTTGCCGCCACCCACCTCGCCCCCCTCTTGCGCTTTCTCGCCACGCAAGAACCCGACATCGCCATCGCCCCCGAAATCCTGCCGTTTGAAGCGATCAGCGATGGCCTCCGCCGCGGTCGCATTGACCTTGCCCTGACATGGGATCTCGGCTTGGACAGCAGCGCCGAACGGCAGGTCTTGCAGCAGATCGCCCCCCATGCCGTGGCCGCCCCTGAACATCCCCTCGTTGCCCAAGCGCGGCGCGGCCTGACGCTGGCCATGCTGTCGGCCCATCCCCTGATCCTCGCCGATCAAGGCCCGTCTCTGGCCCATATGCGCGCACTCTTTGCCGCCCGTGACCTGCCCTTCACGGTGGCGCATCGCATCGCCACGCTCGACCTCATGCGCAGCTTTGCCGCCAACGGCTTTGGCGTGGGTCTCAGCTATTCCCGCCCCGCCGGACGGCGCAGCCATGACGGCGCGCGGCTTGTCACCCTGCCGATCCTTGATGCGGGCAGCGAACCCATTATCCTCGCCCGCACCGCAGGCAATCCGCTTCCGCCCCCGGCGGATCGGATCGCCGCGGCAATCCCTGCCTTTTTCACCCCCACCCCCGATGCCGAACAAGACGGAGACGCCTGACCAAATGTCCGCCAATTCCTATGATACCGGCCGCCTGAACCTGCCCTTTGTCGGCATCTCCACCTTCGGCAAGCGCCCCTATATCGACGACTGGTCAAAGATCGATGCCGATATCGCCATCCTCGGCGCGCCCTTTGACTTTGGGACGCAATTCCGCGCCGGCGCGCGTTTTGGGCCGAGGGCGGTGCGCGAAGCCTCAACCCTCTTTTCCTTCGGCCATGCCGGGGCCTATGACCATGAGGATGATGTCACCTATATGGGCGCCGATGTCCGCATGGTGGATATCGGGGATGCCGACATCGTCCATACCGATACCGAAAAAAGCCATGCCAATATCGAGGCAGGCGTCCGCGCCATCCTCAAGGCGGGCGCCCTTCCGGTAACGATTGGCGGGGACCATTCGATCAATATCCCATGCATCCGCGCGTTCGATGATCAGGGGCCGATCCACATCCTGCAAATCGATGCCCATCTCGATTTCGTCGATGTCCGCCACGGCGTGCGCCATGGCCATGGCAACCCGATGCGCCGCGCCGCGGAAAAAGACTATGTCACAGGCATTACCGCGCTTGGCATCCGCAACGTCTCGTCCACGACCAAGGAAGGCTATGACGCCGCCCGCGCCATGGGGGACGATATCCTGTCCGTCCGCCAAATCCGCAAATTGGGGCCAGAGGCCACCGCCGCCCGCATCCCCGAAGGCGCCCGCCTCTATGTCACTATCGACATCGACGGTTTCTGCCCCTCCATCGCGCCGGGCACGGGCACGCCTAGCCATGGCGGCTTTCTCTATTACGAGGTGTTGGAAATCCTTCAACAGGTCGCCCAGCGGCATGACATCGTCGGCATCGACCTTGTCGAGGTCGCGCCCGATTACGACCGTGACGGCACCACCGCAATCCTTGCCGCGCAAGTCCTGCTGAACTTCCTCGGCTTCATCTTCCACGCCCGAAAACAGCGCGCCTGAAAGAAAAAGGGGCAGCGACCTGCCCCTTACTCCCTCTCGGAACACGCCGCGGTCCGCCCTCAGCGATAAAGCAGCGACCGCCCATTGGCGAAGACATGCACCTTCTTCGGGTCCGCCGTCAGGGCAACGGTCTTGTACCGCAAATCCGCATGAATCCCCGGCAGCTTTGCCACGACCTGCGCCGCCTGTTCCTGGCGTTTGAAATAAAGAAGCGTCACTTCCCCCAGCGCCTCGGTAATCTCCACTTCTCCGGTAAAGATCGCATCCCCCGTCGCCGCTACCAGATCCTCTGGCCGCACGCCGATATTGACCTTCAAACCCTTATCCGTAGCCATCGTCGGCACCAATGACCGCGCCACGCCGCCATTCTCAAGACGAATGACTGTGGTTTCACCCGTCTCCACCACTTCACCCGCCATCAGGTTCATCGACGGGCTGCCAATGAACTGCGCCACGAATTCATTTTCGGGCCGTTCATACAATTCCAAAGGCGTGCCGACCTGGCTGATCCCGCCCCCCGCCAGCACCACGATACGGCTGGCCAGCGTCATCGCCTCCACTTGATCATGGGTCACATAGATCATGGTGGAATTCGGCATCTGCTCTTTTAGCTGCGCGATCTCGATCCGCGTCGCTACTCGAAGCGCGGCATCAAGGTTCGAAAGCGGTTCGTCAAAGAGATAGACCTTCGGGTCCCGCACGATGGCCCGCCCGATGGCCACCCGCTGGCGCTGGCCCCCCGACAGGGCCTTGGGCAAGCGGTCCAGATAGGGCGTCAGTTGCAGGATTTTCGCCGCCTTATCGACCGCCGCCGCAATCTCCGACGCTGATTTCTTGGCGATCTTCAGGGCAAAGGCCATGTTGTCCCGCACGGTCATATGCGGATAAAGCGCATAGGATTGGAACACCATCGCAATCCCCCGCTGTGCGGGCGGCACGTCATTCATCATGACGCCGTCGATGGTGAACTCCCCTCCCGTAATCCGCTCCAACCCTGCGATCATGCGCAAAAGCGTGGATTTCCCGCATCCCGAAGGGCCGACAAAGACGATCAACTCGCCCGTCTTGATGTCAAGGTTGATGTTCCGCAGAACCTTCACCTCGCCATAGGCCTTCTCGACATCGACCAGTTTCAACTCGGCCATCCCCGTCCCTCCACTTATCCCTTTCGCGCGATGCAAGCGCCCCATGCCGGCAGCCGCACCTTGCCCCCCGCAGGCGCAATACTGCCCACGGCCTCACCAATCCGTTCCCAATGCCCGCTGGGCAGCGCGACCTCGGCCTCTGCCTCGCCCAGATTGAAGGCGCAGAAAATCTCGATCCCACCGCTGCGGGTGAAGGAAAACACGTCGCCTTCCGCCTTCCACCCGCCCATGCGCCCCTGCGCAAAGGTCGGATGGCCCCGGCGAAAGGCCAAAAGGCTGCGATAATGGTGGAGCATCGACCCACCTGCCGCCTCTTGCGCCGCCACCGACAATGGCCGATGCGGCGCTGTCACGGGCAGCCAGGCCCGAGCCGCGCTGGAAAACCCGCACAGGCCATTGTCCGTGACCCAAGGCATCGGCGTGCGGCACCCGTCGCGGCCCTTGAATTCCGGCCAGAACTCGATGCCATAAGGATCTTGCAACTCCTCAAAGGCGATCTCCGCCTCTGGCAGACCCAATTCCTCACCCTGATACAGACAGACCGAACCCCGCAGACACATCAGCATCGTCGCGTAAACCCTTGCTGCTGCATCAGAAAGGCCCCAGCGCGTTACATGCCGCACGGTGTCGTGGTTCGAATAGGCCCAGCAGGGCCACGCATCCGGTGCCGCCGCCGCCAGACGGTCAAACACCGCAGCGGCCGAGGATGCCGTCAACCGCGCCGGTTGCAGCATCTCGAACGGATAGCACATCTGCACCTTGTCCCCGCCGCTGGTATATTCGGCCATGATTTCCAGCCCACGCTGGGCATCGCCGACCTCACCCACCGCAGCCGCGCCGTAAGGGTTCAGCACCGCGCGGAATTTCCTCAGGAATTCAAGGTTTTCGGGCTGGTTCTTCGAAAACAGGTGCAACTGATGGTTATAAGGGTTCACCGAAGGCGCGATACTGTCATTGCGCAATTCCGGTGGAAGTGACGGATTATCGCGCAGATAGCGGTCCGCGAAGTAAAAGTTGATCGTATCCAGCCGGAAGCCGTTCACCCCCCGCTTCAGCCAGAACCGCGCCACATCCAGCAATGCCTCTTGCACCGGTTCATGGTGCAGGTTCAGGTCCGGCTGACTGGTCAGGAAATTGTGCAGGTAATATTGCCGCCGCCGCCCGTCCCATTGCCAGGCACTGCCGCCAAAGACCGAAAGCCAATTGTTCGGCGCCGTCCCATCGGGCTTTGGCTCCGCCCAGACATACCAGTCGGCCTTGTCATTCACGCGATCCTTGCGGCTTTCCTTGAACCACGGATGCTGATCGGACGTATGCGACAGCACCAGATCGATCATCACCTTCAGGCCCAGGTCATGCGCCCGTGTCACCACCCGGTCAAAATCGGCAAGGCTACCGAACATCGGATCGACGTCGCAATAATCGCTGACGTCATAGCCAAAATCCTTCATCGGGCTGGTGAAGAACGGACTGATCCAGATTGCATCCGCCCCCAGCGCCGCGATATGCGGCAACCGCTCCACGATCCCGCCCAGATCGCCGATCCCATCGCCATTGCTGTCCTGATAGCTGCGCGGATAGATTTGATAGATCACCGCGCCACGCCACCAGTCGGCATCATGGCCGATCACATCCGTCATAGTCCTGTCTTTCTCACTTCACCGATCCGGCCAACAGGCCGCGGACCAGATATTTCTGCATGGCAAAGAACACCGCCAAAGGCACCGCAATCGACACAAAGGCCGAGGCCGATAGAATTTCCCAATCCCCGCCGCGCGACCCCATAAGGTTCACAAGGTTCCCGGTCAGCACTTGCTGGTCATTCCCCGTGCCAAGGAACACCAGCGCCACCAGCAGGTCGTTCCATGTCCAGAGGAACTGAAAGATCGCAAAGGACGCCAGCGCCGGAAAGGACAGGGGCAGAATGATCTTCACAAAGATCTGGAAATCCGTGGCCCCATCCACCCGCGCATTCTCGATGATGTCGCGCGGCAGACCGGCCATGTAGTTGCGCAAAAGATAGATGGCCAAGGGCAGGCCAAAGCCCGTATGCGCCAACCAGATGCCCAGATAGCCCTTCCCGATCCCGATCCAGTTGTGGAACTGCAAAAGCGGGATCAGCGCCAATTGCAGCGGCACCACCAACAACCCCACGACAAAGGCCACCAAAAGCGCGCGCCCCGGAAAATCCATCCAAGCCAAGGCATAGGCCGCGAAGGCCGCCACAAGAATAGGAATGATCGTCGCCGGGATCGCGACCGTCAGTGTGTTGATAAAGGCCTGCCCGATGGACTGGCCCGCCATCGGGCTGAACACCACGGTGGAATAATTGCCCAGCGTGAATTCCGGCGGGGTCGCCGCGCTCACAAAGACGCGCGGCATCCGCATCTCGGCCATCGAAGTGGCGGATGCCAAGGTAAAGGCCCCATCCGCCGCCACCGTCAGTGTCACGCCATCGCCCAGATCGGCGACGGCCTCCGGCTCATAGGCCTCAGGCTCCCGCGATGAGGTGCCCCACTGGCTGATGACCGCCGCGCCCCCGTCAAACAGGTTTCCTTCGATCACGAAGATACCGTCGCGCGGCACCTCTTCCCCCGCGATGCGAATGGCCGGTAACTGGCTTTCCTGCGTGGAAAGCGCCTGCCACCAACCGGATGAGGCGATCTGATCCCCCGTCCGGAAGGACGACACCAAAAGCCCCAACGTCGGCAGCACCCACAGCGCCACCAGCGCCGCCGTGCAAAGATGCACCACCCAGATCAGCGCGGGTTTCTTGCCTGCGATATTCTCCATCAGACCATCCCCCTCAGCGCATTTCCTTGCGGGCGTTGTAGACGTTCCAGACAAGGATCGGCGTCACCAACAGCATGATGATCATGGCGCTTGCCGATCCCACGCCCCAATCCAGCGCGCGGAACATCTTGTCATACATGTAATTGGCAAGGACCTGCGTCTCCCACTGGCCGTTTGTCATGGCCAGAACGATGTCAAAGACCTTCAGCACCACGATGGTGATCGTCGTCCAGACCACCACGATCGTCGGCATGATCTGGGGCACCTTGACTTGGAAAAAGATCTGGAACGGGTTCGCCCCATCCAAAAGCGCGGCCTCGATCGTATCCTCCGGCACCCCCCGCAGCGCCGCCGACAGGATCACCATGGCAAAGCCCGTCTGAATCCAGACCAGCACCGCCATCAGGAAGAAGCTGTTCCAATAGGGCATGGTCAGCCAAGTCTGCGGCTGGCCATAGGGCAGGTCGTTGGTCACGACACCCAAAAGCCAAGTCCCCACCTCAAAAGCCAGAAACAGCGCGACCGCACCGCCAACCAACCGCCCCGCCGTGATCCAGCCACCGCGGCCCGCCCCCGTCGCCAATGGGCGCAGAACCGTCCAGGCGGCCCAAAAGAGCAGCGCTAGCACCGCCAAAAGGAAAAGCCCCGGCAACAACCGCAACAACAGCATCGACCCGATGCCGCCGTCGAATTTCAACCAAAGCGCATTCAGCAAACCGATCTGCGCCTGCTCCACAGGACGGGTGTCATAGATCAGCTTCCAGATGACCGATGCCCCCACGAAGGAAATCGCCATCGGCATAAAGATCAAAGACTTGGCCAGATTGCCCCAACCTATCCGATCCGTCAGCTGCGCGGCCAACAGGCCAAAGGCGGTCGATGCCGCAGGCACCACCACCAGCCACAGCATATTGTTGCGCATGGATTCCCAGAACTTCGCCTCGCCCATCATTGCGGCGTAATTGGCAAGCCCCACGAATTCGCCGTTGCGGTTCAAGGAAAGCCAGAAGGTCGCGAAAACCGGATAGGCCAGATAAAAGCCCAGGGCCACCATGGCGGGCATCAAAAACAGCCAAGGCCGGATCATATTCGCCCGGCTTGTATTGCGCCCCGCATTCGGCCCACGGGCCGGAAACAGCACCTTGTCCAAAAAGAGGTTCGATAAAAAGAAATATCCGACGCAGCCGCCGACACCTACAAATATAACGATAAATGCCTGTAAAACAGGATGCATCTCTTTCCCTCCCCTTCCTAGGCCGACGCTCTGGGTAGGCCGTGCTGCCGGGTTTTCCCGGTCGGGTTTGGTGGGCGGGCCCGGGAACTTTTCCCGGACCCACCGTCTTCAGGTCACTTCGGCCAAGAGGCGTCGATGGTCGCGGCGACTTCCTCGGCGGACTTGCCACCGGTGTAATCCACCATCCCGGTCCAGAAGCTGCCCGCGCCAACAGCGCCCGGCATCAGGTCCGACCCGTCAAAGCGGAAGGTCGTCGCATTGGCGAGGATTTCGCCCTGCTTCTTCAGCGCAGCAGACCCATACAGATCCACATTCACGCCCTTATGCGGGGTCACGAAACCGGTCTGCGCCATCCAGACTTCATGTGCGATCGGCGTCTTCAGCCATTCGATGAAGGCGCGGCCCGCTTCGGTATCCTTCATCATGAATGCCAGCGTGCCGGCACCCAGAACGGGCTGCCCCAGATCCTTCTCGGCATAGGCCGGGAAGTAGAAGAAGTCCGCATCCGTGCCCAGTTCCGTGCCTTCCGGGAAGAAGGACGGGATGAACGACGCCTGACGGTGCATGTAGCACTGCGGCGGCGAGGAGAAGAGACCCTTCGGGCTGTCACGGAAGTCGGTCGAGGCAACAGCCGCCGCGCCGCCCGCCACATAGGCGTCGTTACGAGCGAACCAACCAAACTCCTCGATCGCGCCAATCACGGCCGGATCGTTGAACGGAATCTCATGCCGCACCCACTGGTCATAGACATCAGGCGATTGCGTGCGCAGCATCATGTCTTCGACCCAATCGGTCGCAGGCCAGCCCGTTGCACCGCCCGACCCCAGACCGATGCACCACGGCGTGCCGCCATCGGCCACGATCTGATCGGTCAGCGCCTTCAGCTCTTCCATCGTCGTCGGGATTTCATAGCCCGCATCGGCAAAGTTGTCGGGGCTGTACCAGACCAGCGATTTCACATCGGCCTTGTAGGGAAAGGCATAAAGTGCCTGCGCCCCGTCGGCTCCGGCATAGGTCCCCAGCGCAGCCCAGCTTGCGCCTGCGCCGTAATTGTCGGTCAGCCACTGCTGCGTATCCGCGCCCAGAGGCACGACAAAGCCCTTGGCAGCCAGATCGCCAATCAGACCCGGCTGCGGCAGCACCGCCACATCCGGCGGCGACCCTGCTTCGGCGTCGATGATGATTTGCTGTTCATAGCCTTCCGACGAGGAATAGCTCACATCCACGCCAGAGGCCGCTTCGAAATAGGCCAGCATCGACTCGACCAGAACCTGGTCCTCGCCACGCCACGGCCCAAAAATGGTCAGCGTCTGCCCTTCAAGGTTGGTCGCCTCGTCAAAAGCCTTATAGCTGTCCCAATTGAACGCCCCTTCGCCAATGGGGAACTTGAAGTCCTGCGCCACCGCGCCACCGGACATCAGCGCAAGCGCCGCAGCGCCTGCGAGAAACTTCGCTTTCATGGTCATCCTCCCGATTCCCCCGCCCTCTTGACGGGGCACAACCCAACTTCGGCCAGAATCATACTCAAACCGCTTTGGATGGCGCACACTTGCCCATCCCACCCACCAAGTCAATGAAAAGCACCGTCATCTGCGGTGGAAAACCCTTTCTCATCGCAGGATCAGCGGCGAAAACGTTTCCCTATCCGTGCGCTTAACCTTTGACCTCGTCGGATCGAATCTCTAACCTCCCTGCCAAATTGAAATCGGTTTGGAAAATCTGTCCGCCATGAACCTCAAGGAACTGGCCACGAAACTGGGCCTCTCGCCCACGACCGTCAGCCGCGCGCTCAATGGCTATCCCGAGGTGAACGAAGCCACCCGCGAACGGGTGATGGCGGCGGCCAAACGGCATAACTATCGCCCCAATACCCGCGCCATCCGCCTTGCCACGGGCCGCGCGTTGGCCATCGGCCATGTGATCCCGCTCGCCACGCGGCACGAAATCATGAACCCGATCTTTGCCGATTTCATCGCTGGCGCGGGCGAAACCTATTCGCGCAACGGCTATGACATGTTGCTTTCCGTCGTCCCTGATGAGGATGAGGAAAAGGCCTATCGCGACCTGAAATCCCGTGGCAGCGCCGATGGCGTGATCCTGCATGCCCCGCGCATGAACGACCCCCGCATCCCCCTCATGCATGAGATCGGCATACCTTTCGTCGTGCATGGCCGCGCCACCGCCACCGCCGAGCCCTATTCATGGGTCGATGTGAACAACCGCCGCGCCTTTCAACGCGCGACCGAGTTCCTGCTTGATCTTGGCCATGCCCGCATCGGCCTTGTGAACGGCCTTGAATTCATGGATTTCGCCATCCGTCGCCGCACGGGCTATGCCGATGCCCATGCCGCGCGCGGGCTGCAGCTCGACCCTGCCTTGATGTCCTCGGACGAGATGACCGAAATTGCAGGCTTTCGCGCCGCGACCGCCATGCTCGACCTGCCCGATCCTCCAACAGCTTTTCTGGTGGCGTCGATGATTTCCGGCATGGGCGTGCGTCGCGCCATCGAAGGGAAAGGCTTGACCATGGGAAAGGATGTGTCGGTCATCATCCATGACGACGATCTTTCCTATCTGCGCAACGGCGAGGATGTGCCCATCTTCACCGCCACCCGCTCTTCGGTGCGCGAAGCGGGCCGCATCGCCGCCGAGATGCTGCTCGCCATCATCACCCAGCATGGCGAAGAACCGCAAAATCGGCTTTTGGAAGCCGAACTCATCATCGGCCAGTCGACCGGACCGGCCCCCCGCCGGACCTGATCCCATGTCGCTTTCGCGTTTCGACTTTCCCGAAGGTTTCCTTTTCGGGGCCGCCACGGCCGCCTATCAGATCGAAGGGTCCCGCTTCGGTGGCTGCGGGTCCTGCCATTGGGATACATTCGCCGCAACCCCTGGCAATGTCCTGCGCGCCGAAGATGGCGGCACGGCCTGCGACCACTACCACCAATGGCCCGCCGACCTTGATCTTCTGCGTCAGGCCAATATGGATGCCTACCGCTTCTCTACGTCTTGGGCGCGCATCATGCCCGACGGTGTGACGGTCAACCCCGATGGCCTTGCCTTCTACGACCGTGTTGTGGACGGGATGCTGGAACGCGGCCTCAAGCCCTTCCAGACCCTCTACCACTGGGAAATGCCCTCGGCTCTGGCCGACAAAGGCGGCTGGACGAACCGCGACACCTGCTATCGCTTTGCTGATTTCGCCGAAACCATCACCCGCACCTTGGGTGATCGCGTGGCCTCCATCGCTACGATCAACGAACCTTGGTGCGTGGCGTGGCTGTCGCATTTCCTTGGACATCACGCGCCGGGTCTGCGCGACATCCGCGCCGCCGCCCGTGCCATGCATCACATCCTCTTGGCCCATGGCCTTGCCGTGGAACGGCTCCGCGGCATGGGTCAGCCCAACCTTGGCATCGTGCTGAACTTCGACCACGCCACCCCGGCCAGCACCAGCCCCGAAGACCAGACCGCCGCCGCCCGGGCCGATGGCATCTTCAACCGCTGGTTCATCGAAGCCATCACCCGCCAGACCTACCCGGACAACGTCCTCGACGGCCTCGCCCCCCATATGCCTGACCGCTGGCAGGATGACATGGTCCTCATCGGCCAGCCGCTCGATTGGCTGGGCGTGAACTACTACACCCGCCACCTGCACGCCCATGACCCCGCCACTCCTTGGCCACATCTGCGGGACGTGCCGGGTCCCTTGCCGAAAACCCAGATGGACTGGGAGATTTATCCCCAAGGCCTGCACCATTTCCTCACCCGCATGGCGCGCGATTACGTGGGCAAGCTGCCGATCTATGTCACGGAAAACGGCATGGCCAATGCCGATCACCCCGACCTCCCCGACAAGATCCGCGAAGAGTTCCTCTTCGCCCATCTTGCCGCCACGAAACAGGCCATTGCCGACGGCGCCAATGTCCGCGGCTTCTTCTACTGGTCGCTTCTGGACAATTACGAATGGTCATTCGGCTATGAACGCCGCTTTGGCCTTGTCCATGTCGATTTCAACAGCTTGAAGCGGACCCCCAAAACCTCCTATCACGCCCTCGCGCGCGCCTTGGCGCGGAACGATTGATCCCTGCCCGGACGGAGCGACCCATGACCCTCGCCATCCTCGCCGATATCGGCGGCACCAATACAAGGGTCGCCCTTGCCGACGGCACCGCCGTGCGCGAAGCCAGCATCGCCCGCTATCCCAATGCCGAATACAAAGCGCGCGGTCAGGACATCGCCCATATCCTGCGCGACTACCTCTCCAGCACGGGCGCGCAACCCGATGGCGTCTGCGTCGCCGCCGCTGGCCCCGTGCAGGATGGCATCGCCAGCATGACCAATCTCGATTGGGTCATGGACGGCACAAAACTCACCACCGCCACCGGTGCCCGCCGCGTGGCGATCCTGAACGACCTTCAGGCACAGGGCCATGCTCTCGGCCATATCGCCCCCACCCATCTGCGCCCGCTGATTTCCGGCCCCGCCCATAGCGGCGCTGCCATGCTCGTCGTGGGCCTTGGCACCGGGGTCAATGCCGCCCCTGTCCATGGGCAGGGTGCTGCCCGCGTCGTGCCCCCTTCGGAATGCGGCCATGTGAACATGCCCGTCCGGTCGGAAGAAGACCTCCGCCTCATGCGCTTCATCGAACAGCGCCTCGCGGCCCGCGCAGAAACCCCCCATTGCGGCGTGGAAGAAGTGCTGGCCGGACGCGGGCTTGCCAACCTCCACGCCTTCGCGGCCGTCGAGGCCGGTCAATCCACCGAAAAATCCTCTGCCGAGGTTCTCACCGCGCTGTCCGCAGGCGACCCCATCGCCGTCCATGCCGCGCGGCTTTACACCACGATCCTCGCGCAGGTTCTGGCCGACCTGGCCCTGATTCACCTGCCCTATGGCGGCATCTACCTGATCGGCGGCATGTCCCGCGCCATGACCCCGCATTTCGCGCGCTTCGGCCTAACCGAAACCTTCCGCGAAGCCCGCCGGGTTGACCTTCTGGAAAAGGATTTCTCCGTCACTGTGGTCGAGGATGACTTTGCCGCCCTCACCGGCTGCGCCGCCTATCTCGACGCCACCACCGCCTGACCCAGCAGCACTCTATTGGGGTTAACGCGCCCCCGTCCCCATGTTTTGTCGAAAAATATCCTCAGGGGGTGAGGGGCGCAGCGACGAGGGGGGGCAGACAGCCCTCCTGCAACGTCAGCCATCCCTCACCGCGGCAGCCGCTCCTTCAGAAACTGCAAGCTCACGCCCAAACCATCCGGCGCAATTCCATGCCCGGTGCCTTCCATCACATGACCATAGGTTTCAAACCCAGCCGCCACCAGCGCATCCCCCGCCAGCCCCATATCGGCAAAAGGCACCACCGGGTCCTGATCGCCATGGATCAGCAGCACGGGCGGCTTCACTACCGCTTCTGCCGCCAACCGCTCCGGCACCAATAACCGCCCCGAAATCGCCACCACCCCTGCCACGGCCTCAGCCCGGCGCGGCGCAACATGCAGGCTCATCATCGCCCCTTGCGAAAACCCAACAAGCGCCAGCGCGTCGGCCCCAAGGCCCTCCTCCGTCAGCCGCGCATCGAGAAAGGCATTCAACAACGCAACGGATGCCGCCATCCCCTCCCGCGCCGCCTCTTCCGAAGACCCGTCCAACCAAGGGATCGGAAACCATTGGAACCCGAAAGGATTGCCGACACAGGGCTGCGGCGCATCTGGCGCGACAAAGACCGTATCCGGCAGATGCGGCGCCAGCGCATCGCCAAGGCCCAACAGGTCTGCCCCATCCGCGCCATAGCCATGCACGAAGACGACAATCGACCGCGCCTTGCCGCTCCGCGCCGCCTTGCGCCCGAATTTCAATCCCTCGCTCACCTGATGCCCTCCCGCGCCTTTTCCACATGGTAGTAGGCCCAGAGCATCCGCGCCGCAACCGCCCGCCAAGGCGACCATGCCTCCGCCATACCGCGCAAAACCCGCTCCGATGGCCGCGCCTCCAGCCCGAACAAAAGCCGCGCCGCCTCCTGCAAGGCCAGATCGGCCGGCGCAAAAACATCCGCCCGCCCCAAGGCGAACATCGCGTAAATCTCTGCCGTCCAGCGCCCGATCCCCGGCACCGCCGTCAAGACCGCCACCACCTCTTCATCCGGCACCCCGCGCAGGGCATCGAAATCAATCCCCGCCCGCGCCAATTCCTGCCCATAGCGCGCCTTCTGCCGCGACAGCCCCGCCGCCCGCAGCGCCTCTTCCGTGGCACAGGCCATCGTATCCGGCTCGCATAACCCCGCCGCCTCCATCCGCGCCCAGATCGCATTGGCCGAGGCAACCGAAACCTGCTGGCTCACGATGGCTGACAACAAGGCCCGAAACCCATCCTCTCGCCGCCGCAGCGGCAATGGCCCTGTCATCGCAAGCGCCGCAGCAAAGCGTGGCTCTCGTTCTGCCAGCCATGCCGCCCCTTCGGCCACACAAGTCTCTGTCCGAATGATCCGCCCGACCGCCACCACATCCCCTCCAGCCTGCTCCTTCATCTTGGCCCAAATACGCCTCCCAAGGCCAGCCATCCCGCGCGCCGTCCGGTGCTTTCGGAAAAAGGGGGGGGCGGGTGGACGCCTGTCCCCCCGCGTCCGAGAAAGGTATTCACCCGCGCGCATTTGTCCCTTGCCCCCGCCACGCCACAGAGTAACCCTTCGCCCATGACCGACAGCGCCGCCCCAACCGACTCCACCGCCAAACGCAATGTCCTCGTCCTCGTCGCGGCGCAGGCCATCCTTGGCGCGCAGATGCCCATGATCTTCACCGTGGCAGGGCTTGCTGGCCAAAGCCTTGCGCCCAATGCCTGCTGGGCCACCCTGCCCATCAGCGCCGCCGTCATAGGCTCCATGCTGACCGCCACCCCAATCTCGGCCTTCATGCAGAAATACGGCCGCCGCGCAGGCTTTGCCATCGGGGCGCTTGGGGGCGGGATCGGCGGGGCACTCGGGGCCTATGCACTATCCACCGCGAATTTCGCGCTTTTCGTCCTCGCCGCGCTGTTCACGGGCATCTACATGTCGGCCCAAGGCTTCTACCGCTTTGCCGCCGCCGATACCGCCTCGGAGGCCTATCGTCCCAAGGCCATCTCCCTCGTCATGGCCGGGGGCCTCCTCTCCGCCGTAATCGGCCCGCAGCTGGTGAAACTCACCGCCGAGTCGATGGCCGTCCCCTTCCTCGGCACCTATCTTGCCATTATCGCGCTCAATGGCCTGGGCGTTTTCCTCTTCACCCTGCTCGACATCCCCAAGCCCCGGCCGCCCGCCATCGGCGCATCCACCGGCCGCACGCGCGGCGAATTGATCCGCACCCCCGTCATCGCCGTGGCGATGATCTGCGCGACTGTCTCTTATGCGCTGATGAACCTCGTGATGACCTCATCCCCCCTCGCCGTGGTGGGCTGTGGCTTTTCAAAGGGCAACGCGGCCGACGTCGTCACCGCCCATGTCCTTGCCATGTATGCCCCCAGTTTCTTCACCGGCCACCTCATCGCCCGGTTCGGCGCGGAAAGGATCGTGGCCACCGGCCTTGTGATCCTTGCCGGGGCGGGTGCTGTCGCCATCGCGGGGGTGGAACTTGAGAATTTCTTCCTCGCCCTCATCCTGCTGGGCCTCGGCTGGAACTTCGGCTTCATCGGCGCGACGACCATGCTCACCGCCGCCCAAGCAGCAGAGGAAAAGGGCCGCCTGCAAGGTCTGAACGACCTTGTGGTCTTCGGCGGCGTGACCCTCGCGTCTTTCTCATCCGGCGGGTTGATGAATTGTTCGGGGGGATCGGTTCAAGAGGGCTGGCAAGCGGTCAACTTCGCCATGCTGCCCTTCCTCGTGCTGGCGGGTGGTGCCCTCATCTGGCTTGCCATGCGCCCGCGCGAGGCGCGCTAGCGCCTCACGCCGCCAGCGCCAGAAGCCGCGCCTCTGCCACGCTTAGGGCGGGTCGGCTGTCCCGCGCGGCATCGCCCAGGGCAACCTGAAGACCTTCCACGACCAAGGCACAGGCTTCTTCCATTTCGATCTCATACCAGATCTCGCCGACAGGGGCGTCGACCAACCGCAGATCCTGCCCATCAATCAGGGCGCCAATCGGCGCCAAGGCCTCTTCCACGCCGAAATAGGCGGCCAAACGATCCCCCGCGACGACGATCATCTGCTCGGGCGCAAGATAAAGCGCCTCTGCCCCCCGGCCCTGCCCTCGCGCTTTTCCGTTCACATAGACGACCTTCACGCCAATGCGCGACAGCACGATCGCCCGGATCGAGCGGATGACAATTGGTTCTTCCTTGCAGCAGGAGAGAATATCCCCCGCTTGCAAGCTTTCGATCTTGCGCCAGCCCGAAGGCGTCATCAGGCGCGTCCCACCAACAAACCCCCGGGGCGACGGTGCCGCCTCGACATCCACGGGAAGAATGGGCGTTACAATGCTCATCACTCAGTCCAGACCGCTACGGGCCGCACGGCGACAGATCCGAACGATCCGCCACTCACACCTTACCGTGCCAGCCATCCGTGGTCTGAAACGGACGCAATTCAGGATTTTCTAGGGCATATACATAATTTTTGTGGATAATTAGTCCGAAACCGGACCAACCGCCGCCTTGCGCCCGACAAGGCTCTAGATTCGACCGCGCAAACCGGCCCGTAACAACCCCCAACGTCGCGCGAATTCTGATGGCTGCAAGGCCCCAGCTGCCACCCGACCCGGATCTTTCGCCGCAATGCGCAAAATGGCTTCGGCCTGCCAAGCCGCGATGGTCGCAACCCGCGCCGCCCCCATCCGCCGCAATCCCGCCCGCGCCCCTGCCATCCGGTCAAGCCCTTGCCGCGCCAGTGCCGCCACCGCCTCGGCCCGCCCATCGACCAGCGGCACACGTCCCCGCGCCTCCAATTCTGGCACGGCCCGCAGAAATCCGGCCAGCCCCGCCGCCCATCCCGCCGCGCGCAAGCAGGCCTCATCCGCCGCCCCCGCGCCAAGGGCGCAGCCTGCCAGCCACATCAGCCCCGCGCCGGTATCTTCCAGATAAGCCACCAGCGCCGCCTGATCCTCAAACGGCTCGCGGTAAACATCCCAGCGCCGCGCTTCTACCAACCGGTCCAGCACCGCCACCGGCAGACCCGCTTCCCTGATCAGCGCCGCCAGCGGCCCCGCCACCTCATGCGCGCGTGCAGGCGCGCCCGCCGCCGCCTCGGCCACCATATCGCGCCACCATTGCAGACGCATCTCGGCGATCATCGGCTCTTGCGTCACCCAAGGCGCGCGCGCCACTTCAAGATTGAAGGCATATAGAACGAAAAGCCGCCCCCGCGCCGCAACAGGTGCCGCCATCACCGCAGCATAGCGGTCAGGGTCCCCCCGCTCCACCAACGCAGCGCAGGCCCCGATGGCGGATGCCGTCACCCCCTCCATCGCGCCACCGTCAACAGATAGCCCGTCTCACGTCGCACCTGTCGCCACTGCGCGGCCTCCCCCGCACAAAGGTCAAGCATCGCTGCCAAAGCTGCATCCGCCCCCGGTCGCAGCGTTTCAATCCGCGCCTCCATCGGTGCGAAATAGGCCTCCCAAGCGCCATCGCCCAAGGCCCGCGCGCCAAGGCTGTCATACCCCGCCGCGGCCACCGCATTGGCAATCCCTGCCGCATCGCGCGTGGGATACCCCTCCCAGAACCCGACCGCCGCCTCTGACGGCGCGGGGGTGAAAAAGCAAGGCTCCGTAAAGGCCAGCACTCCGCCGGGCTTCAAGGCCGCCCCCATTCGCGCGAGACCTTCCTCCAACCCAAGGAAATACAGCGCTCCAGCACACCAGATCAGGTCAAAGGGTCCCGCCGGATGCGCGGCCAAATCCGCCATATCGGCCTCTTCCACCTCCACCCGATCCTCACCCGCAAACCGCGCCTGCATTTGCGCCACAAATCCCGGATAGGTGTCGATGGCCAGAACCCGCGCCCCCGGCACGGTCAGCAAAGAGGCCACATCCCCCCCCGCCCCGGCCCCCGCATCACAGATGGCAGCGCCCTCCGGCACCCCCGCCAAGTCCAGGGCCCAGGCCACATCGGCAGCCTCCCCCGGCCCTTCGCGCGGCAGGTCGCTGTGAACGGTGAAAAACGCCTCCCAATCCATCACGCAGAACCGCCCACAGGCCGCCCCACATCCCGGATCAGCTTCCAGTTGATCGCGTCCAGCAGCGCCTCGAAACTGGCATCCACGATATTCGCGCTCACCCCCACGGTAGACCAGCGCCGCCCCCGGCTGTCCTCGCTGTCGATGATCACGCGCGTGACGGCCTCGGTGCCGCCTTGCGTGATGCGCACTTTGAAATCCACCAGTTTCATGTCGTCGATCACCGCCTGATAAGGGCCAAGGTCCTTCCCCAACGCCTTGGCCAGCGCATTGACCGGACCCCGATCCGTCCCCGTCTCATCCATCGACTCGGAAACCGACAGCATCTTCCGCTCGCCGATCTTCACCACGACCACGGCCTCCGACAGGCTGACCATCTCATTATATTTGTTCTTCCGCCGCTCCACCGTCACCCGATAGCGCTTCACCTCAAAGAATTCCGGCAACAGCCCCAATTCCGCCCGCGCCACAAGCTCGAAACTCGCCTGCGCCCGGTCATAGGCATAGCCCTGATCCTCGCGCGCCTTGACGACCTCAAGGATGCGCCCCAGCCGGGCATCCTTCGGATCAACCACGATCCCCGCCGCCGCCAGCCTTGCCCGCAGATTCGACTGCCCGGCCTGATTGCTCATCGGGATGACGCGCTCATTGCCGACCACCGAAGGATCGACATGCTCATAGGTCGACGGGTCCTTCAGGATCGCGCTCGCATGCAGCCCCGCCTTATGCGCAAAGGCCGACGCCCCCACATAGGGCGCGCTGCGCAACGGCACACGGTTCAGGATATCGTCCAACTGGCGGCTGACCCGCACCATCCCCGCCAGCGCCTCACGCGTGACCCCCGTTTCAAACCGACCCGCATAAGGCTCCTTCAGCAAAAGCGTCGGGATGATCGTCGTCAGGTTTGCATTCCCGCAGCGCTCCCCCAACCCGTTCAGCGTTCCTTGAATCTGCCGACATCCCGCATCCACGGCGGCCAGCGAATTGGCCACCGCATTTCCCGTATCGTCGTGGCAATGGATGCCCAGCCGATCCCCCGGCACGCCCGCCGCAATCACCTCGCTCACCACGCGCCCCACCTCGGCAGGCAGCGTGCCCCCATTGGTATCGCACAGCACGATCCACCGCGCCCCCGCCTCCAACGCCGCACGCAGACAGTCCAACGCATAGGCCGGATCGGCGCGATAACCGTCGAAGAAATGCTCGGCATCAAACAGCGCCTCGCGCCCCTTGGCCACACAGTGCGCCACGCTCGCCCGGATCGCCTCGCGGTTTTCCTCAAGCGTGCATCCCAACGCCGTCTTCACATGAAACTCATGCGTCTTGCCGACCAGACAGACGGCAGGCGTCCCGGCATCCAGAACAGCCGCCAGCACATCGTCATTCTCGGCAGACCGTCCCACGCGCTTGGTCATGCCGAAGGCCGTCATCACCGCCCGCGTCGGCGCGCGTCCCGAAAAGAACTCGCTATCCGTCGGGTTCGCCCCAGGCCAACCCCCTTCGATATAATCCACGCCCAGATCATCCAGTGCCGCTGCGATGACCCGCTTCTCGGCGGTGGAAAACTGCACGCCCTGCGTCTGCTGCCCGTCGCGCAGCGTGGTGTCGAACAGGTAAAGCCGCTCGCGGGTCATGCGCGCCCCTCCCCTTCCTTTTCAGTCGAAAAACATCCTCGGGGGATCACGTCAAAGTCCGCAGGGGGCAGACAGCCCCCCTTTTGCGACAGAAGCCCCATCAGACCAGCCCCTCCAGCTTTGCGGCATCGAACCCCGGCCCGGGCAATAGCTCCACCCCCGCTTTCGACATCCGCACCTCCACCCCCGCCGCCAGAAGCGCCGCCTTCATCGCATCCACCGGGGCAAAATCCTTTGACGCCATCGCGGCACTCCGCAGATCGGCCAACCGCGCGGCCAAGGGCGACAGGTCAACGCCCGCCTCGGCCCAGGCCCCCATATGATCTTCCAGCAGACCCATAAGCCCAGCCGATGCCTTCAGCCCGGCCATATCCCCGGCCGCCGCCAACGCATGCAGTTCCGCAATCGCCCCCGCCGTGTTCAGGTCATCAGCCAGCGCCGCCACCACCGCCTCCGATGGCTGCCCCGCAGGCACCCCCTTCACCATGCCACGCCATTTCCGCAACGTGGCCTCTGCCTGCGCCGCCTTCTCCGCCGTCCAATCCATGGGCCGACCGTAATGCGTGCCCAGAAAAACAAAGCGGATCACCTCGCCCGGTATCCCCTGCCCCAACAGATCCCGCACGGTAAAGAAATTGCCCAAGGATTTGGACATCTTCTTCCCTTCCACCTGCAACATCTCGTTATGCATCCAGACGCGGGCAAACTCCGCCTCAGGATGCGCGCAGCAGCTTTGCGCCACCTCATTCTCGTGATGCGGGAATTGCAGGTCGATCCCACCGCCATGAATGTCGAAACTCGCCCCCAGCAGCGCCAGCGACATGGCCGAGCATTCGATATGCCACCCCGGTCGCCCCCGTCCCCAAGGGGATGCCCATCCCGGCAGGCTTTCATCCGACGGCTTCCACAGCACGAAATCCATCGGGTCTTCCTTGAAGGGCGCGACCTCCACCCTTGCGCCCGCGATCATGTCATCGACCGACCGCCCCGACAGCCGCCCATACTCCTTAAAGGACCGCACCCGGAACAGCACATGGCCATCCTTCGCATAGGCATGGCCTTTCTCGATCAAGGCTCCGATCATCGCGATCATCTGGCCCACATAGGCCGTCGCACGGGGTTCATGCGTGGGCCTAAGTGCCCCCAGCGCATCCATATCCTGATGATACCAGCGGATCGTCTCTTCCGTCCGCTCCGCGATCAGCGACTCCAGCGTTCCCGCCGCCCCCGCCTCCTTCCGTGCAAGGGCGGTGGCGTTGATCTTGTCATCCACATCGGTGAAGTTCCGCACATAGGTCACATGCTCCGCGCCATAGACATGGCGCAGCAAGCGAAAGAGCGTATCGAACACCACAACAGGCCGGGCATTTCCCAAATGCGCCCGGTCATACACCGTCGGCCCACAGACATAGAGCCGCACATTCATCGGATCGATCGGGTCAAAGACCTCCTTCGCCCGCGTCTTCGAATTGTGCAGCCGGATCGTCACCATATCCCCAACCTCGCTAAAGGCCCCGCCCATCCTGCCGGCACGCCCCCATCCCGCGCGGGTCTAGCAACTTCGTCTTTCCTTGGGAACGACAAGAAGGCCCGCGCGACCGATGGTCAGCGCGTAATGCAAGAAATGCAGCAGAAGCCCGTCCTGTTCATGTACTCACCGCTACAGAAAAACCCCCGGCCTGCCAAGCCCCTCTGCCCCCGCTCCCTATCTCGCCCGCTAGCCCGGCCCCGGCCCAAATGCAGAGCCTCCTTCTCCCCCGAACACGCCCCGCTCCCAACCATCCCCAAGCCCAACCGAACCCCGCCCCGAACCCGATACCGGCTCCCCCTCTCTGCCGACCGCCCCCCCCTCTCGCCATCGAAGCCCCAAAGATAGGGAAAGACAGGCCCCAGCCCCAGCTTTAGCTACCCTCCTCCCCTAGGATGGGTCATATGGCCATCCCCCGTTTACCTTAACGCCGCCCCACCAAACCGCCCGCTGCGTGCCCACAAAATGCTGCACAAAAGGCGGCACAAAACAGGGCACAAAGGATTTCACCCAACCCCCTGATTTCACGCCAAGATTTACGCCCCCCTTGCGGCGCGACCAAAGCCCTGCTCATCTCCGCGCAGAAAAAGGACCTCCCGCATGGATCACGACGCCCTCCGCCACTGGTCGAAAATCGCCGCCGATTGGGCGCATGATTACCATACCGGCTTGCGCGACCGCCCCGTCCGCGCCCCCCTCACCCCCGGTGCCATCGCGGCGCAACTCCCTGAAACACCGCCGGAAAACCCCGAACCACCCGAGGCGATCTTTGCTGATTTCGCCCGTATCATCCCCCCCGGCCTGACCCATTGGCAGCATCCCCGCTTCTTCGCCTATTTCCCCGCCAATGCCTCCCCTGCTTCCATGCTGGCCGAACAACTCGCCAATGCCATCGCGGCTCAGGGCATGCTGTGGCAAACCTCCCCCGCCGTGACCGAGGTGGAACAGGTGATGATCCGCTGGCTCACCCGCGCCCTCGGCCTGCCCGACCGCTTTACCGGCACGATCCATGACAGCGCCACCACCGCCACGCTGTCGGCTATCCTCACCATGCGTGAACAGGCGCTTGGCTGGCAGGGCCTGCAACAGGGCCTTTCGGCGCAGCCACGCCTCCGCCTATACGCCAGCGCCGAAACCCATAGCAGCGTGGATAAAGCCACCCGCATCGCCGGGATCGGTCAGGAAAATCTGGTGAAAATTCCAACGGATGCGACGCTTTCCATGAAACCCGGCGCACTCGCCGGGGCCATCGCCGCCGACCGGGCGGCAGGCCACCTGCCCGCAGGCGTCATCCTGTGCGCAGGCGGTACTTCGGTCGGGGCCTTTGACCGCATCGCTGATTGCATCACGGTCGCCAAAGCCGCGGGCCTGCCCGTCCATGTCGATGCCGCTTGGGCAGGCAGCGCCATGATCTGCCCCGAGTTCCGCCGTCTTTGGGAAGGGATCGAGGGTGCCGACAGCATCGTCTTCAACCCCCATAAATGGCTGGGCGCGCAATTCGATTGCGCCGTCCAGTTCCTTGCCGATCCGGGTCCGCAGATCCGCACGCTCGGCCTGCGTCCAACCTATCTGGAAACAGCCGGTCGGGAAGAGATCACCAATTTCAACGAATGGACCGTACCCTTGGGGCGCAGATTCCGCGCCCTTAAGCTTTGGTTCACGCTTCGCGCCTATGGTCTGTCAGGCCTGCGCGACCGGATTCGCAACCATGTGTCCTGGGCACGTCAGGCCCGCGATGCGCTGGCGCGTCTGCCCGGCGTGACGATCACAACCGAACCTTCGCTATCGCTCTTTACCTTTGCCCTTGCCACGGACCGGGAAACGGAAACTTTGCTCAGCCGCATCAATGACGATGGCCGCATCTACCTGACGCAAACCCGCCACGCCGGACGCTTCGTCATCCGGGTGCAGGTGGGCCAATTCGATTGCACTGCCGAAGATGTGGACATGATCCCAAAGGTGGTGGCCGACCTCATGTGAAAAAGCGGCCCGCGAAGGGCCACCCTTAACACTTCGTTAACGCCGGCCGGTATCAGAACCGGAACCCGACACGCGCATTCAGCGTGGTCGCATCGATATCCGTCCCGCTGCCGACAAAATTATCAAATCGATGCTCCATAAGCTCCGCGCCCACTGTCATCTGCTGTGTCAGCGCGTAATCCACCCCGATCCCCGCACCCCAGCCATTATCGGCGCCCAGCGACGTATCCGCCCGGACAGCTGCCACCGTGCCATAGACAAGGGCAGGCCCCAGATCATAGCCCCCCACCAGTTTCAGGCGCGAGATGGACTCCAGCGTCGCCCCACCCCCAATATCGATATCGGCCCAGTCAAAATTGCCTTCCACCCCGGCCACGAACTGCCCGAAATCGGCGCGATAGCCCGCCAGCAGGCCACCCGTCATGCCATCCCCGCCCAAGGCGCCGCTTGATCCGATATCGCCATAACCAAGCTGTCCACCGACATAAAGCCCGCTCCAGTGCGCCGAAGGGGCGGGCAGCGCAACAGGTGCCGGTGCCACCACCGGCTCCTCTGTCACCGCGCTCGGGCCGCCCGCAAAGGCCGGCAGCGCCACCATGGCTGCCACGCCCGCAACCGTCATGATCCTGCGTTTCATCATTTGTCTCCTGTGCCTGTGCCGCGCCCCTTGCGCCTGTCACAGGCCAGTCCGGGGCGTCTCGTCCCGCAGACCTGCGCCCTCAGGAAGACACGGACAAGGCAGCCTCGCACGGAGGTGAAGGCGCGTGACGCGCACAGGCGGCAACCGGCCTGCACCGCCGCCTAGGATCGGCCAGACACCGCCTATCCCATCAAAATCACGTGGTATTTTCTCGCTTTCGCGTGAACCTGCGGCCTCAGGCGCGCTCGGCCAGCACCAGCCATTCCTCTTCTGCCGCAGCCAGTGCCTGCTGCCGTTCGGCCATCGCCTCGGATGCCTTTCGGAACTTTGCAGGCTCCTTGGTGAACAAGTCGGGGTCCGACAGGAATTCGCCCAGCTTGGCGATCTCGGCCTCCAGCCGCTCAATCACAGCCGGCAGGGCATCCAGCCGCTTGCGCTCGGTAAAGGTCAGGCCGTCGGCCTTTACGGGTTGCGGCTTGACCTCTGGCTTCGGGGCCTCGGCTCGCATTGCCCTTGCAGCCGCATCCACTGGCATCGGGCGCTGCGCCGCATAATCCGACCAGCCACCGGGATAGACCGTCGCCTTCCCGCCGCCTTCCAGCGCGACAGTTGCCGTCGCCACCCTGTCGATAAAATCGCGATCATGGCTGACCAGCAAAACCGTGCCGTCGTAATCGCCCAGCACATCCTGCAACAGGTCCAGCGTTTCCACATCCAGATCGTTGGTCGGTTCGTCAAGGATCAGCAGGTTCGACGGCTTCGCCATCAGCTTGGCCAAAAGAAGCCGCGCCTTCTCACCCCCGGAAAGGCTTTTCACCGGGGCGCGCGCCTGCGCTTCGTCAAACAGGAAATCCTTCAGATAGGCCACCACATGGCGCGGATTGCCACGCACCATGACCTGATCGGAATTGCCCGAAACTCTCATCATGGGATCACCGGTCAGGTTCTCCCAAAGGCTCGCCTCACCATTCAACTGGGCGCGGGTCTGGTCAAAGACGGCAATTTCCAGATTGGTGCCAAGGGTCACGCTGCCCGCATCGGGGGCCACCTCGCTGACCAGCATCTTCAGAAGCGTGGTTTTTCCCACCCCGTTCGGCCCGACAAAGGCCACCCGATCACCACGCAGAACCCGAAGGTCCAACCCCTTCACGATCACCTTGTCGCCAAAGCGTTTTTCCAGACCCTTCGCCTCGATCACCCGCTTGCCGCTGGTCTGGCCGCCTTCCAATTCCAGCGCCGCAGTCCCCTGCCGCCGGATCATAGACGCCCGTTCGTCCCGCAGCGCGGCCAAGGCGCGCACCCGCCCCATGTTCCGCTTCCGTCGGGCGCTGATGCCTTCCACGGCCCATTTCGCCTCGGCCTTGATCTTGCGTTCCAGCTTGTGGCGCGCCTCATCCTCTTCGGCCCAGACGGTTTCGCGCCATTCCTCGAACCCGTCAAACCCCGCCTCGCGCCGCCGTACTTCGCCCCGGTCGATCCAGAGCGTGGCCTTCGTAAGGGCCTTCAGAAAGGCGCGGTCGTGGCTGATCAGGACAAAGGCCGTGCGGGTTTCGGTCAACTGCGCCTCAAGCCATTCGATGGCTTGAATATCCAGATGGTTCGTCGGTTCGTCCAACAGCATCAGCTCTGGCCCCTCAGCCAAAAGCTTGGCCAAGGCGGCCCGCCGCCGTTCCCCGCCCGACGCGGTGGCAACCGGCGTCTCGGGTCGGAACTTCAAACCTTCCGCAACCATTTCAACGCGATAGGCCTCACCTTCCGGCAGGGCGCTGGCGGCGTAATCGCCCAATGTGGCAAAGCCCGACAGATCTGGGTCTTGCTCCATATAGCCCACGACGATGCCCGGCGGCACGATGCGGCTGCCCTGATCGGGTTCCACCAATCCGGCCATAACCTTCATCAAGGTGGATTTACCCGACCCGTTCCGCCCCACCAGCGCAACCCGATCCCCCGGCTGCACCACAAGGTCCAGCCCCTCGAAAACAGGGTTTCCGCCAAAGGTCAGGGATATCCCCGACAACTGCAAAAGAGGTGCGCGTGCCATGCCCGCTCAGGTATGCGGGGCCGCGGTGAAGGTCAACGGGCATCCGCCCGCAGAAGACGCGCGCGCGACGGCGGAATGGCCGCGATCTCAACCCCGGTGCAGACATGCAGCGTGCCCAGATCACGATCCACCACGGCGTGATCACTGACCCATCCCCCCATCGCCAGATAGCTGCGGAGCAAAGGCGGCATCTGCCGCAGCGCGCGGCCCGCATCATGCGCAGCTGGCGTAAGCGGCACCACCTCAACCGCCTTCCGCCCCGGTCGATACCGAAGGGGCGCCATATGCCCCCCTGCCAGCGCCGCCAGCGCATCGGCAAAGTCGCTTGCCTCCGTGCCGGGAAAAGAGGTGCAGCCAAACAGAAGGGCGATCCCCTCCGCATCCACCATCCGCGTCAGCGCGGCCCAAGCCAGACGCAGCATATCCGGCTCATGTCCCCCCGGACGCATGCAGAACCGCCCGATTTCCAAAATCGGCGCGGAAAATGCGCGAAATGCGGAAAGGTCGTAGAACTGCCCCGTATAGCCCTGCCCCGGATCGGCGCTTGCGGCAAAGACTTGAAAACGGCAGGTGCCGACCAGACGCCCATCCTCAAGCCCTTCAATCATCAGATGCTTTGACACTGCGTCGAATGCGTCCTGATCCCGCCCCTCAGCCCCACGAAAGGCAAGGTGCCGCAAACCCTGAACCGCGGCCAAATCCCCTGCCCCCTCGGCCAGCCGGACGCGAAACCGCCCCTTGCTAAATTCCATTTCCATCCCGGCGCGACTTGCTGCTTGGCTGTTTTCTGCCCCGCGCCTAGATATGGGCCGAGGGGCCGCCTTCGGGCAAGGGCCAGAACGGACAAGCGAAGGAAGCAAGCGATGGAAAAGGTGGTCAAATCCGATGCCGAATGGCGGTCGCAACTGTCAGATCTCGCCTATCGCGTCACGCGCAAACACGCGACGGAACGGGCCTTTAGCAACGACAACTTTCCCAAAGCCCCCGGCACTTTTCGCTGCGTCTGCTGCGACGCCCCGCTCTTCTCCGCCCGGACTAAGTTCGACAGTGGCACAGGCTGGCCCAGCTTCTGGCAGCCAATCGACCCCGAAATGGTAGGGGAGCAGGAAGATCGCACCCTCTGGATGCGGCGGACCGAAGTGCATTGCAACCGCTGCGACGCTCATCTGGGGCATGTCTTCCCCGATGGGCCTGCGCCCACAGGGCTGCGCTATTGCATCAACGGCGTGGCGCTGACCTTTGATCCAGAAGAATAGGACCGGCGCGCATCGCGCCGGCTACCCTCAGTTGTCGCCGGTGATCACACCCGGTGCAATCCGGCCAAAGCTGCCCAGCAACTGCTGAATAAGGCTCAGACCCTTGACGCTGGATTCCGTCACGCGACGCGACAGCGGCACAACTTTCCCGCGCTCCAGCCCGAATCGTTCGATGTTCTGGACGGTCCCATTGTCGTTGAAGGTGATCGAAACCACCTGACGGTCGATTTCCCGGGGCTCGAAGGCGCCGCGATATTCCCAACGGCTTTGTACATAGAACCAGCCCACATCGTTCAACAGACCCGAGGCCGAGGGCCGACCGACTTTTTCCGTTACCGTCTCGCGCGTGTCGACACCCACTTCAACCAAGGCAAGGTCAAGATCTGTCGGCACATAGCCATGATTGCGATAAAGCGTTGAACAGGCGGCCAAGGCAACCATGACCAGACCCACCACTCCGGCCCGCAGAATACGGGCGGTTCCCGAAAGGGCCGTCATCTTGCCGTTGAACCCCATGCTGTTCCCACCCTGCCTCTGCCCTGCCGGTCTTGTCTCGCCCGGGCGCAGCACATATGGCATATGCCATGACCTGCGCGGCTGCTTTCCTTTGGCTTACAGAAGGATGGCCCGCACTTCAAGAATGCAAACAGCAGCGCCTGCGCCGAACAGTCTGCCCAAGCACTGCCCACCGCCGCGCCACATGGCATGATCCTGCAAGGGAAACCCACAGATGCCCGATGAAACCGCCGCCCCGCCACCTTTCCACCATCCCCTCCGCAGCGCCACACTGGCTACACGCAAACCCACCCGGTTCGACCTGCGCCCCGATCGCAGCACACGCGACTGGATGGCCACGCAACTGGGCTTGATCGCCCTGCCTGCCTTTCGCTTTGCCGGAGAAATTCGCCCCGCCGGGCGCGAAGATTTCACGCTAGAGGCAAAGTTGACGGCAGAGGCGGTGCAGCCCTGCTCTGTCACGCTGGCTCCCGTCACGGCGCATCTGACCGAAGACGTCCGCCGCCACTACATCGCCAAGTGGCAGGAACCCGAAGGCGACGAGGTCGAGATGCCCGAAGATGACAGCGAAGAACCGCTGCCCGAAACGATCGATCTGGCCCTCGTGGCGCTAGAGGCCCTTGAGCTTTCCCTGCCGCTTTATCCGCGTGCCGAAGGCGTGGCGCTTGGCGAGGCAGTTTTTGCGGCCCCCGGCACCGCGCCCTTAAGGGATGAAGACCTTCGTCCCTTCGCCGGGCTTGCCGCGCTGAAGTCGCGTCTGGATGGGTCGGATCAAGGCTAATACCGGCTTTGCGCGACCCGCAAGAAAGGGGCTTGCGCGCGCAGGAATTCCGGCTATGTTCCGCGCCTCATCAGATGGCAGGTATCGGCTCGCGCGGAATGTGGGCAAACCGCTGTCAGCAATAGGAAAATCAGGGGCATGTCCCCGCTACCCGAGGTTGAGACATGGCTGTCCCTCAGAACCGAGTCACCCGTTCGCGCCGTAACATGCGCCGTGCGCATGACGCGCTTGTCGCTGGCAATCCGCAGGAATGCTCCAACTGTGGCGAGCTGAAGCGTCCGCACCATGTGTGCAGCGCTTGCGGCCATTACGACGCGCGTGAAGTCGTCGCGACCGCAAAAGAGATCGATCTGGACGAGGACGCGGCGTAAGCCGCGCCCACGACGCCTCGCCCGATGGCCAACGGAGTCCAAGATCCGGCAACCGACGGCGCGAAGCGTATCGTCATTTCCGTCGACGCCATGGGTGGAGACAGGGGACCGGCAGCCGTTGTTGCCGGTCTTTCGTTGTCTTTGCGCGAATTCCCGGATGTGAGCTTCCTGCTGCACGGCAACGAGGCCGAGCTGGCCCGTCTCGTGGCACAGCAAGAGGGGTTGGCCGGTCGGGTGACCCTTTGCCATGCAGATCGCGTGGTCACCATGCAGGACAAGCCCAGCCAAGTGATGCGCAATGGCGAAGGGACCTCCATGTGGTCCTGCATCGAAAGCGTAAAGCAGGGCGCAGCCTCCGCTGCCGTGTCTTGCGGAAATACCGGGGCCTTGATGGCCCTGTCGATGATCCGCTTGCGCCGCCTGCCCGGCATCAACCGCCCTGCCATCGCCAGCCTCTGGCCATCGCGCAACCCCGGCGGGTTCAACGTCATGCTGGACATGGGCGCTGATGTGAAGGCCGAGGCGGATGATCTGCTGCAATTCGCCATGATGGGCGCATCCTATGCCCGCAATGGCTTGCGTCTTACCCGCCCGCGTGTCGGCCTCCTGAATGTCGGGACGGAAGAACATAAGGGCCGGGCCGAGTTGAAAGAGGCGCATGAACGCGTGGCACAATCGGCCGAGGCGGGCGGTTTCGATTACGTGGGCTTTGTTGAAGGCAGCGATATCCCCTCCGACCGGGTCGATGTGATTGTGACGGATGGCTTTACCGGCAATATCGCGTTGAAGACCGGCGAAGGCACGGCAAAGCTGATTTCGGATTTCCTGCGGGAAGAGTTCAACGCCAATCTTTTTTCCCGACTCGCTGCCGTTTTCGCCCTGTCCACCCTGCGGCGCCTGCAAAAGCGGATGGATCCGCGGCGGGCCAATGGTGGGGTGTTCCTTGGGTTGAACGGAACAGTGGTGAAATCGCACGGATCAGCAGATGCCACCGGCGTCGCGGCCGCGATCCGTTTGGCACACCAATTGGCTGCCGCCGGCTTTCAAGAACGTCTTGCAGCACGGGTTGCCTCTGCCATGCGTCCGGGGCAGGATGACAGCGTAACGACCCCGTCCGAGACGGCCGTGGGGACGGGAGGCGGGACCAAGGAATGACGATACGCGCCGTCGTAAGGGGCGTGGGACACTATCTTCCCGAACGGGTTGTCCCCAATGCCGAGTTTGAGCAGATCATCGAAACCAGCGATGAATGGATCCGCAGCCGATCGGGCATCGAAAGACGCCATTTCGCAGCCGAAGGCCAGACGACGTCGGATCTCGGACTAAGGGCCGCACAAGCTGCCCTTGCCGATGCGGGGCTAGACGCGAATGACGTGGATGCCATCATCGTGGCAACTTCGACCGCAGACCTTACTTTCCCGTCCGTTGCCACGATGATTCAATCGGGCCTTGGTCTCTCGGGCGGCTTTGCCTTCGACGTGCAGGCCGTCTGCGCGGGATTCGTTTATGCTCTGACAACGGCCAATGCCTTGATCCTGGCTGGTCAGGCCAAGCGTGTTCTGGTGATTGGGGCCGAAACCTTTTCGCGCCTGATGGATTGGAAGGACCGTTCCACTTGCGTGCTGTTCGGTGATGGCGCAGGCGCCCTGCTGATTGAAGCGCAAGACGGCGCAGGAACGGTCGCCGATCGGGGCATTTTGTCCACCGATCTGAATTCGGATGGGCGTTTCAAAGACATCCTTTACGTCGATGGCGGCGTGTCCACCGGCGTGACCGGCCACCTGCGCATGGAAGGCAAGGAAGTTTTCCGCCATGCCGTTGAAAAGCTTGCGGAAACAGCGCATACCGCGCTTGAGAAAATCGGCCTTTCCGGCGGCGATGTGGATTGGATCGTGCCACATCAGGCCAATATCCGCATCATCGAAGCAACCGCCAAACGCATGCAGGTACCGATGGACCGGGTGGTTGTCACGGTGCAGGATCATGGTAACACCTCTGCCGCATCCATCCCCTTGGCGCTCTCCGTCGGCAAGCAACGGGGGCAGATCAAGCAAGGCGACCTTGTCGTGACCGAAGCGATCGGCGGCGGTTTGGCTTGGGGCGCGGTGGTCTTGCGTTGGTGAAACAACGCCCCGGCGCATGAAATGTACGCTGCAAGTTGTTGATATTGACTCGTTAATCCAAACCGCTCAGTCTGACACAAAACCCGGGGGGGACTTTGGCATGAGTGAGAAGACATTGACGCGCATGGATCTATCCGAAGCGGTGTTCCGCGAGGTGGGTCTGTCACGGAACGAAAGCGCGGCTTTGGTGGAAAGCGTTCTGCAACACATGTCCGACGCTTTGGTCGAAGGCGAGACGGTGAAGATCTCTTCCTTCGGAACCTTTGCCGTCCGCAGCAAATCCGCGCGGGTCGGTCGCAACCCGAAAACCGGGGATGAAGTGCCAATCAGCCCGCGCCGGGTGCTGACCTTCCGCCCTTCGCATCTTATGAAAGATCGCGTGGCTGCCGGAACCAAACGGTAAGGATTTCCGCGGATGGAGAAATCGCCTGAGGCGTTCCGAACCATCAGCGAAGTCGCAGACCTGCTGGACACCCCGGCCCATGTTCTGAGGTTCTGGGAAAGCCGCTTTCCCCAGATCCGGCCTGTGAAACGGGCGGGTGGTCGGCGCTATTATCGCCCCGGCGACGTTGCGCTTCTTGCGGGCATAAAGAAACTTTTGCACGACGATGGGCTGACAATCCGCGGTGTCCAGAAAATCCTGCGGGAACAGGGCATTCGCCATGTGTCCGGACTTGGCGCGCCCCTGCCCGATCTGCAACCCGGCGAAGGCGCCGTGATCGACCATCCTGAAGACATCGCAGAGGATCAGGACTTCCTGTTATCTGTAATTGCCTCACCCAAAGCGCCGTCTGACACGGCCCAGATCATCCCCTTGGATCAGGTTTTTGCGCGTCAAGAGACCGCGCGCCAAGCCGCGTCGCAGGATGATGACGCGCCTCAGGAAAGCCGGCTGGAAGACGTTCCCGAAGCGCCCTTCATGGAGGCTGAAGAAGATCAAGACAGCGGCGAACAGCTGCCATTTGCCACATATCCCGCATCGGATGCCGAAACCGCCGCCACGCCAACCAACGAAGTGCAGGGCAATCTCTTTGCGGCGGCCGATGACACCCCTGACGCCCCTTCTGAAACAGCCCTTTCGCCCCCAACAGACACAGGTACAGACGCAGCCCTGTCAGAGGCCGAGAAGGACAGCGATGACGGAGGGATTGAGGTGACCATTGCCGCCCTTTTGCGGCGCAGCCACCGCGCACGCCTTGCCACGCATCAGGCTGAATTGGCCCGTCTGCATGATCGTCTCGCCGACCTGCGCGACCGGGTGGCCGAGGCGTCGCGCCGCCGCGTGCGTTGATCCTGCGACGATGCGCTTTCCCGCTTGCCCCTGCCCGGAATATCGGTATGTATCCCGCCTGTCGGGCCGTGGCGCAGCCTGGTTAGCGCGTCCGTCTGGGGGGCGGAAGGTCGCGAGTTCGAATCTCGCCGGCCCGACCATTACCGAAACCGCCCGCCTGCCGCATGGCAGCGCGGGCGGTTCCGTTTAGCGCACCGGGGGGCTTGAGGTGACAGAAATCGGCGTTCTTCCCTCGCAAAGCCTGCGGCACCTTATTGCGACGGGCGCCATCACGGGCGCGGAACCGATCACCGATGCGCAGGTCCAACCCGCCAGCCTTGACCTGCGGCTGGGCACGGTTGCCTATCGCGTGCGCGCCTCTTTCCTTGCCGGTCACGGACGGACCGTGGCCGAACGGTTGGCAGAGTTTGAGATGCACCGTGTGGACCTGATCGACGGTGCGGTGTTGGAAAAGGGCTGCGTCTATGTGATTCCCTTGATGGAATCACTCTCGCTGGCGCCCGAGCTGACGGCTGTGGCGAATGCAAAAAGCTCCACAGGACGGCTGGACCTCCTGACGCGCACAATCACCGATGGCGGAACGGAGTTTGACCGTATCACGCCGGGTTATAAAGGCCCGCTTTATGCCGAGGTCTGTCCGCGCAGCTTTTCCGTGCTGGTGCGGCCCGGCATGCGGTTGAACCAGATCAGGTTCCGCCACGGGCAGGCCGTTCTGGATGATGACGAACTGGCCGCGCTGCATGCACAAGAGCCGCTGGTTTCGGGCGAAGCTGTGATTGCCGGGGGGTTGGGCTTTTCGGTCGACCTGATGCCCGAAACGGGCGACCTCTTGGGCTATCGCGCCAAGCCGCATACGGGCGTGATTGATCTGGACAAGATCGGCCATTACCCCGCACGGGACTTCTGGGAAGAGTTGCGCAGCACCGAAGGCCAGATCATCCTTGATCCGGGTGCCTTCTACATCCTTGTCAGCCGCGAAGCGGTGACGATTCCCCCTGATTATGCGGCAGAAATGGCCCCCTACCTTGCCATGGTGGGCGAGTTTCGGGTCCATTATGCAGGCTTTTTTGATCCGGGCTTTGGCCATGCTTTGGCGGCAGGCGAAGGATCGCGCGGCGTTTTGGAAGTGCGCTGCCACGAAGCACCCTTTGTTTTGGAACATGGGCAGGTGGTGGGGCGGCTGGTCTATGAACGCATGACGGAAAGGCCTGAAACCCTGTATGGGCAGGCCATCAAGTCGAATTATCAGGGTCAGGGCCTGAAACTGGCCAAACAGTTCCGCTGATCAGCGCCAGAAGCGACGTCCGATCCGCATCATCTGTTGTAGACGTTTTTGGGTTTCAGCCGATTTCGCATGATGTCGGCGTTCGGCATCTGTCAATTCGCCCTTTGGCTTTGGCCCGCCCCCGATGCGGTCGACGCCATGTTTCATTGCCATGCCAAGCGCTTGGCGGAGCAGCCGCCCGCCCATCCCCTGCAACAGCCTGTTCCAATCCATCGCAATCGCCCTTTCACTAATCTTCGAACAGCTCGCTCTGCCCGACCGTTGCCTCATCCTCGTCATCAGACCGCGTGGCGCTGCCGGGAAGCGGGCGATTGTCCAACAGACCGGCTGCCCGCAATTCCTTAAGCCCCGGTAAATCACGCGCGGATTCGAGACCGAAATGATCTAGGAACTGTTCGGTCACAACAAAAGTGACCGGACGGCCCGGCGTCATCCTTCTGCGGCCCAAACGAATCCATTCCAGTTCCAAAAGCTGATCCACCGTCCCGCGCGAGACGGCGACACCCCTAATCTCTTCGATCTCGGCCCGGGTGACAGGCTGGTGATAGGCGATAATGGCCAGCGTTTCGATCGCGGCACGGCTGAGCTTGCGCTGTTCCACCGTTTCCTTGCGCATCAGATGGCCAAGGTCTGGCGCGGTTCGGAAGGCATGGGCATCGCCCACGCGCACAAGATGCACCCCCCGCCCCTCATAGCGCTTGCGAAGATGCACCAAGGCCTCGGCCGGATCGCAACCGTGGGGAAGGCGGGATTCCAGTTCGGCCACCGTCACGGGTTCGGCAGAGGCGAACAGGATCGCTTCGATCATACGTTCCTGTTCCGCCATGGGCGGTGCCTCAAACAGGCTGCGTTCAATGGGTTCGGGGGCGTCGGTCATAGGTCTTTCCGGCGCAGTTGGATCGGGGCGAAGGTCTCACCCTGACGCAATTCAACCTGCCCGCGCTTGGCCATTTCTAGCACGGCGGCGAAATGTGCCGCGGTTGAGGAGCGGCGGCGCATTGGATTGACGTCCCAACCTTCCGGCAGGAAAGAGGTTAGGTCCGCCCATTCCCCCGCATAGCCGATCAGGCCACGCATCCGATCCAGCGCCTGTTCCATTGTGAAAACATGGTCGCGGTCCATCACGAAGGGGCGGAATTCATCCTTGGTCCGCGTCCGGGCATAGGCGCGCATCAGATCAAGAAGTGTCGCTGAATAGGTGATCTTTCGGTTCAGCGCGATATCTTCGGGCAGGCCACGGGCAAAGAAATCGCGCCCCAATTGATCGCGTGCCATAAGGCGGGCGGCCGCCTCGCGCATCGCCTCAAGCCGTTCCAACTGAAAAGCCAGATGTGCAGCGAGTTCTTCTGCCGTCGGTCCGTCCTCGCCCGGTTCGGGGGGCAAGAGAAGGCGGGATTTCAGAAAGGCAAGCCAAGCCGCCATGACAAGGTAATCGGCAGCAAGTTCAATCCGCAGCGCCTGCGCGCGGTTGATGAAGCCAAGGTATTGATCGGCCAGTTGCAGGATCGAGATGCGCCGCAAATCGACCTTCTGGGTGCGCGACAGGGTCAAAAGCAGATCAAGCGGCCCTTCGAACCCGTCGACATCGACGATAAGCGCCTCTGCCGCGACGCGTTCGGCAGGGGGAAGACGTTCCACTCCGGTCCAATCGTCAGACATGCGCGTTTCCTTGCAGGACCTTTGCAAGGTCATCTTCCAAGGCGGCGATGTCAACGGCATCAGGCGCTTTGCGCCAAGCCAGCGCCGCGGCAGCGCGCGTTTGGCTTGCGCTGTCCATCCGCCCTGCGGCAGCGGCGACGGCCTGCATTTCCGAAAGATCGCCCTTGCAATGAAGGGCAATATCGCAGCCTGCGGCACGGGCGGCGGCCGTACGTTCGGCCAAACTGCCCGACAGGGCCTGCATATTCAGATCATCCGTCATCAGAATGCCCGCAAATCCGATCCGGTTGCGGATCACGTCGATCATCACGGGCGATTGGGTGGCCGGACGATCCGGATCGAATGCCGCGAAGATGACATGGGCCGTCATGGCCAGCGGCATGTCCCGAAGGGCATGGAAGGGGCTGAAATCGGTGGCGTCAAGGTCATCGGGTGATGCGGTTACCGTGGGCAGATCGTGATGCGTGTCGGCCGTCGATCGGCCATGGCCCGGCATATGTTTCATCACCGGAAGGACGCCGCCCGCAAGATGCGCCTCGGCCACGGCGCGGGCAATCGTGGCCACCCCTGCCGGCGCGCTGCCATAGCAGCGGTTGCGCAGGAAAGGATGGGTCGAGTCAGAGGCCAGATCACAGCAAGGGGCGCAATTGGCATCGATCCCGACGGCGCGCAGCTCATGCGCGATGATCCGCGACCGGAGGGCCATGCCGCGTGCGGCCTGCGCCCCGCTTTGCATCACCTGATCCAGCGGGGGCAGCCATTCGCGCCAATGGGGCGCGCGCAGACGCTGCACCCGCCCGCCCTCCTGATCCACCAGAATGGGTGCGTCATGGCCTGTGCTGGCGCGCAGATCATCTGTCAGACGGCGGACTTGTTCGGGCGTTTCGATATTGCGGGCAAAGAGGATGAACCCGAAGGGATCGGCATCGCGGAAGAAGGCTGCCTCATCCGGTGTGAGGGTCGGGCCGGAACAGCCGAAGATCGCGGCACCTTGCCCGAATGTCATCCGCGCTGCTCGACCGGGATGCACGAGGCGTTTTGGGACAGCATTTCGGTGCAGAAGCCCCGTGCCTCGGTTTCATCGGCAAAGCCGTGGGCACGCAGGCGGAAGAAGGTGCGCCCGCCGCTTTCTGCGGCTTGAACGACCAAGGCCTTGCCAAGGAAGAGGGGGCCGAACTGATTTCCAAGCTTTGCCCATTCGGCGCGTGCCTCTTCCGCCGTATCAAAGGCGCCAAGCTGAACAAGGCGGGTGCCGGCAGGGATGGCGGCGGGATCGATTTCAGCGGCAGGAGGCGGCGCGGATGTGGTCAGGGCTACCTGTTCCACGGCCAGATCGGCCTGCCCCGGAGAGGTTGGCCGCGGGCGAGGGCGGATTTGGCCAGAAGCGGTGGTTTCGGCGGCTGCAGGCGTGGCCTCTGGCAGGGGTTCGGCCAACGCCTCGGCCAAGGCCTGCGCCACAGCGTCAGGATCGGGGCCAAGGTTTTCTTCGGCCTCGGCCAGTGGCGCGACCGCCGCAACGGGCAGTGCGACGGGCGCTGCCGACACGGGGGTCACGCTGGCCTCATCAGCCGAAGGCATCGCCCCGGCAAGGGCAAGGCCGGGCGCATCTTCAAGGCTAAGATCGACGGGACGCGGGGCAAGTACAAGACGATCCGGCGGCGGGGCCGCAACGCCAAGTGCCGCGACCGTATTCACAGCAAGGCCCTGATGATCGGCCACCTCGCCCCCGGGATCCTTGGGGGCGATGCGCATGGGGCCTTCCAGCGCGCGCACGACAGGCACGCCATTGGCATCCCGGACAGCGACGCGATAGCCCCAATAGGCAAGACCAATCACCAGCGCGACGGAACAGACCGCCCCGGCAAGGTGGACGATCTGTGCCATCCGCCCGCCGTGCGGGGCATGATCTGACCAGCCGGATTCTTCGCCGGGATCGAAATCGTCGTAATCAACCTGCGCCATGTCTAGCCTCGTGCCGGATGCGATACGTGCCGCAGCCGCGTTCTTTGCCTGCTCGACCGGACGGGGCGCTGTTGATCAGCGCATTTCCTCGACCGGAGTGACGCCCAAGATAGCAAGACCGCTGCAAATGACAACGGAAACGCTGCGCGCAAGGGCGATTTTCGCCTGTGAAACGGTCGGATTGTCCTCTTGGATGAAGCGAAGGCTGGTGTCGTCATTGCCGCGGTTCCACAGGCCGTGGAAATCAGAGGCAAGTTCATACAGATAGAAGGCCACCCGATGCGGTTCATTGTTCCGCGCGGCAATCTCGACCAAACGGGGCCATTCCGCGATCTTCTTGGCCATAGCCAGTTCGGCGTCATGCGTCAGGATCGACAGATCGGCCGCCATAAGGGTGCCATCCGCCACATCCAGCCCCGCCTCACGCGCCTTGCGCAGGACGGAATTCACGCGGGCATTGGCATATTGGACGTAAAAGACCGGGTTGTCCTTGGACTGTTCCAGCACCTTGTCAAAGTCGAAATCCAGTGCCGCGTCGTTCTTGCGGGTCAGCATGACAAAGCGCGTCACATCGGCCCCGGCCTGTTCGACCACGTCGCGTAGCGTGACGAATGTCCCAGCCCGCTTGGACATCTTGAAGGGTTCGCCGTTTTTATAAAGCTTTACTAACTGGATCAGCTTGATATCGAGCGGCACGCGGCCATTCGACAGGGCCGAAACAGCAGCTTTCATCCGTTTGACATAGCCGCTGTGATCGGCACCGAAGATGTCGATCAGCTGGTCAAAGCCACGCCGCACCTTGTTGTAGTGATAGGCGATGTCGGGGGCGAAATAGGTCCAGCTGCCATCGGATTTCTGCACCGGGCGGTCCACATCATCGCCATGGGCGGTGGACCGGAACAGGGTCTGGAGGCGGGGTTCCCAATCTTCGGGTTCCTTGCCCTTGGGGGGTTCCAGCGTACCCTCATAGATCAGCCCCATGGAGCGCAGGGTGCTGATCGCGGCCTCAATCTCGCCCGTGCCATACAGCGCCTTTTCGGACGAATACACATCCATCTCGACGCCCAAGATTTTGAGATCGTTACGGATTTCGGCCATCATAATTTCGGTGGCAAAATCGCGCACGTCTTTTAGCCAGACGGATTCCGGCTGATCCAGCAGGGTGGCACCGTATTTGGCCTTTAGCGCCTCGCCCACAGGAATAAGGTAGTCGCCGGGATAAAGGCCTTCGGCGATGGCGGGTTCAAGACCATGCGCCTCGCGGTAGCGTTCATAGGCAGAGCGGGCCAGCACATCGACCTGCGCACCGCCGTCATTGATGTAATACTCCCGCGTCACATCCCAGCCCGCAAAGGACAGAAGCCGCGCCAGCGCATCGCCAAAAACCGCGCCGCGCGTGTGGCCCACATGCATGGGGCCCGTGGGATTGGCCGAGACGAATTCGACATTCACCTTCAGCCCCTGCCCAAGGCTTGAACGGCCATAGTCGATCCCCTGCGCCAGCGTTGCGCGGATCAACCCGTGCCAAAGCGCGGTGTCGAGACGAAGGTTAAGGAAACCCGGACCGGCAACATCGGCCCCGGCGATGCGGGGATCGGCCATCAGGCGCGCGGCAAGCGCCTCGGCGATGGCGCGGGGCTGCATGCCGGCAGGCTTGGCCAGCACCATGGCGGCATTGGTGGCCATATCGCCATGCGCGGCATCGCGCGGCGGCTCCACTGCGACGGCGGTGGTATCCAATCCCTGCGGCAGCACGCCTTCGGCGGCAAGATCGGCAAGGGACGCAATGACGAGGTCCCGGATATCCGAGAAGAGGTTCATTTGATCACATTCCTGTCTGGTTGCCTCCGGCAATGCCAGAGGCGACCTGACAGGTCAAGGACGCCGGATCAGGCGGGGTTGTCGGGCCCCGGCTTTTCGCCCCTCGATTCATCGGCGGGAGGCGTTCGGTGGCGCAGGTGATGGGCCTCGCGCGCCCCGAAATGACCGGCAAGGATCGCGCCCACCAGCCACCAAAGTTCATCCGGCATCCGGTCAAGGCTGGCCATGCCCCGATCAAAGAGATCAGGCCGGATCAGCGCAAGAAACATCAAGGCCACGGTGCCATAGACAAGAACAGGGCGAGGCAAGCGGTTGGCGGCGTCGATCAGGCGATCATAGCGGCCCTGCGGGGCTGCGGATGCGTCTGATCGGGCCAGAGCGCGCAGATGACGCGCGGCGATTGCGGCTTTGGAAAGGATCGACTTCGGCATTCCGGCCCCCATGATGATGAGAGCCAGAGTTGCGCGAAAGGGTTAACGGGCGCGGTAAGGAGCGCGCGCTCAACTTTCCGGCTTGTTCGGGTCGACATAGACACCCTGTTCCTTCAGGGCATCCACCACCTCGGCCGGCATGTAGGTTTCGTCGTGTTTGGCAAGAATTTCCGTGGCTTGGAAGGTGCCATCGATCATGCTGCCGGTGCCCACCATGCCTTGGCCTTCGGCAAAAAGGTCGGGCAGGATGCCGGTATAGGCCACCGGGATGGATTCGTTCATATCGGTGACCCGGAACGTCACGGTTTCACTTTGGCCACGGACGATGGACCCTTCCTCGACCAGGCCACCGATGCGGAACACCTCTCCCTGCGACGGCGGGTCTTCGACGACCTGGGTGGGAGAGCGGAAGAAGTTGATCCCGTCCCGCATCGCATAACCCACAAGGCCCGTCGCCCCAACCAGCGCCACGGCAGCCAGCGCGATGATCTGGATACGGCGTTGTTTCTTCAGACCTTTCAGACCGGCCATGAACCCTCCTACGGGAAGACGGGGGCAAGCATCAGCCCTTGGGTTTCGGGCAGGCCCAGCATGATATTTGCGTTCTGGATCGCCTGACCGGAAGAGCCTTTGGTCAAATTATCCAAGACGGCGATGATGACCGCACGACCGGGCTTCCGGTCGCCGATCACCCCGATATGGCAGAAGTTGGAGCCTGCGATATCGCGTGTCGAGGGGAGCGCGCCAAAAGGTAGCACTTTCAGGAATGTCTCGGATTCATAGGCGGTTGCGAGGGTTTCGTGAACCACCTTTGGGTCGCCCTTGACATAGACGGTGGCCAGGATGCCCCGGTTCATCGGCAGAAGGTGCGGGGTGAATTGTACCTGCACGGGGCGGCCGGCGATCGCGCTGAATTCCTGATCGAATTCGCCAAGGTGGCGGTGTTTGCCGCCTGCGGAATAGCTATGGGTGCCGCCAGACAATTCGGCGTGAAGAAGGTTTTCCTTCAAGGACCGCCCTGCCCCGCTGACGCCTGCTTTCAGGTCAATCAGGATATCATCCAGATCGATGCAACCCTTTGAAATCAGGGGACGAAGCGCGTATTGCCCGGTGGCTGCGTTGCAGCCCGTGCCTGCCACGAGGCGGGCGTTGCGGATGGCGTCGCGGTAGAATTCGGTCAGGCCATAGACGGCCTCTTTTTGCAGGTCGACGGCCGTGTGGGGTTGGCCATACCAGCGTTCATATTCCGCCGGGTCACGCAGCCGGAAATCGGCGGAAAGATCCACGATCCTGAGGGTGCGGGGCAGTGCGGCCACAACCTGTTGGGTCGTGGCATGGGGCAGCGCACAGAAGCACAGGTCGATGCCGGAAAAATCGATCTCGTCGATCTTTTGCAGCGTGGGAAGGGTCAGGTGGCGCAGGAAGGGAAAGACATCCGCCATCGCCATTCCTGCCTTGCGATCGGCGGAAAGTGCCGCGATTTCAAAGCCTTCATGCGTGGCAATCAGGCGGACGAGTTCGGCACCCGTATAGCCCGACGCCCCAAGGATTGCGACTTTTGCGGCCATTGCGACCCCCTTTCCAGATGCCGCGTTGATGCGGCAGGCTGGGGCAAGTGGCAAGGGATTTTTGGCTGCAACGGCTGTGCCCTGTTTTGTGCCGCCTTTTGTGCGGCATTCTGTGGGCACGCAGCGCGCGGTGAAGGCGCATGTCGCGCAACGGCAGAGGCAAAGGATCAATCCAGCCTATGGCCCTGCTGCGTGATCAAAAGCATCGCTTATACCCCGGCCTTGGTCGCCGTGGCGTCAAGCCGCCTGAAACTCGATCCGACGCCGCAGGAACTGCGTTGCCTTGTTCGACACAGCCTTGGGATCGCCCGTGGTCAGGAACTTCGACTCGGTCCCATGGCCCAGAAACTCTGGCCGCCGCGTGAGGTAATCGGCCAGCGATTCTGCCACCAGATTGGCTTGGCTATAGACCTTCACCCCCTGCCCCAGGGCATCCTGAAAAATCCGCTCCATCAGCGGGTAGTGGGTGCAACCAAGGATCGCCGCCTCGGGCGCGGGCATGCGGCGCTTCAACGCCTCGACATGGGATCGCACCAGCGCCTCGGCCAGAATCTCATCGCCCTGTTCGATGGCGTCGACCACGCCGCCGCAGGGCTGCGCCTCGACATCAACGCCGATCGCGCGGAAGGCGAGCTCGCGCTGAAAGGCGCGAGAGGCGACGGTGGCAGGCGTGGCGAAGAGAGCCACATGTTTCACAGCCACCTCGCGCGGGGGGGAGTTGTCGCCCCATTGCCGTTCGGTCAGCGCCTCGATCAGCGGGACGAAGACACCCAGCACACGCTTGTCGGCGGGCACCCAGGTTTCCTGCATCCGTTTCAGCGCGGCGGCAGAGGCGGTGTTGCAGGCTAGGATGACAAGGTCGCAGCCTTCGGCCCAAAGCCGTTCGGTGGCGGCACAGGTCAGGCGGAAGATGTCATCGGCATCGCGCACGCCATAGGGTGCATGGGCGTTGTCACCGAAATAGACAAACGGGATATCGGGCAGACGCCGCGCAACCGCATCAAGAACCGTCAGGCCGCCCAGACCCGAATCGAAGATGCCGACCGCCATCACCGCCCCCTTTTCCGGCTTATGCCGGATGCTGCCCTTGTTGGGCGCAGCATAGGCGCGATGGCGGAAGGGGAAAAGGCCATTGCCGCGCCCTATGACGCGAGAAGTGGCGCGGGGGCCGGAAATTGGAGCCATGCATCCTTTACATGGCAGATATACTTCTTATGTGGGGTCTCCCGTGGTAGCGTGCCCGGGATTTGCACGGTGATCGACATGATGGACTGGGATAAACTGCGGATTTTTCATGCGGTTGCCGATCGCGGCAGCCTAACCCATGCGGGGGATGTCCTGCATCTGAGCCAATCCGCCGTCAGCCGACAAATCCGCGCGCTTGAGGAAAGCCTGAACGTCACGCTGTTCCACCGCCATGCGCGGGGGTTGATCCTTACCGAACAGGGTGAGCTTTTGTTCGATGCCACCTCGCAGATGGTGAAACGGCTGGAGGCGACGGCCGCGCGCATCCGTGACAGCGAGGACGAGGTGTTTGGCGAGTTGCGGGTGACCACCACGGTGGGCTTTGGCACGCTGTGGCTGGCCCCGCGATTGACGGCGCTTTATCAGAAATATCCCGGCCTGAAGATCGACCTGATGCTGGAAGAGCGGGTTCTTGACCTGCCGATGCGCGAGGCGGATGTGGCCATCCGCATGAAGGAACCATCGCAGGCAGACCTGATCCGCAAGCGGTTGATGCAAATCCGAATGCGGGTTTATGCGACGCCGGAATATCTGGCCGAGAACGGCACGCCCGAAACCATGGCGGATTTCCATTCTCATCGGTTGATCTGTCAGCATCCGGGGACGGCGCAGGTGGCAGCAGGGGCTGTTCTGGTGCAGCAGTTGATGAGCAATGACATCCCCTCGACCCTGACGGTGAACAACTATTTCGGGGTCTTGCAGGGCGTGTTGAACCATATTGGGATCGGGGTCCTGCCCGATTACATCACCGAGGATTTCCCCCACCTTGTTCGCGTTCTGCCGGATGTGGAAAGCGCCGAGGTGCCGGTCTTTTTGGCCTATCCCGAAGAGCTGCGCCATTCCAAGCGCGTGGCCGCCTTCCGCGAGTTCGTCAGCGAAGAAATCTTCAAGTATCGCAAGCGCGAACAGGCCTAAGATATCTAGGGCGAAGGGCCGGGGCGGAAACGTTTCCATGCCTGTCGCACAAAGCCATGCGCAAAGTGCATAGCGGCCATGATGCGCCTGCGGCATTCCTGCCCTTGCACGGAATCATCCGCCACCCTAGATGCAGTGGCGAGGCGGTGATCGAGTTCTTCTCTTGCCGCTTCATACCTCCCTGTTGGACTTGGGCCGAGCTTCTGCTCGGCCTTTTTTTTGGTTTTTTGAGGTTTTTTCGACTCTGCCCGTCAGATGGGCCGCTTGTCGCGCCGATTGGTCAGGAAAGCAGCATCCGCAGGAGAGGTGGCCAGCGCGATTGCCCGGTCATAGGCCGACTGTGCCGCCGGCCCCTGCCCTGCCCGCGTCAGAAGTTCCGCCCTGGCGGCATGGAGAGGTTGATAATCACTTAGAGCTTCGGCCAAGGGGGCAAGGTCGGCAAGGGCCTGTGCAAGATCGCCCGCCTCGGCCACAGCGACCGCGCGGTTGAGGCGGATGACGGGCGTAGGTTCAAAATCAAGAAGGCGGGTGTAAAGCGCCACGATCTGCGGCCAATCGGGCGCGGGATCGGCGAGATGGCAGGCGGCGATGGCGGCCTTGATCTGATAAGGGCCGGGACTGCGGCGGGCCATCGCGGTGTCGATCAGGGCTAGCCCTTCGCGCATGGCGGCGCGATCCCAGTTGCCACGGTCCTGTTCTGTTAGGGGAACGGTCGCGCCGTCGGGGCCGATGCGGGCCTTGGCGCGGGATTGAGTCAGCAAAAGAAGCGCGAGGCACCCTTCAATTTCGGCCTCATCCGGGCGGAGTTGGACAAGGAGCCGGGCGAGGAAGACGGCCTCGGCGCAGAGGTCGCGGGGTTCGTTGGGGCCTGCCACATATCCGGTGGTGAAAATCAGATAGAGGGTGGCCAGCACCGTATCGAGGCGCGACGGCCAATCTTCGGGGCCGGGGATGGCAAAGGGGATGCGGGCCGCCGCGCTCTTGGCCTTGGCGCGCGACAGGCGCTGGCCCATCGTGGGTTCCGCATCAAGAAAGGCGCGGGCGATTTCGGAGGTGGTCAGGCCGCAGACCGTGCGCAGCGTGAGGGCGACGCGGGATTTCGGGTCAAGCGCCGGATGACAGCAGGCGAAGATCAGGCGCAGGCGGTCATCGGGGATATCGGGATGATCGTCGAGGGCGGCTTCGTCCTTGGCCAGAACCGCCATCGCCTGCGCATGACGCTGGGCCGTGCGGTCGCGGCGAAAGCCGTCAATCGCCTTGCGATAGGCCGCCCGCAGGAGCCACGCTTCGGGGCGGGCGGGAAGACCCGCCCTGCCCCAATGGGTAAGTGCCGAGGCCGCCGCCTCATGCAGCGCATCCTCGGCGCGCTGGACATCGCCAAGCCGAGAGGCAAGCGCCGCGACGATGCGGCCCCGATCCCGGCGCAGGCAATGGGCGAGCGCGTCTTCCGGGGTCATCAATAGACCATGACCGGGCGCACCTCGACCGTGCCGATGCGGGCGACGGGAATTTCGGAGGCATAGGTGAGGGCGGCATCAAGGTCGGGGGCCTCGATCAGGTAGAAGCCGCCCAGATGTTCGCGGGTTTCGGCAAAGGGGCCATCCATGGTTTCCCGTTTGCCATCGCGCAGGCGGAGGGAGGTGGCGGTTTCAACCCCTTGCAGACCGTCGCCGGCGAGGAAGGTGGCGACGCCCTTGGTGCGTTCGCCGACGGTCATGAAGCCTTGCATATAGCTGTCCCATTCGGGCGTGCCGGGTTTGGGTTCGATCGCGGGGTCCACATAGAGGAGAAGCATGTATTTCATCGGGTCAACCCTTTCTCTTTGCGATGGCGGGCGGGATTGCCGCACCATCGTAATGCAAGGACGCAAGGCGCGGGCGGATTTCGACAGGACCGCGAAAGGGGCGGCAAAAAAATCCTGCTGCGCGGGTTGCCCGTCCCTTCCCCCTTTCCCTTCCGCCCCGTTTCGCCTAGACGCGCGGGCAAGCACCAGACCCGAGGGATGCCGCCATGACAGAGCCCGCCATCACCCCCGAACTGATCGCCAGCCACGGGCTGAAGCCGGATGAGTATCAGCGGATATTAGAGATCATCGGGCGGGAGCCGACCTTCACGGAACTGGGTATCTTTTCCGCGATGTGGAACGAGCATTGTTCCTATAAATCGTCGAAGAAATGGCTGCGCACGTTGCCGACCACGGGGCCGCAGGTGATCTGCGGGCCGGGCGAGAACGCGGGTGTGGTGGATATCGGTGATGGGCAGGCCGTGATCTTCAAGATGGAGAGCCACAACCACCCGTCCTATATCGAACCCCATCAAGGCGCGGCGACGGGCGTGGGCGGCATTCTGCGCGATGTGTTCACCATGGGCGCGCGGCCCATCGCGGCGATGAATGCCCTGAGCTTTGGCGAGCCGTCGCATCCCAAGACATCGCATCTGGTGAAGGGTGTGGTTGAGGGGATCGGGGCTTATGGCAATGCCTTTGGCGTGCCGACGGTGGGCGGTGAGGTGCGGTTTCACCGCGCCTATAACGGCAACTGTCTGGTGAACGCCTTTGCGGCTGGTTTGGCCGATGCGGACAAGATCTTTTACTCTGCCGCCAGCGGTGTGGGGATGCCTGTCGTCTATCTTGGGGCCAAGACGGGGCGTGATGGCGTCGGCGGGGCCACGATGGCATCTGCCGAATTCGATGACACGATCGAGGAAAAGCGTCCCACGGTGCAGGTCGGCGACCCTTTCACCGAAAAGCGCCTCTTGGAGGCGTGTCTGGAACTTATGGCCTCTGGGGCGGTCATCTCCATTCAGGACATGGGGGCCGCGGGCCTGACCTGTTCGGCAGTGGAGATGGGCGACAAGGGCGGCCTTGGCATCCGGCTGCAACTGGACAACGTGCCCCAGCGCGAGACGGGCATGACGGCCTATGAGATGATGCTGTCGGAAAGCCAAGAGCGGATGCTGATGGTGCTGAAGCCCGAGAAAGAGGCCGAGGCGCGGGCGATTTTCGTGAAATGGGACCTTGATTTCGCCATCGTGGGCGAGACGATCCCCGAGGATCGGTTCCTGATCCTGCACGGGAATGAAATCAAGGCAGACCTGCCTTTGTCGAAGCTTTCCTCTTCGGCCCCGGAATATGATCGGCCATGGGTGGAAACCCCTGCGGCAGCGGCCTTGGCGGACGTTCCGGCGATTGCGCCCTTGGCGGGGCTGCGCGCGCTGATCGGCAGCCCGACCTATGCCCATAAGGCGTGGGTCTGGGAACAATATGACAGTCAGGTGGGCGCCGACACTGTGGTGACACCGGGCCTGCCTGCGGGGGTGGTGCGGGTGCATGGCACGGGCAAGGCGCTGGCCTTCACGTCGGATGTGACGCCGCGCTATGTGAAGGCGAACCCGGTCGAAGGCGGCAAGCAGGCGGTGGCCGAGGCCTATCGCAACCTGACGGCGGTGGGGGCAAAGCCCCTTGCCACGACCGACAACCTGAATTTCGGCAACCCGGAAAAGCCGGAAATCATGGGGCAATTCGTCGGCGCGATCAAAGGCATCGGGGCGGCGGTGGCGGCACTGGATATGCCCATCGTTTCGGGCAACGTGTCGCTTTACAACGAAACCGATGGCAAGGCGATCCTGCCCACGCCGACGATCGGCGCGGTGGGGATTCTGTCTTCGCTTGAGGAAATCATCCATGGCAAGCCCAAGGCGGGCGATGCGGTGGTGCTGATCGGGGACGCGGGCGCGCATCTGGGCCAATCGGCGGTTCTGGCCGAGATGTTCGGGATCGAGGCGGGCGATGCGCCGCATGTCGATCTGGAGACCGAAAAGCGGCATGGGGAATTCGTGCGGGCCAACCGCAAGCTGATCCGGGCCTGCACGGACCTTGGCGATGGCGGCTTGGCGCTGGCGGTCTTTGAAATGGCCGAAGGCGCGCGGATCGGCGTGACGGTCGAGAGTGGCGAGGCCGGGTTCCTGTTTGGTGAGGATCAGGCGCGGTATCTGGTGGCGACCGACAAGGCCGATGCCCTGATCGCGGCGGGCAAGGCGGCGGGGGTTCCGGTGGCCGTGGTGGGCCGCTTTGGCGGTGAGGCCGTGTCCTTTGGCGGCGATGCGGCCCCGATGGCCGATTTGTCGGCGCTGTATCGGTCGGCCTTTGCGACGGCGGTTGCCTGATGCTGCGGCGCGCGACCGAGGGGGAAATCCCAGAGGTCGCCGCCCTGATCGCGGGTCAGCCCATGGTGCTGTTGCAGCAGTCCGAAGATTGGCTGCGCGAGATCGCCAACGGTCCGGCACAGGGGGTGCTGATCTGGGATGACGGCGGGCTTGAGGGCTTTGCCGTCATAGATTGGGATTATCCGGGCGTCATGGGCCTTTGGAACCTTGCCCTCTTGCATCCCGGACGGGGAACGGGGCAGAGGTTCATCCGCGCCGTGCTGGATGAGGTCTTTGGCGTGATGGGGGCGCATCGCCTGTTCTGCGATGCCGCCTTCGACAATGCGGCGGCCTTGGCGGCCTTTCCCAAGGCGGGATTTCAACGCGAAGGCGTCATGCGCGCCTGCTGGCAGCGCGAACCGGGGATTTGGGTCGATTGCGTTGCCTTTTCGATGCTGCACCAGGAATGGAAAGCCCTGACATGACGCTGCGCCCTGCTTTGCCTGCCGATTTCGCCTTTATCCGCGCGCTGGCGCAGCGGCCGGATTACGGCATCTACATCACCGATGAGGATGAGGCACGGCTTGCCTTTTATGCCAGTGATCCGGGGCATCGGCTGCTGATCTGGGAAGAGGATGGCGCGCGGGCGGGCTTTGCGCTGTTTGCCGAGGTGGGTGAGCCATCCGGGGCGGTGGAGTTGCGCAGGCTGGCCTTGGATGTGGCGGGCGGTGGGCGTGGCCTTGGTTTCGTGCGGGCGCTGACTGATTACGGGTTTGCGGTCTTGGGCGCGCGGCGCGTCTGGTTGGATGCGAGCGGTGAAAATCTGCGGGCGCAGAAGATTTATGAACGGGCGGGCTATCGGCTAGAGGGGCGGCTTCGGGATCATTGGTGGCGCCCGATGCTGGGGCGGACTGTGGACCTGATGCTGTATGGAATGCTGCGGGCGGAATGGGAAACCCTTCCATCCCCTGCCCCACTTGCGGCCCCACGACCTTAGGCATACATCTTTGGTCAGGAATACCGGGGAATGACCATGGCGATTACGGCGCAGGATATCGAGAAGCTGATCCGCGAAAGCTTTCCACAGGCGAAGATCACGGTGCAGGGCGATGATGGGCAGCATTTCGCCGCCGAGGTGATTGACGCAAGTTTCAAGGGCATGAACCGGGTGCAACAGCAGCGGGCGGTCTATGCCGCGCTGAAGGGCAAGATGGATGGCGCGCATGGGGAACTCCATGCGCTGGCGCTGACGACCAAGGCGCCGGATTGAGAGGAACGGAAGAATGAGCGCGCAGGACCAGATCCGCGAGACGATCGAAAAGAATGACGTGGTGCTTTTCATGAAAGGCACCAAGATGATGCCGCAATGCGGGTTTTCGTCCCGCGTGGCGGGGGTTCTGAATTACATGGGCGTGACCTTCGCCGATGTGAACGTGCTGGCCGATCCCGATATCCGGCAGGGCATCAAGGATTTCAGCGACTGGCCGACGATCCCGCAGCTTTACGTGAAGGGCGAATTCGTGGGCGGCTGCGATATCGTGACCGAGATGACGCTGTCGGGCGAGTTGGACGCGCTGTTCGATCAGAAGGGCGTGACCTATGACAAGGACGCGGCGAACAAGATCCGCGAGGCGAATGCCTGAAGGGGTGTTCGTTTGAGGAAGGGCCCGCCATTGGCGGGCCTTCTTTGTTTCAGAGCCCGGTTACCATCAAGTCGAAAGCACGGATGATGCGATCGCGTTCGTGCGACAGGTTGGCGACGAAGGTTCCAAGCTCTCCCAAAGTCAAGGTGGCGACGACATGGGGGGCGAGACGAAGACGGATGTCACCCACCGTCAAAATCGGCGACAGAGCGGGCAAAGCAGGCACGACGGCCCCTTCGGGGATGGCAAGGCAAACGGCACGGGTGTTCAGCGCATCCAGCAAATCCGATTGAAGTACGACCACATAGTCCCCTTCGGCCATGCGATAGAGGTCATATTGTTCGGCCATCAGAATTTCCTGAAGCGGGCAAGCGGCACGCCGTTCTCTTCGATCCACTTGTTGTAAGCCGCGATGTCGGCGGCGTTGTCTTCCTTCCAGCGGCGGCTGCGTTCCGCGCGGACCTGCGCGCGGATACCTTCCTCGGCGGCGCGTGAGATGTTGAGGCCGAGCGCGCGGGCTTCGTCCAGAAGGGCGGCATCAAGGGTCATCGATGTGGCGCGGCGCGTGGTGGACATGGGTTGCTCCTTTTCCGGCCCGCACCATACCGCAAAACATACCGCTATTGAAGCGGTATGGCGTCAGCCGCTGGCCTGCGCTTCTTCCACCCTTTGGGCCAGCGCTTCGGCCTGCGCGGCGATCTCGGCCAAAGTCTCGCTGACTTGCGGTGGGATCACCGGAACCTCGACCCGGGTATCCGGCCGCGCTTCAAGTTCCGCGATGCGGGCCTTGAGGGTGCGAATCTCATCTTCGACCGCCGCCGTCTTGTCGGCCAGCATCAGCCCCGCCATCAGCAGCATCTTTGCCTCGGGCAAGCGGCCCATTGCGGCCACGATCGGCTGCGCCTCGGCATCCAGCATGGCGGCGGCGGTGCGGAGGAAATGTTCCTCGCCTTCCTGACAGGCGACGGGGAAGGACCGGCCGCCAATGGTGACGTGAAGTTCAGGCATCGGCACGCTCTTCGGTGATAAGGGGGGTCAGTTCGGAAAGAATCTCGTCCATCTCGGCCACCTCGGACAGGCGGGCGACGCGGATCGATTCCAATTCGGCCATCATGGCGCGGTTGATCTGATCGGGATCGGCAAGATTGGCCACCTGCGCACGGCGCAGGCCGCGCAGGTTTTCGCGCAACTGCACGACAGTCTTGCGCATGCGCTGCATTTCAAGGCCCTGCACATCCAATTGCGCGGTCATCTTGTCGATCCGTGCGTAAAGGGCTGCGACATCGGGGGGAAGGTCGGCAATCGCTGGGGGTGCGTCTTCCAATTCGGCAATCCGCGCGCGCAGACTGGCCGAAAGGTTGCGTTCGGCGTCCAATTCGGCCTCCAGTTCGGCGATGCGCTGGGCGGCGCCATCGTCAGACCCCAGAGCGGCCCCGTCTGGCGCCCCGTCTGGCGCCCCTTCCGCCGTCCCCGACGGGATGGCCTGCCGCGACAGCGCCTCGACCCCTTCGCCGATCCGTTGCAACGCGGCGGCGATGCGGCGTTCCAGCTCGGTCAAATCCTGCATGGGGTGCCTTTCTGTCCTGCGATAGAATTCTTCTGTTTTTGGCCGTCGGTCGGACCGATCAAGGCATCCACTTCGAATCGCCCTGCCCCGATCCTGCCTACGAGTGTAGCGCAAGAATAAGGCGCAACTCACGCCTTTGCACCCAAGGGCTTGCGCGGATTGCTTGATCTTGCCCGAGATGCGCCCTAGAGCGGGGCCAAACGAACGAAACCCATGACAGGACCACGGCCTTGGACATTCAGACGCTCCGCGCCCGCCACCCGGACCATTGGATGCGCGCCTGCGCGATCCGCACCCTGACGCTTGACGCAGTGGCAGCTGCCAATTCAGGCCATTCGGGGATGCCGATGGGCATGGCCGATGTGGCCACGGTGCTGTTTGAAAAGCATCTGAACTTTGATCCCGCCGCCCCGCGCTGGCCGAACCGCGACCGCTTTATCCTGTCGGCGGGCCACGGGTCGATGCTGATCTATTCGCTGCTGTACCTTACCGGCTATGCCGACATGACGCTGGAGCAGATCCGGAACTTCCGCCAATGGGGGGCCATTACCGCCGGACACCCGGAATTCGGCCATGTGGCAGGGGTGGAAACCACCACTGGGCCGCTCGGTCAGGGGATCGCCAATGCCGTGGGCTTTGCCATGGCCGAGGAAAACCTGCGCGCGCGCTGGGGGGCGAAGGTCGTCGATCACCACACCTATGTGATCGCGGGCGACGGCTGCCTGATGGAGGGCGTGAGCCAAGAGGCCATCGCCCTGGCGGGCAAGCAGAAATTGTCGCGGCTGATCGTGCTGTGGGATGACAACGGGATCACCATCGACGGCAAGGTTTCCATTGCCGATGTGACGGATCAAAAGGCGCGTTTCGCGGCCTCGGGCTGGAATGTGCTGTCCTGCGACGGGCATGACCCCGAGGATATCGACCGTGCGCTGGTGGCCGCGAAGGCATCCGACAAGCCCACGATGATCGCCTGCAAAACGCATATCGCGCTGGGCCATGCGGCACAGGACACGTCAAAGGGCCATGGCGCCCTGACGGATGCAGGCCAGATGGCGGCGGCGAAAGAGGCCTATGGCTGGACCCATGGGCCGTTCGAGATCCCTGCCGACATCAAAAAGGCGTGGGAAGCGAAGGGCGCCCGTGGCGCGGCAGCCCATGCCGAATGGCAGGCGCGTTTCGCGGCGCTGTCGGCGGCGAAACAGGCCGAATTCACGCGCATCTTCGCAGGCGAAGCACCGGCCAAGCTTGGTTCCGTGATCCGGGGCCTGAAGAAGGCGGCGGTCGAGACGATGCCGAAGCTTGCCACCCGTGCGGCATCGGAAAAGGTGCTGGCGGCGGTCAACCCGGTGATGACGGAAACCATCGGGGGATCGGCGGACCTTACGGGATCGAACAACACCAAGACCGCCGATCTGGGCGTTTTCACGCCCGAAGATCGCAAGGGCCGTTACGTCTATTACGGCATCCGCGAACATGGGATGGCGGCGGCGATGAATGGCATGGCGCTGCATGGCGGCGTGCGGCCCTATGGCGGCACCTTCATGTGCTTTACCGACTACGCGCGGCCGTCGATGCGGCTTTCGGCGCTGATGGGGCTGCCGGTCGTCTATGTGATGACGCATGACTCCATCGGTCTGGGCGAGGATGGGCCGACCCACCAACCGGTTGAACATCTGGCCATGAGCCGGGCCACGCCCAACACCCTTGTGATCCGTCCCGCCGATTTGGTGGAAACGGCAGAGGCGTGGGAAGTGGCACTGACCCAGAAGTCGACGCCCACCGTGCTGGCGCTGTCGCGGCAAAACCTGCCTGCGGTGCGCAAGGCGCATGTGAACCAGAACCTCGTGGCCAAAGGGGCCTATGTTCTGGCCGAAGCCACGGGCAAGCGGCAGGTGATCCTGATGGCCACCGGGTCCGAGGTGGAGATCGCGCTGAAGGCGCGCGATGCGCTGGAGGCTGAAGGGATCGGCACGCGGGTCGTGTCCATGCCGTCGATGGAGCTGTTTGCCCAGCAGGACGAGGCATACCGCAAGCGCGTGCTGCCCGGTGGCCCGGTGCGCGTGGCGATCGAGGCGGGCGTGCGTCAGGGCTGGGACCGCTGGCTTCTGGGCGAACGCGGGAAAGAAGCGAAGGCGGGCTTTGTGGGCATGTCCTCCTTCGGTGCCTCGGCCCCGATGGAACGGCTGTATAAGGAATTCGGGATTACGGCAGAACATGCCGTGGCGGTGGCGAAGTCGCTGCTCTGATCAAGAACCTTCGAAAAGATTTGGGCCGCGCCTAGGGCGCGGCCTTTTTCTTTCCGGTGATGGCGGTGATGGCCGGCCCGATGATCCGGGTCGCAATCGGGATCAGGATCACACCAAGGATAAGGCCGAAAATTCCGTCAAAGAAGGCGGTCACCAGCCATGCGACGAACCCCTGCGCCATGTTCAGGGCCGTGGCCGCGGCCTCGGCCAGATGGTGGATCGTCTCATAGGGCCAAGGCCAAAGATGCGTCACCTCCAGCCCATGGGTGACGATATTGCCGCCCACCCACAGCATGGCGGCAGTCCCGATCAGGGACAGCGCCGACATGAGTTTCGGCATCGCCTGCACCAGCCCGCGCCCCAGTGCGCGCCCTGCCCCGGTTCGGCCCGTGGCGGCCATGTGGAGCCCCACATCATCCATCTTCACGATCAGGGCCACCGCGCCATAGACGGCGACAGTGATCAGGGCCCCAACCACGGCCAGCGTGATGGCCTGCATCACAAAACTTGGGCTTTCGATGGTGGCGAGCGCGATGGTCATGATCTCGGCCGAGAGGATGAAGTCGGTCTTGATCGCGCCTGCGACCTTTTCTTCTTCCAGATGCGCGGGATCGGCGGTGTCGAAATCCTGTTCGACCACGTGATCGGCGTGGGGCGCAAGCGCGTGAACCACCTTTTCCGCCCCTTCGAAACAAAGATAGGCCCCACCCAGCATCAAAAGCGGCGTGATGGCCACGGGAAGGAAGTGGTCCAATGCCAGAAGCGCGGGCAGAAGCAGGATCAGTTTGTTCCGCATCGACCCGACCGCGATACGCCAGATCATCGGCAATTCGCGGTCGGCGGAAAAGCCGTGGACATATTTCGGCGTCACGGCGGCATCGTCGATCACCACGCCTGCGGCCTTTGTCCCCGCCTTGGTGGCGGCAGCGGCGATATCATCGACCGAGGCGGCGGCAAGTTTCGCGATGGCGGCCACGTCATCCAGCAGGGCGAGCAATCCGCTCATGCGTTATTTCCCCTTGTCCCTTTCGACGTTCCTACCCCGTGGCGCGGCTTTTGGCAAAGCCCTCAGATTGTTAGCGCAAACCTTGGATGTTTGCGGTAACATGTTGATTTTATGTCGGTTTCAGGCTTTTCGACTCTGCCCGCCTTCGCTATGCGAAATGGCATTCCACGGTATGCAGCGACAGGGAGCGGCACAGATGACCATCACCATCGGCATCAACGGGTTCGGACGGATCGGGCGCTGCACCTTGGCCCATATCGCGGAAAGCAACCGTAACGACGTGCAGGTGGTGGCGATCAATGCCACCGGGCCGATCGAAACAAATGCCCATCTTCTGAAATACGACTCGGTTCATGGGCGGTTCCCCGGCACGGTGAAGGTGTCGGATGGGATGCTCGATCTGGGGCGCGGGCCGATCCGGGTGATGTCGACCTACAATCCGGGCGAGTTGGATTGGGAAGGCGTGGATGTCGTGCTGGAATGCACAGGCCAGTTCAATGATCGCGACAAGGCGGCGGTCCATCTGGGGCGCGGGGCCAAGCGGGTGCTGGTGAGTGCGCCTGCCAAACGGGCCGACAAGACGGTTGTCTATGGTGTGAACCACCGCGCGCTGACAGCCGAGCATCTGGTCGTGTCGAACGGGTCTTGCACCACGAACTGCCTTGCCCCCTTGGCCAAGGTTCTGAATGACGCGATCGGGATCGAGTCGGGCATCATGACGACGATCCATTCCTATACCGGCGATCAACCGACGCTGGATCGGCGGCACAAGGACCTGTATCGCGCGCGCGCTGCGGCCATGGCGATGATCCCCACCAGCACGGGCGCGGCCAAAGCTTTGGGCGAAGTGCTGCCAGAGCTTGCGGGCAAGCTGGATGGCAGCGCGATCCGGGTGCCGACCCCGAATGTCAGCGCGGTGGATCTGACCTTTGTGGCGGGCAAGACGGTGACAGCGCAGGACGTGAACGACATCGTCCGCGAGGCGGCGGCGGGCTATATGGGCATGGTCTTGGCCTATGATCCGGAACCCAAGGTGTCCATCGACTTCAACCACACGCCACAATCGTCTATCTTTGCCCCGGACCAGACCAAGGTGGTCGGTGGCCGCACGGTGCGCGTGCTGGCCTGGTATGACAACGAGTGGGGCTTCTCCTGCCGGATGGCCGATGTGGCCGGGGTGATGGGGCGGCTCCTCCACTGATGGAGGGGTCGTGACAGACCGTATCGCGCTGTTCCTTGGGGTCGCCCTGATCGGGTTGATCATGGCCGATCTGACCGCCAATGGCGGCGAGGCTTTGCTTTTTCTGATGAGAAAGTTCTTCGAGTTCATCGAATTCTTGGCATTCTGGCGCTGAGCGCGCGCGAGTCGGGTTGAATTCTTGCCCGTTCTGCGGATGTTAGCGCTATCGGCGCGGCGGATTCGCCGCCCCCATCCATTTGGAGGAATTGCCATGACCGTCAAAGTCGCCATCAACGGGTTCGGCCGGATCGGCCGCAACGTGCTGCGCGGGATCATCGAGTCGGGTCGTACCGATATCGAAGTCGTGGCGATCAACGATCTGGGTCCGGTCGAGACGAATGCCCATCTCTTGCGCTTTGATTCGGTTCATGGGCGCTTTCCGGCGCAGGTGACCACGGGCGAGGACTGGATTGATGTCGGTCGCGGGCCGATGAAGGTGACCGCCATCAAGAACCCCGCCGATCTGCCTTGGGGCCATGTGGATATCGTGATGGAATGCACCGGCATCTTCACGAGCAAGGAGAAATGCCTTGCCCATCTGGAAAACGGATCAAAGCGGGTCCTGATCTCGGCCCCCGGCGATGGGGCGGACAAGACCATCGTCTATGGCGTGAACCATCACACGCTGACCAAGGATGACGTGGTCGTTTCAAACGCCTCTTGCACCACCAACTGCCTGTCGCCGGTGGCCAAGGTGTTGAACGAGGTGGTGGGGATCGAAAAGGGGATGATGACCACCATCCATTCCTATACCGGCGATCAGCCGACCTTGGACACGATGCACAAGGACCTGTATCGCGCCCGCGCGGCGGCCCTGTCGATGATCCCGACCAGCACGGGCGCGGCAAAGGCCGTGGGTCTGGTTCTGCCAGAGTTGAAGGGCAAGCTGGACGGTTTCGCGATCCGGGTGCCGACGCCCAATGTTTCGGTCGTTGACCTGAAATTTATCGCCAAGCGCGCGACCAGCGTGGAAGAGATCAACGCCGCGATCAAGGCGGCGGCGGATGGGCCGATGAAGGGCATTCTGGGCTATACGGAGTTCAAGAATGTCTCGTCGGACTTCAACCATGATCCGCATTCGTCGGTCTTCCATATGGACCAGACGAAGGTGATGGATGGGACCTTCGTGTCGATCCTGTCTTGGTATGACAATGAATGGGGTTTCTCGAACCGCATGGCCGATACCGCCGTTGCGATGGGCAAGTTGATCTGATTTCGCGCCTTTCGAGCCTATGTTGCAGGCCGGTCATGCAATGTGACCGGCCTTCGCTTTTGTTGCAGCCCTAACGGGTTATCCTTTCTTCATGGATTTGATTGTTGTCATCGCGATTCTGAGCGGGCTGTTTCTTGCCATCGCTCTGGCGGAGCCGCTTTCCACGCGGCTGCGGCTGCCTGTGCCGGTGATCCTTGTGGCGCTGGGCATGGCGATCGGGGGCGGTGCGGCATGGTTCTGGCGCACCGAGATGACCGATGCGCTGAACCCCGTGGCGCTGGCGATCCTGAGCCTGCCGATTTCGTCCGAGGTGTTCATCTATGTGCTGCTGCCCATCCTGCTGTTTCAGGTGTCGCTGACCTTGAACCTGCGGCGGCTGATGGATGACTGGGTGCCGGTCCTGTCCTTGGCGGTCATCGCCGTCTTCGTGGCGACGGTGGTGATTGCGGCGGCCTTGATGCCCTTTGCCAGCCTGCCCCTGATGGCCTGCCTTCTGCTGGGGTCCATCGTATCGACAACCGATCCCTCGGCGGTGGTCAGCATCTTTCGCGCAACCCCTGCCCCGCAGCGTCTGGCACGGATCGTGGAAGGCGAAAGCCTGCTGAACGACGCCGCCGCCATCGCGCTTTTTTCGGTGTTCCTGTCGGCCTTGGCGATGCGAGAGACGGCGCCCGAACCCGTGGCGGTGCTGGCGCAGTTGCCATGGGTGATCGGGGCGGGGGCCGTGGTGGGATGGTTTCTGGCCCGCGCGGCGATGTGGGCGATGGCGGCGATGAACGCTTGGCCCTTGGCGCAATTGTCGGTGAGTTTCGCCCTGCCCTTCGCCACATTCCTGATCGTGGACCGCATGCTGGAAGCATCGGGCGTGGTGGCGGCGGTCGTGGCGGGGATGACGGTGAATTTTCTTGCGCCGGGGCGGCTGTCGCCCCCCGCGTTGGCCTTCTTGCGCGAGGCGTGGAACCTTTTGGCCTATTGGGCGGGCGGGATGATCTTCGTTTTGGCCGCGCTTCTGGTGCCATCGGCGCTGGAACAGGCGCGGGCCGAGGATTTTCTTCTGGTCGCCGTGGTCGTCGTCGCGGCCTTTGCCGCGCGGGCGGTGATCCTGTGGGGTCTGTTGCCCCTGCTGTCCTTGGCGCGGGTGTCGCCCAAGGTGGAAGGACCGTACCGCATCGCCATCCTTTGGGGCGGGTTGCGCGGGGCGGTGACGCTGGCCCTTGCCTTGGCGGTGACGGAAAACCCGTCCATCCCGTTTGAGATCAAGCGGCAGGTCGGCATCGTGGCGACGGGCTTTGCGCTGTTTACCCTGTTGGTGCAGGGCACGACTTTGCGCCTGATGATCAGCTGGTTGGGGCTGGATCGTTTGTCGCCGCTGGACCGCGCGCTGTCGGAACAGGTGGTGGCGGTGGCCTTGCAGGATGTGCGCGAAACGGTCGCCGAAACGGTGCGCGGCTTTGACCTGACGCCCGCCATCATCCGCGAAGAGGCCGTGCGTTTCGGCGAAAGGCTGAACCAAGCGGTGGATGCGGCGGATGAGGCGAAGGATATCCTCGACAAGGACCGGGTCACGCTGGGCATGGTGGCGCTGGCGGGGCATGAGCGGGATCTTCTGCTAGATGCGTTCCGCGACGGTTTCATCTCGGCCCGCACGGCGGAACGCATGCTGGCCGATGCCGACCGCTTGATCGAGGTGACGCGCACGGCGGGCCGCGCGGGCTATCGCGCGCAGGTCCGGCGCAGCCTGCGGCGGGGGCGGTGGCTGGATCTGGCGGATTGGGCGCATAGCCGGTTCCGATGGCGCGCGGGTCTGCAAAGCCTGATCGCGGATCGCTTCGAATTTCTGGTGGCGCATCAGCAGATGATGCGCTTTCTGCGCAGCTTCGTGGACAAACGCATCCTGCGCATTCACGGGCGGCGGGTGGCTGCGCTGCTGCAAGACTTGCTGGGCTGGCGGATGGAGGAAGCGGGGCGCGAATTGGAAGGGTTGCGCATCCAGTTTCCCGGCTATGCCGAAGAGGTGGAACGGCAGTTGATCCGCCGTATCGCCTTGCGACGGGAAGAGGTGGAATATGAACAATATGTGCAGGACGGTCTGATCGGGCCGGAACTGCATCTGGCCTTGCAACAGCGCCTTGCCAAGGCGCGGGCGACCCTGTCCGTGCGGCCCAAGCTGGACCTGCGGGGGCAGCGGATCGACATCATCCGGGGCTTTGGCCTGTTCTCGGCGCTGGATGAAGGGTCGCTCAGGCAATTGGCGCGGCGGATGAAACCTGTCTACGCCTCACCCGGCGATGTGCTGGTGAAGAAAGAGGATTTGCCGGATCGCGTCTGGTTCGTCGCGCGCGGGGCGGTCGAGGCCGAGGTGGCAGGAAACCGCGTTCTCTTGGGACAGGGAGAGATGTTCGGCCATCTGTCCGTGTTGCAGAAAAGGCCGCGGCGGGCCACGGTGCGCGCGCTGTCGCATACCATGCTCCTGACCCTGCAAGAGGCAGAGTTCGTGACCCTGATGGCACAGGTGCCCGCCTTGGCCGAGGCGGTGCGGGCCAGCGCTGAGAAGCGGGGGCTGGAGGTGGCGCTGCCTGCCCCGTCAGGGCCGCAGGCAGCCCGCCACCTGATCGCAAGGCTGCGCGCAGGGTTGCGTCCGGCGGAGTAGCTATGCATCTTATGCATGACGGCAAGTCCGGCTTGGCGGTTGTTAGCGGTAACGGAAAGGGCCATTTTCACAGCATGCCGAAGGGATAACCGAGAAGCCCTTGGCAGGTTCGTGAAAGGAACAAGAGATGAAACTGATCGAAACGCTGAAGTCGGCCGCCGCCAACCGCGCGCTCTATCGCCGGACCCGCGACGAGATCGCCCAGATGCCGCGCGATGTGGCGCTGGACCTTGGGATTTACCCCGAAGATGCGCATCGCATCGCCTGGGCCGCAGTCTACGGCAAGTAGGGCCTACGCCAAATCACTCTGTCGCTGGGGGCCATCACGGCCCCCTTTTGATTCACTGATAGCGTGCCTTCAGCGCGGCCTCGACCGGGGGGGTGACGAATTTGGAAACATCCCCACCCAAACGGGCGATTTCCTTGACGAGTTTTGACGCGATGGCCTGACGGCGGGCATCGGCCATCATGAAAACCGTCTCGATACTGGCATCCAGCGCCCGATTCATGCCGACCATCTGGAATTCATATTCGAAATCCGCCACCGCGCGCAGGCCGCGCACAATGACGGTTGCCCCCACATCGCGGGCGCAATCGATGAGAAGGTTCTCGAAGGGGTGAACAACGATCTCTCCCCCAGTCTTGGCCTGAATGGCGGCACATTCCGCCTGCACCATGGCGACCCGCTCTTCGAGCGAAAACAGCGGCCCCTTGTCCCGGTTGATCGCAACACCGATCACCAGACGATCCACAAGTGCCATGGCACGCTGGATGATATCGACATGGCCCAGCGTGATGGGGTCAAAGGTGCCCGGGTAAAGGCCGATACGCATGGGTCCACTCCCCCCTCTTTCGCGGTGGAAGCACGCAACATTATTGCGCGGTTGAGTGCAAGACCCAAAGCGCCGCAGGGTTGACCAAGGTCAGAACCCCTTGATCATGCCTTCCAGCGCGTCCTTTTCCATGGCGAGTTCGGTGAGCCGCGCCTTGACCACATCGCCGATCGAAATCAGGCCGATCATCTGATTGCCATCCATCACCGGCATATGGCGGAAACGGCCATCGGTCATCTTTTGCAGCACCTCATCGGCGCTGTCATCGCGGCGGCATCCGACGATATTGGCGGTCATCACGCTGTCCACCGTTTCGGCCATGCAGGCCGGGCCACGGCGGCCAAGTTCCCGCACGATATCGCGTTCCGACACAATGCCCGACACCCGCTTGCCATCCGGTGAAACGATCAAGGCACCGATCCGGCGCGTCGAAAGCGTTTCGGCGGCCTTGGCGACAGACGTTCCCGGCGGCACGGTGACGACGCCATCATCGGCCTTGGTTTTCAGGATTTGGCTGACAAGCATGGGGTCCTCCCTCCCTAGTTGTCATTTTGATGGTGCGCGCGGTCGCGGCGTCTGTCAACGAAAGCCTGCGGCTTTACAGATCTCAGAAGGCGCAACATTCTTGGTGGCAGTGATTGGTGGAGGGTGACATGCGGTTCTTGGCCGTTCTTGTGGGACTGCTTGGTGCGGTTCCGGCTGTGGCGGATGAGATCACGGCCGCGACTCGGGCCTATGGGCGGATCGTGGCCTTTCCGATGCCCGCCGATTTTGTCGCGGTCTATGAGGCGGAAGAGGACGGCAGCTATCTTCTGGAACTGGTCCCGTCAGGCGAAGGGGTGGAGGATTGGTCGCAGATGATCACCCTTTCGGCGGCCGAAGGCTTGGCGCCACGGATCGGTGATCCGCTGGATATGGCATCGATGATCGGGGGTGGGTTCCGGGATGCCTGCCCCGAAACCTTCTGGGGTTCGGATGAAGGCGCGCAAGAGGTGGACGGGGCGGATGCCGCGCATCTGGTGGCCTTTTCCTGCGGGGACTCTGGGGGTGGGCAGGCCGAAACTGCCTTGATCCTTGTGGCGCTGTCGGGTGACGACCTCTTTACCCTGCAATGGGCGGCCCGCGGCCCCAGATCAAGCGCGCAGGTCTTGCCCGACACGGGTGATTGGCGCCCAAGGGGCGAGGCGCTGTTGCGCCTGCGCCTCTGCCCGGTGATTGAGGGTGAGGAACCGCCCTACCCGTCCTGCGTGGAATAGGCCTCAAGCCGCGCCACTTCGCGCCGAAGGCCCTGCGCCAATAGATCGGCAAAGCGGTTCAGGCGGGCCACGCGCCCGTCATCGGCATGGCGGATCAACCAGAAACTGCGAATCAGGGACAGTTGTTCAGGGATCACCCGCACCAGTTCCGGCGCGGCGGGAAGGGCGAAATCATGTACCACGCCGACCCCTGCCCCCGCGCGCAGCCAATTCAGTTGAACCGAGACAGAGTTCGACGCCAAGGCCACCGCCCCTGCCCCCAATTCGGCCAGGTAGTCCAGTTCCTTATCGTGGATCATATCGGGGATATAGCCGACAAGGCGGTGATGGCGCAGGTCTTGCGGCGCGGTCAGGGGCGCTGTGCGCGACAGGTAATCGGGATGGGCGGCCAGATGCAGGCGGTAATCCGTCAGTTTCTGCACCGTCAGGCGGCCTGCCGTCGGGCGGCTGACCGCGATGGCAAGGTCGGCCTCGCGCTTTGAAAGGTTAAAGACGCGGGGAAGCGCGACGATCTGCACCTCTAGCCCCGGATTGGCGTCGCAGATTTGGGCCAGAACCTGCGGCAGCAGGTAATTGGCGCAGCCATCAGGCGCGCCGATGCGAATCTGGCCCGACAGACCCTCGGGGCCGGAAAGCGCCTCGCGCGCGCCATCCAGCGCGGTTTCGGCGCGTTCGGCATGGGGCAGAAGGCGGGTGCCCTCTTCGGTCAGGGCATAGCCTTGCGGGGATTTGGCGAAAAGCCGCGCCCCCATCGCCTCTTCCAACCGCGCGATGCGACGGCCCACGGTGGCGGCGTCGATCTTCAGCCTTTTACCCGCGCCCGACAGGCTTTCGCTGCGGGCAACGGCAAGGAAGATACGCAGGTCGTCCCAATCCATCCGCGCCCATCCTGCATTTTTGCAAAGCCTCTTTGAATTCTTTCCTCTGTTTGCGGCATTTCCGCAAGGCTATTCTCGGCACCAGCAAATGAGGGAGACTCCCATGAAAGAGATCGGTCACTGGATCAACGGCAAGCATGTGGCGGGCACGTCGGGGCGTTTTGCCGATGTCTTCAACCCGGCCACGGGCGAGGTTCAGGCGCGCGTCGCGCTGGCCAGCAAGGCCGAACTGGATGCTGCATCGGCGGATGCGGCGCAGGCGCAGGTGAAATGGGGCGCGACCAACCCGCAGCGCCGCGCGCGGGTGATGATGGAATTCGTCCGCCTTCTGAACCGCGATATGGACAAGCTTGCCGCCGCACTGTCGAGCGAGCATGGCAAGACCATCCCCGACGCCAAGGGCGATATCCAGCGCGGGCTTGAGGTGATGGAATTCTGCATCGGTGCGCCGCATCTGTTGAAGGGCGAATTCACCGATAGCGCCGGTCCGGGCATCGACATGTATTCCATGCGCCAGCCGATCGGCGTGGCGGCGGGGATCACGCCCTTCAACTTTCCGGCCATGATCCCAATGTGGAAGATGGGGCCTGCGCTCGCGTGCGGGAATGCCTTCATCCTGAAGCCGTCCGAGCGTGACCCTTCGGTTCCCCTGATGCTGGCGGAACTGATGCAGGAGGCGGGGCTTCCTGATGGCGTGCTGCAAGTCATCAATGGCGACAAGGAAGCGGTGGATGCCATCCTCGACTCGCCCGTCATCGCGGGGATCGGCTTTGTCGGCTCTACCCCCATTGCGGAATATATCTATGGGCGCGGCTGTTCCAACGGCAAGCGCGTGCAATGCTTTGGCGGTGCCAAGAACCACATGATCATCATGCCGGATGCCGACATGGATCAGGCCGCAGATGCCTTGGTCGGCGCAGGCTATGGCGCGGCGGGCGAACGCTGCATGGCGATCTCGGTCGCGGTTCCGGTGGGCGATGCGACAGCGGATGCACTGATCGAAAAGCTGATCCCGCGGATCGAGAAGTTGAAGGTCGGCCCCTATACCGCTGGCAATGATGTGGATTACGGCCCCGTGGTGACGGCGGCGGCGAAGGCCAATATCCTGCGTCTGGTCGAAAGTGGCGTGGCGCAGGGCGCGAAACTGGTGGTCGATGGCCGGAACTTCAAGCTGCAGGGCTATGAGGATGGCTTCTTCGTCGGCCCCCATCTCTTTGACCATGTCACCCGCGACATGGACATCTACCGCAAAGAGATTTTCGGGCCTGTCCTGTCCACCGTCCGCGCCAAGACCTATGAAGAGGCCTTGGCCTATGCGATGGACCACGAATATGGCAACGGCACCGCGATCTTTACCCGTGACGGCGACACGGCGCGCGATTTCGCGGCGCGGGTCAATGTGGGGATGATCGGGATCAACGTGCCGATCCCGGTGCCGCTGGCCTATCATACCTTCGGCGGCTGGAAGAAATCGGCCTTCGGTGATCTGAACCAGCATGGCCCGGATGCCTTCCGCTTCTACACGCGGACGAAGACCATCACCTCGCGCTGGCCGTCGGGGATCAAGGAAGGCGCGGCCTTCAACTTCAAGCAGATGGATTGATCGCCGGACCTTTCGGCAAGGATGGGCCGCCCTTGGGGCGGCCCTTTTCTTTTGGCCTTGATCGGGGCATCGGCGGGCTGTTTTCTACCCCCAAGTGGTGGTGGAGGCGGTATGGATTGGATGTCGGAGATTGGGGCGATCCTGCCTGAAACGCGGGCGGAACTGGCCGCCCTGCAACGGCGTGGCTTGCCAAGGGGGTTGGATCTATTTGCGCCGGGGGATCGGGCACAGGGCTTTCCACTGGTCCTGTCTGGGCGGGTCGAGGTGTTTTTGACCGGGCCTTCGGGGCGCGAGATCCTCCTTTACGCCGTGGAGCGGGGGCAAAGCTGCATCCAGACGACGCTGGGCCTTTTGGGGGATGAACCCTATTCCGGCACCGCCGCCACGGTCAGCGACGCAGAGGTGGTGACCATCCCGAAACCCCTTTTCCTGCGGCTGATGGATCGTGATCCAGCCTTTCGCGGCTTTGTGCTGCGGTCTTTCGGGCAGCGGATGGCAGATCTCACGCGGTTGTTGGAAGCAGTGGCCTTTGGCCGGGTCGAAGCGCGGCTGGCGGGCGCGCTCCTCGATCTGGCAGAGGCGGGGGTGGTGCGGGCCACGCAATCCGAAATTGCCGCCCGGATCGGTTCAGCGCGCGAGGTGGTGTCGCGCAAGCTGGATGCCTTTGGCAAATCGGGCTGGGTGGCCACGGACCGGGGCGAGGTGCATCTGCGTGACCTCGCCGCCCTGCGGCGGGCGGCGGGGCGGTGACCGGGGCATTTGCCCCGTTTTCGCAATTGCCCGCAGGGCGCGTGACAAGATCACAGACAAGACATGCGCGATTCGCTATGTTTATATCCATGCCCCGGAGAAACCGGGCCAAGGACAGAAAGGGAACCAAGATGTTCAAGAAAAATGTCGGTGGAATTGATCGCGTGTTGCGGATCGTCGTCGGCCTTGCGCTGCTGGCCGGGTTCTTCCTGAATGCCGATGGGGCCTATCGCTGGGCCTATCTGATCGGGATCGTGCCGCTGGCAACGGGGCTGATTTCCTCTTGCCCGCTTTATTCCATTCTGGGTCTGTCGACCTGCCCGATGAAGAAGGCCTGACCCTTCGGAAAGAAGCGCCGCCCCCCAGGGCGGCGCTTTTCATTCTGCGGCCACGCGACGGGGTTTCAGCATGTCGCGCAGGTAACGACCTGTATGGCTGCGTTCGACCTTTGCCACCTCTTCCGGCGTGCCGGTCGCCACGATCTCTCCCCCGCCATCGCCGCCTTCGGGGCCAATGTCGATGATCCAATCGGCGGTCTTGATGACATCAAGGTTGTGTTCGATGACCACGACCGTATTGCCCTGATCCACCAATTCATGCAGCACTTCCAAGAGCTTGCGCACATCTTCGAAGTGCAGCCCCGTGGTCGGTTCATCAAGGATGTAAAGCGTGCGCCCCGTCGCGCGGCGCGACAGTTCCTTGGACAGTTTCACCCGCTGCGCCTCACCGCCTGACAGCGTGGTGGCCTGCTGGCCCACCTTGATATAGCCAAGCCCCACCTGGCACAGCGCATCCATCTTTTCGCGGATGGCGGGAACGGCTTGGAAAAACCCCTGCGCATCTTCGCATGTCATATCAAGAACGTCCGATATGCTTTTGTTCTTGAACTTTATTTCCAACGTTTCGCGATTATAGCGCTGGCCCTTGCAGGTTTCGCAGGTGACATAGACATCGGGCAGGAAATGCATCTCGATCTTGATGACGCCATCGCCCTGACAAGCCTCACACCGCCCGCCTTTCACATTGAAACTGAACCGCCCCGGTTGATAGCCGCGCGCCTTGGATTCCGGCAGACCTGCAAACCAATCGCGGATGGGGGTGAACGCGCCGGTATAGGTGGCGGGGTTCGATCGCGGCGTGCGTCCGATGGGGCGCTGGTCGATATCGATGACCTTGTCGAGATGTTCGAACCCCTTGATCGTCTCGCAAGGCGCGGGTGTTTCCCGTGCGCCGTTCAAGCGCATGGCGGCCGTCTTGAACAGGGTTTCGATGGTCAGCGTCGACTTGCCCCCACCCGACACACCCGTGACGCAGACGAATTTGCCCAACGGGAAGTCGACCGTGACGTTCTTGAGGTTGTTCCCAGAAGCCCCGACAACGGTAAGCTTTTTCCCGCTGCCGCTGCGCCGCGTTTTTGGCACCGCAATCTCGCGCTGCCCCGAGAGATATTGCCCAGTCAGACTGACAGGATCGGCGGCCACCTGCTGCGGTGTGCCATGGCTGACCACACGGCCGCCATGCACGCCTGCGCCGGGGCCGATGTCAAAGACATAATCCGCCTCGCGGATCGCGTCTTCGTCATGTTCCACCACCAGCACCGTGTTGCCCTGATCCCGCAGGTTTTTCAGCGTGGTCAGAAGCCTGTCATTGTCGCGTTGGTGCAACCCGATGGAGGGTTCGTCGAGAACATAAAGAACCCCCGTCAACCCCGACCCGATCTGCGACGCCAGACGGATACGCTGTGATTCACCCCCAGAAAGGGTGCCCGCATTGCGACTAAGCGTCAGATAATTAAGGCCCACATTCACAAGGAATCCAAGGCGTTCGCGGATTTCCTTAAGAATGGCGCGGGCGATTTCGTTCTTTTGATTGGTCAGGTGATCCGGCACCGTGCCGATCCAGGCATAGGCCTCTTTGATCGACATGCGGACGACCTCGCCCACATGCAGCCCCGCGATTTTCACGGCCAGCGCCTCAGGCTTCAGACGATAGCCATGACAGGTGCCGCAATTGCGGTTGTTCTGATAGCGCTCGAATTCCTCGCGCACCCAAGCGCTATCGGTTTCGCGATAACGGCGTTCCATGTTCGGGATGACGCCCTCAAAGACGCGGGACACTTCGTAGATGCGGCCGCCTTCATCATAGCGGAAGCGGATCTCCTCATCCCCGGACCCATAAAGGAACAGCTGCTGCACATGCGCAGGCAGGTCTTTCCATTTCTTCTTCGGGTCGAATTCGTAATGTTTGGCAAGAGCTTGGATCGTCTGCGTGAAGTAGGGGCTTTTTGATTTCGCCCAAGGGGCCAGCGCCCCCTGCATCAGGTTCAGCCCCTGATCGGGCACCACCAGACGGTCGTCGAAGAACAGTTCCACCCCCAACCCGTCGCAGGCCGGGCACGCCCCGAAGGGCGCGTTAAAGGAAAAGAGGCGCGGTTCAATCTCGGGGATGGTAAAGCCCGACACCGGGCAGGCGAAGTTTTCCGAATAGGTGATGCGTTCGGGATCGCCTTCGGTCGGCGCGGTTTCAAGGATCGCGATACCATCGGCAAGGTCCAGCGCGGTGCGGAAACTGTCGGCAAGCCGCGTTTCGATCCCTTCGCGCACCACGATCCGGTCCACCACCACGTCGATATCGTGGCGGAATTTCTTGTCGAGCGTGGGCGGTTCTTCAAGTTCATAGAATTGCCCATCGACCTTGACGCGCTGAAACCCCTGTTTGCGCAGGTCGATGAACTCTTTCTTATACTCCCCCTTCCGGTCCCGAACGATCGGGGCCAACAGATAGGCGCGCGTGCCCTCTGCCATGGCCATGACGGCATCCACCATGTCCTGCACCTGCATCGCGGTGATGGGCAGCCCCGTGGCCGGGCTATAGGGCGTGCCGACGCGGGCGAACAGCAGGCGGAGGTAGTCATAGATCTCTGTCACCGTGCCAACGGTAGAGCGCGGGTTCTTCGACGTGGTCTTCTGTTCAATGGAAATGGCCGGAGACAGGCCCGAAATATGATCGACATCGGGTTTCCCCATCATGTCGAGGAATTGCCGCGCATAGGCCGAAAGCGATTCCACATAGCGGCGCTGCCCTTCGGCATAGATCGTGTCGAAGGCGAGCGAGGACTTGCCAGACCCGGAAAGGCCGGTGATCACCACAAGCTGATCGCGCGGGATGTCAAGGTCGACCCCCTTCAGATTGTGCTCGCGCGCGCCGCGCACTTCGATGAACTTCTGTTCGGCCATGGCCATTCCCCCGGACGGATGGGCCAGAGATAGGGCATCGCGGCCGAGTCTCCAATCCAAAAATGTGAACAATGGGTGAACATGCGGGGCGGAAGAGCAATGTTTGCAGCATGCACCTCAGGGCCGCCAGAACACCCTTTACATATTCTATTTTTCGCATATGTATGGACGCAGATTTCTTCTGCGAAAGGTGCAGCGATGATCGCGATCACGTCGGTTCCACAGGCCATCGACCTTGCGAAGGCCGGTCAATTGATCCTCCTCGACGTGCGCGAGGCGGGTGAGGTTTCTGCCTCGGGCACGGCCAAAGGGGCGGTCCATATTCCGCTGGGCCTTTTGCCGATCAAGGCCGATCCCCGTTCCCCGGATTATGACAAGCGTTTGGCGGGCAAACCCATCGCCGTCTTCTGCGCGGCAGGGGCGCGTGCGGGCCGTGCCGTGGGCCTGTTGGAGCAATATGGGCATGAGGCCGTGAATATCGGCGGTTTCGGCGATTGGTGCGGCTGCGGCGGCGAAGTGCAGCGTCACGCCTGACGGGCGCGACGCCGGGCCTGGATGCCATGGGCCGCAATACCGCAGAGGCAAAGCGGCAGGCAAAAGGCAATCAAGCCCATGGGCCCCATCGCGCCGATCATCAGGGCCAGCACCGGCGTGCCCGTCGTGGTGCCGACATTCCCAAGTTGCGCCACCGCCCCGGAGGCGCGGGCGCGATCCTCGGCCCCTTGGTTCAGTTCGGGGATGGAGGCAAAGCTGGCCCCCTGCACGATCCCCATCGCCCCGGCAAGGCCGAAGGCCGCCACAAGGGCAAGCCCCCCCTGCCCCCAACCACCCCAAAGAACCAGCGTCGCCAGAACGCCAAGCGCATATCCCGTCTGCACCATCTGCACCGCCGTCAGATAGCGCAACCCCCAGACACCCAGCGTCAATGAAACCACGATGGAAAAAATCGGCATCCCGGCGGCAACGAGGGCACGTTCCCCTTCCGGGAAAAGCGGCGGCAAGAGCGTAAGGACCGCCACATACAGCGCCGTGTAAAACACAAAGCCAAGCGCGGGCGCCGCGATGCGCGGCGAGGCATAGATGGCCAGATGCTGCGCGATCAGGCCGTTGCCCATGGTCAGGCTTGGCGCGGGCGGATCAGGGGGCAACAAGGCCCGCAGGATAAGGGCCAGCGCCGCCATCCATGCGGCATGGGTCAGGAAAAGCGGGACAATGCTGCCTTGGGCCAGCAAGGGCGGGCCGAACAGGGCCAGAAGGGCATAGGTCACGCCGAAAAAGCTGCTCCACAGCGTCATGGCAAAGCCTTGGTAACGCGGTGCGGCAAGGCCTGCGATCATCGTGGGGCCAACGACGACGATGGACAGGTGCGAGATGCCCTCGAAAACGCGGGTAACGATCAGCGCGGCATAGGGCAAAGGCAGCACCTGCAAGGCCGAGACCCCCGCACCAAGGGCCAGCGCCGCAACAATCGCCCGACGCGGGCCAATGCGTGCCACCAAAAGCCCCGCCGTGGTGCCGAAGATCAACCCCACGATCCCGACGATCGACACGATCAACCCGATCCCCGCCGCCCCATAATCGGGATAGCGCGCAGCCATCAGGTCGAAAGACACGGACAGTTTGCCGAATTGCGCGGCAGACCCAAGCCCGGCGAGCCAAAGGGCAAACACCGTCACCACAGCCCGCATACCCTGCCCCTTCATCTTGGCAAAAATACTCTCGGGGGGAAGGGTCGCGCAGCGGCCCGTGGGGGGCAGACAGCCCCCCTGCCCCGGCCCGTCCGGGTGCCGCCTCAGAAGTGCAGCGCGCGGCCGTAGGCGTCAAGCACCGCTTCGTGCATCATCTCGGACAGGGTCGGATGCGGGAAGACGGTGTTCATCAGGTCTTCCTCGGTGGTTTCCAGCGATCGGCCCACGACATAGCCCTGAATAAGCTCGGTCACCTCGGCCCCCACCATATGCGCGCCCAAAAGCTCGCCTGTCTTGGCGTCGAAGACGGTCTTGATCATGCCTTCGGATTCACCAAGGGCGATGGCCTTGCCATTGCCGATAAAGGGGAAACGGCCAACCTTGATGTCATAGCCCGCCTCTTTCGCCTTCGCCTCGGTCAGGCCGACGCTGGCCACCTGCGGGTGGCAATAGGTGCAACCCGCGATGGAATTGGGCTTGATCGGATGCGGATGGCCACCCGCAATCAACTCGGCCACCATGACGCCCTCATGGCTGGCCTTATGGGCAAGCCAAGGTGCCCCGGCGATGTCGCCAATCGCGTAAAGCCCATCCACCCCGGTGCGGCAATATTCATCGGTCACCACATGGGTGCGGTCGATTTTCACACCCAGCGCCTCAAGCCCCAGATTTTCGACATTCCCGACGATGCCCACGGCGGAAATCACCGTGTCGAATTCATGGGTTTCGATCTTGCCGCCCATTTCGATATGGGCGGTGACACCCACGCCCGGCTTGCGGTCAAGCTTTTTGACCCCCGCCTTTTCAAGGATTTTCATCCCCTGCTTGACGAATTGCTTCTTGGCGAAGGCGCTGATCTCGGCATCTTCCACCGGAAGGATGCGGTCCATCACCTCTACCACCGTCGTATCGGCACCCAGCGTGTTGAAGAAGCTGGCGAATTCGATGCCGATTGCACCTGATCCGATCACCAGCAGCTTTTTGGGCATGCGTTTGGGTTGCAGCGCGTGCTTATAGGTCCAGACCAGATCGCCATCCGCCTCAAGCCCCGGCAATTCGCGCGCACGCGCCCCGGTGGCAAGGATGATATGCGGCGCGGTCAGGTCTTCGGCACCCTTATCCGTTTTGACCGTCACCTTGCCCTTGCCGGTGACGGTGGCCTGCCCCATCACGACGGCAATCTTGTTCTTCTTCATCAGATGGCCGATGCCAGAAGACAGTTGTTTCGCCACCCCGCGTGAACGGGCGACGACGGCGGGCAGATCATAGCCGATGCCGTCTGCCTTCAGGCCGAATTCCTTGGCGCGATGCATGAGGTGGAACACCTCGGCCGACCGCAGCAGCGCCTTTGTCGGGATGCAGCCCCAGTTCAGGCAGATGCCGCCCAGATGTTCGCGTTCCACGATCACGACCTTCAGGCCAAGTTGTGCCGCGCGGATTGCAGCGACATAGCCACCCGGACCGGCACCGATCACGATCACATCATAGGCTGCGGCCATCGGATTTCCTCCCTCACAGAAATTGGTTTGGCCTTAAACTATTTTCCGCACCCAAGCAACGAAGGCAGCGCCGGGGGCCTATGCGCCTGATGCATGGCTGTCCATGCCATCCTTCATGCGGCGCACTTCGGCACCATAGCCGCCGGAATCCAGCCAATCCTGTTCTTCCGGCGTGCTGAAACGCCCCATGGTCTGATTGCGGCCCGGAAAACGGCCAAAGCGCGCGATCACATATTGATGCACGCGGGCATGCAGCGCCATGTCAGGGTCGGACGGAAGGCGTTCTTCCATCAGTTTCACGGCAAGCGATTGATCGACGGGGTCTTCGGAATGCTCAAAAGGCATATAGAAGAATTGCCGCTCCGGTTCTGGTGCCCCCATGTCCCAACCCATTTCGACAGCGCGGCGCGCGGCGGCAAGGGCGCGGGAATCGGTGGCAAAACTCGCCGCCTTGCCGCGAAACATGTTGCGCGGCAATTGATCTGTCAGGATCACGAAGGCCAGCGTCGGGGCGGTGCCGTCGATCCAATGATCAAGATGGCCATTGCGGGCCGCCTGCCAAAGGTCCTCGAACCGCTCGCGGCAGATCGTATCGATCTCATCCCCGCCGGCATACCAGCCCTCTGGGCCAATCTCCCCCAGCCAGAAATCGAGCAGTTCGACCGGGTCCGACATGGGGTTTCCTTCCCTGTTCAAGTCGCAACCGTCGCAGGTATAGGAGGCGGGCGCAACTGCGCATCCTCCACCGTCGGTTGTTTCAGAGATCCTTTTCGATAACGGCTGTTGCCGCCACCGAAGAGGCCGTCGGAACGATGAAGGGCGACGGCGCGGTGCTTTCCGGCGCGGCGCGGCGCGTCATCCGCCAGACGGCATAACCCGTCAGCCCGGCAAACAGCACCGAGATGAACAGAAAGAACCCGCCCGGCCCCACCTGCTGCATCAACCAACCCGTGACCAGCGGGCCGAAAATCGCACCAAAGCCGTTCAGAAAGATCATCCCGGCGCTGGCAGCGGCCATGTCGTCCTTCGACAGGAAGTCGTTGGTATAGGCAATCAGCAGCGCATAGACCGGGTTGGTGATGCCCCCCAGCATGAGCGCCGCGCCCAGATAGGCATAGAAGGGCAGATCAAACAGCCCCGCCAACAGCATCGAAACCGCAGCGATCCCCGAAAGCGAGGTGATCAGAAGGCGGCGATCCATCCGGTCCGACAGCCAACCAATCGGGTATTGCAGCACAAGGCCGCCCACATAAAGCGCGCCGACGAAGATAGAGATTTCGCGGACCGAAAGCCCCTCCATCGCGCCCCAAACAGAGGCCATCCCGAACATCGCCGAGAACACGCCCCCGGTCAAAAGCATCCCCGCACATCCCAAGGGCGAAATGCGGAAAAGCTCGCGGAAGGACAGCGGCTTGGTGGATTCGAACATGGGCGCAGGCGTGGGAGCCAGAAGGATCGGCATGAAGGCCAGCGACACAAGGACAGACGGGATCACGAACAGAACGAAGCCCGACGGATCGCCCACGTTCAGGATGGCCTGACTGGCGATGATCCCCACCATCTGCACGATCATATAGGCCGAAAGCGCCTGCCCCCGGGTTTCGTTCGTGGCGGCGTTGTTCAGCCAGCTTTCGGCGGTGATATAGATGCCCGAAAAGCAAAACCCGATCAGGACGCGCAGCGCCGTCCACACAATCCAATCCGCCGCCACCGGATACACCACCAGCACCGCCGAAATCAGCGAGCCAAGCGCCGCGAAGACACGGACATGCCCCACCTTGCGGATCAAGGAAGGGGCCACTTTCGACCCGACAAGGAAGCCCGCGAAATAGGCCGACATGACGATGGAAATCTCGTAAGTCGAAAACCCCTCAATCGCCCCCCGGATGCCCAGAAGGGTGCCTTGGATGCCGTTCCCCACCATCAAGAGCATCACGCCCAGAAGCAGCGGCCAAGAGGTAGTGATGACGGGGATCATGGGGCGGCACCGGACAAGCTGACATCCAAAAGCATAGCACCCGCACCGCAAAACCAAGGAAGGAATACGACGCGGGCTATCACGCGCCCGTCAGGGGATCAGCAGCGAAGAATCGCCATAACTGAAAAACCGATAGCGGCTTTCCACGGCATGGGCATAGATGCGCCGGATGCGCTCTGGCCCCATCAGGGCAGAGACCAGCATCATCAGCGTGCTCTTGGGCAGATGGAAATTGGTCATCAGGGCATCGGTCACCCGGAAGCGGTAACCGGGATAGATGAAGATATCGGTCGGCCCCGTCCATGGCTGCATCGCGCCATCCTCGCGCGCCGCGGATTCGATCAGGCGCAGCGCGGTTGTCCCCACCGGGATAATGCGCCCCCCGGCCTGTTTCGTGGCATTGATCTCGGCCGCCGCGCCGGGGGTGATCTGGCCCCATTCGGCATGCATCTTGTGGGTCGTCACGTCATCGACCTTGACCGGAAGAAAGGTTCCCGCCCCGACATGCAGGGTGACTTCGGTGAAATCCACGCCCATCGCGGCCAGTGACCGCAAAAGCGGTTCGTCAAAATGCAAGGATGCCGTAGGGGCCGCCACAGCCCCGGCATGGCGGGCAAAGACCGTCTGGTAATCCGTGGCATCCTGCGCGTCGGGCGCGCGCTTTGCCGCGATATAGGGCGGCAAGGGCATGGCCCCCGCCTCGGCCAAAGCGGCATCAAAATCGTCGCCCGTCAGGTTGAAGGTCAGGCGCAGGTCGGTTTCGCCCTTTTCGGCCACCGTGGCAGAAAGACGGTCGGAAAAGACGATGACCTCTCCTTCATTTACCTTGCGCAGGGGTTTGGCCAGCGCGCGCCACCCCTCGGCGGCGGGTTCAAGAAGCGTGATCTCCACCTTGGCCACCGCATCGCCGCGCGTCCGGTGGCCCGTCAGACGGGCGGGAATGACCTTGGTATTGTTCAGGATCAGCCGGTCACCGGGGCGAAAAATGGACGGCAGGTCATAGACATGGCGATCCGCGATCGTGTCGCCTTCGGCCAGCAACAGGCGCGCATGGGTGCGCGGACGTGCAGGCCGGGTCGCGATCAGCTCTTCCGGCAGGTGAAAATCGAAATCCGAAAGTTTCATCCGTCAGGGTTTCCAAGTCTGGGCGGGTCACCGCGGAAAAGCTCGCGGAACATCCCCGGTGTGAGGATCGACAGCGGATTGACCGACACCTGCGCCCGATCTGCCGTTCCACGCAACTCGTAGTTGAAACCGAAAAGCCCTTCGCCGCGCCGGGTCAGCACCGATCCGATGCCGTTAAGCATGTAGATGGGCGACACCACCCCTTGCAAGGCCAGTTCCCGATTTGCCGTGCCATAGACCCCGGCCATCGTCACACCAAGCGATGCCCCGACCGCCGACCCGCGCCGAATCTCAACCGCTGCAGGGGTCAGCAGGAAATCCGCCTGCGCTTCGGAAAAGAGAAGCCCTTCGCCATTCAGCTGTTCAATGATCCCAACGACAGAGACCGCATTCAAAAGTTCAGCAAGAATCGGTGCATCCACGACGCGGATACCGCCAATCTCGGCCCGGCCATCATAGCGGCCATCGGTGCCACGTGGGCGCAGCATCAGGTCAAGTTGCCCGCCCCGCGCCGATGCGAAAACCCCCGCCGAGGCCAGAACGCCCCCGGCATTTTCCGACCGGATGCGAAAGGCGCTGCCATTCGCACTGGGAACGACGGTTCCCGTAACGGCAGCCCCATCATTCACCAGCGCCGAAAACCGCCCGCTAAAGCCCCCGCGCGACGTGAACTCGCCACGAAAGCGCGTCAGGGTAATCGAATCCGTCACCTGCAAGCGTTGCAGATTGAAGACCAGCGGAAGATCAGGGGTGGCCCCCCCGCCAGCGCCGGTATCTTCGGGTTTGCGGCGCAGGTCGGCCCGGCCGTCAAGCACGGTCACGGCCACCGACCGTCCGGCCCCACGACCGGCAACCTCGACCACCCCATCCAACCAGTCATCCAATTGGACGCGGTCAAACCGTGCGACGGAAAGCCCCCCCTGCGGCGTCAGGGTGATGCTGCCCTCGGCCACGAGGCCGGGTGCCGTTATCGACAGCCGATCCACGCGGGCGGGGCGGGCTAGCGTGGCCTGAAGGTCCAACCGCCCGGTCTGAGCGGGGGATTTGCGCCACCCCGTCCCCGGCAAGGACAGGGTCAGACGCGACAGATCGGACACCAACGTGAGGCGCGGCGCTTCGCCCTTGGGCAGCGATATGGTCACCATGGCCTGCCCGGTGCCAGAGGCAAGCGCCTCGGGCAGGCCAAGGTTGAACTCCTCAATCGTCGCCCGCGACAGTTCGACCGTGCCTTCGATGCTGGCGGGCGGGCCATCCGCGCCGAATGGTTGCAGGAAGGTGACGTCAAAGGGCACTTTGCCCACCTGCCCCGGCCCCGACACACGCAGCCCGCGCGGATCGGCCGAAAGCGAAAGGAAAGGCGCAGTGACAGTCTTGTCGACGATCAGCTTGTCCGAAGCGAAGTCGCGCACCTCGCCATTGACGCGAAAGGACACATCCCCCGCCTGAATCTTCGGCAGCAAGGGGAAACGCAGCGTCGCATCCAGCATCGCCTGCCCCTGCCCCAGATCGACCGGACGCCCCGCCTTCGTCAGAAACCCGAAAGGCGGTTCGTCCAAGAGCGACAAGGCGGCGGTCAAGGTGGAAGAGGTGCGCAGGATCACCTCGGCCTGCGCTGGCCGCTTGGTGATGTCGAGCACGGAAAAGACCGAACCCGCCATGTCGATCACCCCACCCAGCGGGGGCGTGACCGACCCACGGCTGACAACCATGGTATAGGTCTGGCCTTCGATCGTGGCATAGCCATCGGCGTCGCGGATGGGCGGCAGGGTGCGGATGAATCGCACATCGGCGGCGCGGAAATCATAGCCCATCGACAGGATCGGTTCCTTGCCCGGCGCGATGCGCAGCGCCCCCTTCACATCCGTCAACGTGCCTTCCAGCACGTTCTGTTCCAGCCAGTTGCGCGTGTTGACCACCAGATTGACCGGCCACAGGGCAAGCAGATCGGCATGACCGATCCGGTCCAGCGCAAGGTCAACAGCCGCGGTCCAGCCCCCGGCATCCGCCCCGATCATGCCCCGCGCCGAAAGGCGGCGATCCGCCTCGACCAGCGCGACCTGACCGATATCGATGCGGAACGGGTTAAGCGACAAACGCAGATCGATGGCCCCTTCGGTGAAACGCACGGGCTGCTTGAACAGCCCCGCCGGATCGACCTGCATGCCGTCGATATGGATTTGGGTCAGAAAACTGTCTGGCAGGCGGGTGCCCAAGGGGCCGGTCAGGATCGTTCCCGCCGCATCGGTGAGATAGCTGTGCCCTGTGGCCGCCAATCGCAACGTGGTGCTTTCCACGTCAAAGCGCGTCAGGTTGACCCGACCGCGCGCCGGATCATAGGCGATCTGCATCCCTGCCCGGTCAAAGGCGATGGGAACCGACGCCTCGGTCGGCCGCAGCGCACCTGCCCCGATATCAAGCTTTGCCTCAAGCGCGGTGATGCCGGGCGCGGTCAATGTGGCGGCAAGACTGCCGGATATCGCCGCATCGATCACCGCAAGGGGGGCGAGCGGCGGCAGAAGCGCCGCAAGATCCCCCGAAGGCACACGGTCCACCGTGGCGGACAGCCGCGCCTCGGCCGCGCCCTTGCGCGCGATGGCCGTCACCTGCGCCTGTGCCGGATTGCCATCCTGACCCAGCAGCGTGACACCAATCTCGGCCCGCAATTCATCCGCCCGATTGTCGATCCTGAAGCGGCCATCGCCCAGGTTCCAGACATGGCCACTGGGAAGGTCGGTAAAGGTAAGGGTCAGGGCATCCGCCTCGATCCCGCGCAGGCTGGCAAGGGCCGGGTCCGACAGCAGCGTATCTAGGCCTGCAAAAACCTCGGCCAAACCGGCGAATTCGGGCGTGGTGTCGCCGCCCAGCGACAGATCAAGCGATCCATCGGCCCGGCGGGTCAGCGACAGATTGGCCCCGATAACCGTCAGACGAAGGGGGCGCAGCTCGCCTTGCAAAAGCGCCGCGCCATCCAGCCTGATCCGCGCCTCGGGCAAAACAAGAAGCGGTGCGCCATGACGATGCAACAGCCGCGCATCTTCGATGGCCAATTGCGGAATGCCGTCCTTGTCAAAGCCGATTTGAACCCCGCCTATAGCCAGCGCAATACCGGGCTGCGTCTGGGACAGCCCGGCATTTAGCCGCGCCTCTGCTTCGGCCACCATCCAGATGGGCAGGCGCAGTTTGCCCCCGGTCACATAAATCGCGCCGCCAAGGCCCGCGAAGATGACGAAAAGAAAGGACAAGAGGGCGATAAGACCCGTGCGCCGTCTGCGGGGCCGCTTCACGGAGGCCGGGGCAGCGGATATGCCGCTGTCCCCATCCGCCTTGGGCGGGATCCCGCTTTCGCTTGCGCCTTCCGTCACTCTTGCCCCGATTCCACGCTTTCCGGCGCAAAGCCCTGATGTCGCCGGGATTGCCTTTATCTTCCCCCGAAGGCAACTAGAACGCAAAGGGTTGATCTTCAAAAGGCAAGGAGCCGCACATGATTGCCGAAGGCGCAAACGCCCCCGATTTCACCCTGCCGCGCGACGGCGGCACGACCGTTACCCTGTCAAGTTTCCGCCCCGGGAAGGTGGTTCTCTATTTCTACCCCAAGGATGACACCCCCGGCTGCACGCTGGAAGCGCAGGATTTCACCGCCCGTCTGGCTGAATTCACCGCCGCAGACACCACCGTGATCGGCGTCAGCAAGGACAGCGTGAAAGCGCATGACAAGTTCTGCAAAAAGCACGGGCTAGGCGTGATCCTCGCCTCTGACGAGGCGGGGCATACCTGCGAAGACTACGGCGTCTGGGTCGAGAAAAGCATGTATGGCAAAACCTATATGGGCGTGGAACGCACCACCGTCCTGATCGACGGCGCGGGCAAGGTGGCGCGGGTCTGGAACAAGGTCTCTGTCAAGGGCCATGCCGATGAGGTGCTCGCGACGGCCAAGGCGCTGTGATGCAGACACTGGCCGAAATGGCGGTGGAGGTTCTGACCACCGCCGATGGGCGCGCGAAGACCGCGCTGGGACGTCGCCATGCCGCCGCCTGGTTCGCCGCGCGGGCGGCGGGGTCGCCTTTGCCCATTGGGCGGGCCGATCCTCCCTTGCGCCCCTCCCGGCCAGACAAGCCCGATCTTCTGCCGCCGCGCGACGTGCCGCGGCGGCGGCCGGGAACGCCCGCCGGGCGTATCGCGCTCCTCCATGCGGTGGGGCATATCGAACTTAACGCTGTCGATCTGCATTGGGACATCATCGCCCGCTTCACCGACCATCCGATGCCCTTGGGGTTCTATGACGACTGGGTGAAAGCGGCGGATGAAGAGGCCAAGCATTTCAACCTGATCTGCGATTGCCTTGAGGCGATGGGCAGCCATTACGGCGCGCTTCCCGCCCATGCGGGCATGTGGCGTGCGGCCGAAGACACCGCGGGCGATCTTTTGGGACGTCTGGCGGTGGTGCCGATGGTGCTCGAGGCGCGGGGGCTGGATGTCACCCCCGGCATGATCGACATCTTCCGCAAGGCGGGCGAGGATGGCCCCATCGCCGCGCTTGAAACGATCTATGCCGAAGAGGTTGGCCATGTCGCCTATGGGTCGAAATGGTTCAACTGGCTGTGCGGGCGTCAGGGGCTGGACCCGAAAGAGGTCTTCCACGATCTGGTGCGCACCTATTTCCACAGCACGTTGAAACCCCCTTTCAACGAAGAAAAGCGGGCCGAGGCGGGCTTGCCGCCCGATTTCTATTGGCCCCTGACCGAGGATGCGGCGATCTGACGGCACGGCTTTGCCGGGTTTATCGGCAGGATTTTGCCGACGATGCGCAGAAATCCGGCAGGCTAGACGGGGCTGTGGTCATATCGGTTGCGGGGGTGGCGGCGGCTGGCTAACAACGTCCCATCTCCGCTTGGGAGCCTTTCGCCCGTCCCCTTTAGCAACGTACGGAACCCTGCCAAGTGCTGACGCGTGTCGCCTACCGGATCAACGCTACCCTAGAGCGTTACATTCCTGAACAACGCCTCTTTCTGAAATCCGATGCCGAAACGCGATTCATCCGCCTAAGGCCAACGACCCAGCTGATCGCCATGACGGGCGGGGCCATGTTCGTGGCTTGGACCATCGTTGCGACCGCCGTCCTGATGATGGATTCCATCGGTGCCGGGTCGTCGCGCGAACAATCGCAGCGCCAGCAAGCGATGTATGAAGAACGGCTGAACGCCCTATCGGCAGACCGTGACCTGCGCGCCGAAGAGGCGGCACGGGCGCAAGAACGGTTCAACCTCGCGCTGGCGCAGGTGGCGCAGATGCAATCGCGGCTGCTGGCCTCTGAAGATCGGCGGCGGGAACTTGAAACGGGCATCGACGTCATTCAATCCACCCTTCGGCGCACGATTCTGGAACGCGACGAAGCCCGCGCGCAGGCCGACGAGGCCAGCCTTGCCTTGGCCGCCAGCACAGGGTCGGCCCGGACAGATGAAGGGCGGGAAAAGGATGTTGCCGATACACTCGCCATCCTGACCGATGCCTTGGGATCAGCGGCACAGGAACGCGACCTGATGGAAGCCGCCGCCGAGAAATCGGCCGAACGCGTGGAAAGCGTCATCGCCGAAAAGCGCGCGATCGAACGCCAGAATGACGAGATTTTCGCCAAGCTCGAAGAGGCGGTCACCGTATCGGTCGAACCGCTGGATAACATGTTCCGCGATGCGGGTCTGTCGCCCGACGATCTGCTAAGCGCGGTGCGGAAGGGCTATTCCGGCACCGGTGGGCCCTTGTCGCCCATTTCCATGTCCACCTCTGGTGCGCGTGTCACGCCCGAGGCCGCGCGGGCCAATGCCATCCTGCAAGGCCTTGACCGGATGAACATGTATCGCATCGCGGCCTTCAAGACGCCCTTCGCCATGCCCGTGAGCACGCCCGTCCGCTTCACCAGCGGTTTCGGCGGCCGGAACGACCCTTTTGGTCGCGGCTGGCGGCGGCATGAAGGGCAGGATCTGGCCGGCGCCTATGGCAGCCCCATCCTTGCCACAGCCGATGGCGTCGTCACCTTTGCCGGCTGGGAATCCGGCTATGGTCGACTGGTCAAGATCCGGCATGAGTTCGGGATCGAAACCCGCTACGCCCATATGTCGCAAATCCGCGTAGACGTGGGCGATCGGGTATCGCGCGGCGACAGGATCGGTGATATGGGCAATTCAGGACGCTCGACCGGGACGCATCTTCATTATGAGATCCGGATCGGCGGCGAAGCAATCAACCCGATGACCTTCATAAAGGCAGCGCGAGATGTTTTCTAAGAGCCGAATCAATGAGCCGGGCCCCAAGCAGGCCGAGGCAGAAAAGCCCAAGGCACCGGAGGCCAGCAGCGTGACCAAACCCAGCAGCGATTTCGTCCCGTCTTCCCCCAAGGGCAAGGCTTCGGCCTCGGTCCTGTCGTCGGACCTGACGGTCGTGGGCAATCTGCGCACCACGGGCGATATTCAGGTCGAAGGTACGGTCGAAGGTGACATCCGCGCCCATCTTCTGACCGTCGGCGAAAGCGCCACCATCCGGGGTGAGATCGTGGCCGATGACATCGTGGTCAATGGCCGGGTGATCGGGCGGGTGCGCGGCCTGAAGGTCCGCCTCACCTCGACCGCGCGGGTCGAAGGCGACATCATCCACAAGACCATCGCCATCGAAAGCGGCGCGCATTTCGAAGGATCGGTGCAGCGTCAGGAAGACCCGCTGGCGCAAGGCCGCACCACCCCTGCCCCGACCGCTGCGGCACCCGCCGCAGCCCCGACGCCAAAGCCTGACGAGCTGTGATCTGACAGCAGTTGAAATATCAGGGCGCCCATCGCGGGCGCCCTTTTTCATTCACTGCCAGGTCACCGTGCGACGATAAAGATGCCATGTCGCATGGCCAAGCACGGGCAAGGCGATGAAAAGGCCGAAAAACCCCGGCAGCATCGCGACGAATAGGATCGTCGCGATAAAGGCCCCCCAGCCCAGCATCACCACCGGATTGTCACGCACCAAGGCGAAAGAGGTCAGCATCGCCGTCATGAAATCCACCTCCCGATCCAGAAGCATCGGCAGGCTGACCACGGTCAATGCATAAAGCACCGTGGCAAAGACCGCCCCGACCACCGTTCCGAAGGCCAGCATCGCCAAACCCTCAGGCGTCAGGAAAATCGCGATGGAGGATGACACATTCACCATCGTCGTCTTGCCCAGAAACAGCGCAAAGATCATGTGCGACAGGAAATTCCAGAACAGGAAAAACACCACGATCACCGCCGCCATGGACGGAATCTGGCGATCCTTCTGCCGCATGATCGCGCCAAGGATGGCGGCGAAATCCATTCCCTCGCCCGCCTCGCGCCGACGGCTGATCTCGTAAAATCCGCAGGCGATGAAAGGGCCAAGAATGGGAAAGCCCGCCGCTGCGGGCAAGGTCCACCAGACCTGCCCCTTGATCGTGAAGGCCAAGATCAAAAGCCAACCACCTGCCACATAGACAGCCGCAAAAAAGGCCCCATAAAGCGGCTGCGCGATGAAATCGCGCCACCCCTCGCGCAGCGCAAAGCGCAGGTCGCTGATATCAGGTTCAAGGAGTTCCGGCAGCGCCGCGGGCGGCGTGCCTGTCTGATCGGTCATCGTTCCCTCCCGTTTTGAGACAAGGCTAGCCCTGTCGGCACGGGGGTTCAAAGATGTTTTTTCCGGGAAGGATTATTCGTCGGCATTCGCCTCGGCGCGCGACTTGCCCGCGACATCCATCGCCAGCGTCGCCGCCATGAAGCGGTCAAGGTCGCCATCCAGCACCCCTTGCGTGTCCGAGGTTTCCACCCCCGTCCGCAAATCCTTCACCATCTGATAGGGTTGCAGAACATAGGACCGGATCTGGTTGCCCCAGCCCGCCTCGCCTTTGGCGGCGTGCTGGGCGTTGATCTCGGCGTTCCGGCGATCCAACTCCATCTGATAAAGCCGCGATTTCAGCGCGTTCATCGCAATCTCGCGGTTCTGGTGCTGCGACTTCATCGAAGAGGTCACGACGATGCCGGTGGGCAGGTGCGTGATCCGCACGGCCGAGTCGGTGGTGTTCACGTGCTGCCCGCCCGCGCCCGACGACCGATAGGTGTCGATCCGGATCTCGCTTTCGGGGACGACGATTTCGATATTCTCATCCACCACGGGATAGACCCAGACGGAACAGAAAGACGTGTGCCGCCGTGCGGCGGAATCGTAGGGCGAGATGCGAACCAGTCGATGCACGCCCGATTCCGATTTCAGCCAGCCATAGGCGTTCTGCCCCGAAATCTTATAGGCGGCAGAGCGGATGCCTGCCTCTTCGCCCGCGGTTTCGGATTGGAGTTCGACCTTGTAGCCCTTCTTCTCTGCCCAGCGGACATACATCCGCGCCAGCATCGAGGCCCAGTCGCAGCTTTCGGTGCCACCCGCACCCGCGTTGATTTCAAGGAAGGTGTCGTTGCCATCCGCTTCGCCATCCAGCAACGCTTCAAGTTCCTTCGCCGCCGCCACTTCGACCAGCGACTTAAGGGCGGCCTCGGCCTCGGTGACGATCTCCTGATCCCCCTCGGCCTCGCCCAGTTCGATCAGTTCGACATTGTCACGCAGCCCGCTGTCGATCATGCGATAGGTCGACACGGCATCCAGCAATGCTTGCCGCTCCCGCATCAGTTTCTGCGCCTTGGCAGGATCATTCCACAGATCCGGCGCCTCGATCATGGCGTCGAATTCTTCCAACCGATGGGGGGCGGTTTCCCAATCCATCCGTTGCGCAAGCAGTTTCAGCGATTTGGTGATCGCATCGACATTGTTCTGCGTTTCGGCGCGCATTTGCGGTCGTTCCTGTGGTGGTTATGGGGGCGGGTGATAGCCTGAGGCGGTGTCGCGGGCAAGGGTGCGGGCGCGGGTCCGCGCCCTGCCCCGCCACTAATAAAGGCCGCCGGAACTGAGCGTGCCGAAATCGGCCTTTTCCGGCAGGATGGCGGTTTCGCCTGTTGATGTGGTGACGGTGGTTTCGCCGCCACCATCGGTTTCCCCATAGGCGAACAGCGGCAGGTTCGACCCCATGGCAAAGCCGCCATCCACCATCATGTCCAGACCGATGATCCCATCTACGCCCTCGCGGAAATATTCCACCTGCACATTGGCGCCCGAAGCATCATTGGGCAGCATCGCGCCGGTGAAGCGGTCGATCTTCACCCAGCGCCCGCCTTCGGGGACGCGGAATTCCGTGCCGCCGAATTTGGCCACGGCTTGCTGCATGAATTCTTGGAACACGGGCGCGCACATACCGCCGCCCGATGCCCCGGACCCAAGGCTGCGCGGCTGGTCAAAGCCCATATAGCAGCCCGCCACGATGTTTGAGGTATAGCCGATGAACCAGACATCCTTGGCATCATTGGTGGTGCCGGTCTTGCCCGCCACAGGCACGGGCAGGTTGACGGCACGCGCCGCCGTCCCGCGCGTGACCACGCCCTCCATCATCGAGGTCAGCTGATAGGCCGTGATCGCATCCATCACCCGCTCGCGCTGCGACCGGATCGTGACACCCGCGCCGGGATCAAGGCTGGCAAGGCGGCAATCGATGCAATCGCGCTGGTCATGGCGATAGATGGTGCGGCCAAACCGATCCTGCACCCGGTCAACCAGCGTGGGTTCCACCCGCTCACCACCATTCGCGAACATCGCATAGGCGGCCACCATCTTGAACAGCGTGGTTTCCTGCGCGCCCAGCGAATTGGCAAGGAAGGGCCGCATCGGATCATAGACGCCAAAGCGTTCGGCATAGCGCGCAACCGTCTCCATCCCGATTTCCTGCGCGATCCGCACCGTCATCAGGTTCCGCGACTGCTCGATCCCCGTGCGCACCGGGGTCGGGCCGTAGAATTTGTTCGACGCGTTCTTCGGCGTCCAAAGGCCCTGCGCCGTCTCCACCTCAATCGGGGCGTCGACGACGATCGTGCCGGGGGTAAACCCGCCATCAAGGGCGGCGGCATAGACAAAGGGCTTGAAGCTGGAACCGGGCTGCCGGGTCGCCTGCGTGGCGCGGTTGAAGACCGAGTCCTGATAGGAAAAGCCGCCCTGCATCGCGATGACACGGCCGGTGAAGACGTCCATCGCCATGAACCCGCCCTGCACCTCCGGCACCTGCCGCAGCGACCAGCGCACAAAGCTGCCATCGCTGTCCGACGTGACGGGGCGCACCAGCACCACATCCCCCACCTCAACCAGATCGCCCGCCCGCCGCGCCTTGGGGCCAAGCGAGCCATCGGCATTGCGCTTGCGCGCCCAAGTCACATCTTCGGCGGGAATCCAATGGCCATCGGCATCGTCTTCCACACCTTCAATGCCGATGCGGGCGTCATTATCGCCCACCTGCAGCACCACCGCCGGGGACCATGTCGCGATATCGCGCGGCACGTCCACATCGGCCAAGGCGCTGCGCCAATCCGACAGGCCCTCTGCCGGGATCGTCTTGCCCGTCCCGCGCCAGATGCCCAAGCCACGGTCATAGCGTTCCAACCCATCCCGCAGGGCTTTGGCCGCCACGGCCTGCAATTCGGGGTCAACCGTGGCACGGATCGACAGACCGCCGCCGAAGAACTCTGCCTCACCGAAGGTCGAAGACAATTGCCGCCGAATCTCGTCGGTGAAATAGCTGCGCGGCGGTAGCGCCTCGCGGAAGGCGGCAAAGTCGCCGTTCTGCACGGTCAGAAGCGGCGTTTCCGCCTCGGCCCGCGCTTCGGCGCGCGTGATATAGCCATCCTCCGCCATGCGGTTCAGCACATAAGACCGCCGCTCCATCGCGCGGTCCTTGTTGCGGACGGGGTGCATTTCCGACGGGGCCTTGGGCAAGGTGGCCAGATAGGCCGCCTCTCCCGCCGTCAGGGCCGACAGCGGCTTGTTGAAATAGGTCTGGGCAGCCGCCGCCACGCCATAGCTGTTCTGGCCAAGGAAAATCTCGTTCAGGTAAAGCTCAAGGATCTTGTCCTTGGACAGCGTTTCCTCAAGCCGGGTGGCAAGGATGATCTCCTTGATCTTGCGTTCCCCCGTCCGGTCACCCGACAGCAGGAAGTTCTTCATCACCTGCTGCGTGATGGTCGAGGCCCCGCGCAGCTCTTGCCCGCGCGTCAGGATCGCGTCCCGAAAAGCCGCCGCCATGCCGGTGACGTCATAGCCGTGATGGGCGTAGAAATTCTTGTCCTCCGCCGCGATGAAGGCATGTTTCACAAGATCGGGAATATCCTCGATCGGAACGAAAAGACGGCGCTCCTGCGCGAATTCATCGATGATCTTGCCTTCGCCGGAATAGATGCGGCTGATCGTCGGGGGCGTGTATTGGGCAAGGCTCTCATGGCTCGGCAGGTCGCGGGAATACATGTAGAAAATCGCGCCAATGGTCAGGGCGCCGAACAGAACGCCCAGCGTGACCGCGGTAAAGATACCGCCGAAGAAACTGCCGATAAAACGAAGCACGCGCCTGCCCTGCCCAATGGAATACCCGGCTTTATACACGGCCCAAGGGGGCAAGGTCAAAACGATGGCGTGAACGCGGTGGCAATCCGCGCAGAACCGCCGGGAAACGGGGCGTCACTCGGCCCGGCGCAGATCGGCGATGGCGGCATCCTCGGCCGCCCAAGCGTGCAAGGCATCGCGTATGGCCAGCGCCATCGTCGCGCGCCAGTCGGGATCGATCAGTCGTTCCAGATCAGACGCTGACGACAGAAATCCCAGTTCCAGCAAAATCGAAGGGATATCGGGCGATTTCAGGACCGAAAACCCCGCCGATTGGATCGGATGGCGGTGCATCTTCAGGCCGGACCCTGCAATCGACTCGCGCAGTTTCAGGGCCAAGCGGTCCGTCCGGGGGCGGGTTTCCGTGCGGGCCATATCCATCAGCACGGTTGCCACAAGATCATCCTGCTCTGTCAGGTCGATGCCTGACAAAAGATCATCGCGGTCATGCCGTTCGGCCAAGGCGCGGGCGGCCTCGTCGCTGGCCTCTTCGGCAAGCGTATAGACCGTGGCCCCCACGGCCTCACCCTCGGCCAAGGCATCGGCATGCAGCGACAGGAACACATGCGCATTGGCGGCGCGGGCGATGGAGATGCGGGTTTCCAGCGGCACGAAGACATCCTCATCCCGCGTCATCACCACATTGAACCCGCCATCGCGGACCAGAAGTTCCTTCAATTCCCGCGCGAAAGTCAGCATCAATTCCGCCTCGGTATGGCCGTCCCGTTCCGCACCGGGGTCGATGCCGCCATGACCGGGATCAAGGACCACCGTCAGCGGGCCATTCCCACGCCCAAGGGGCGGCGGAAGGGCGGCAGGCTCTGGCAGCGCCCATTCGGGCGGTTCAGGTTGCCGCGCCTGCGCCGCAAAATCGGCAGGGGTCGAGGGGATCAGGCGAAGCCGCACCTTGGCCTGCGCGCCCGCCTCCGTATCGGTTTCCATGGCAGCACTGGCCACCGTCAAGGGGGCAGACAATTGCAGCACAAGCCGCGACCAGCCCGCGCGAAAGCTGCCCGCGCGCAGACCTTCCACCCGGATGCTGCTTTGCTGCATCTCGCCGATCCCTGTCCAATCCACCTCACGGAAATCAAGGATCAGGCGGCGGGGATCATCGGCAAAGCGCAGACGCCACGGCACAGGTTGGCTTAGCGCGAGGGTTATGGTGACGGCCTCGCCCTCATCCTGGATCTGCGAGGCAGCGACATCTAGCCGGGCCAGCGCAGAAAGGTCTTGCGCCGAGGCGGGGCCGAAAACGGCAGAAACCAGCATGACCAAGGCCACCAGAAACGCGCGCATCACCCCTCCTCACTGAGCAGGGGGAATATCACGGGTTGAGCCGGGCTTGTAAACTCACCCTTTGGTGGGCCGGGTGGCCATATAGGCCTGCAAGCGACGCAGGCCTTCGGTGATATCGGCCGTGGCGCGGGCATAGGAAAAGCGCAAGGTCCGCCGCCCGCGATGGGGATCGAAGTCAAGGCCCGGCGTCACGGCGACGCCCGCCTCCTGCAACAGTTCGGCGGCAAAGGCGAGGCTGTCTTCGGTCAGGTCCGACACATCGGCATAGATGTAGAACGCCCCATCGGGTGGCGCGATGCGGGTGAAGCCGGCCTTGGGCAGGCCTTCCAACATCAGGCGGCGGTTTTCGGCATAGGCCGTGCGGTTCGCCTCCAACTCCTCTGTCGCGTCAAGGGCGGCAAGGGCGGCGATCTGGCTGGCATGGGGTGGGCAGATGAACAGGTTCTGCGCCAGCCGTTCCACCGTGCGGATATGCGCCTCTGGCACCACCATCCAGCCGATCCGCCAGCCCGTCATCGAAAAGTATTTGGAGAAAGAGTTGATCACATAGACCTCATCCGACACCTCCAGCGCGGAAGTGGCGGGGTCGCCATAATGCAGCCCGTGATAAATCTCGTCCGAAATGAAGGCGATGTCACGGGCAGCGGAAGCCTGCATCAGGGCCGCCAGATGGGTCCGTGACAGCATGGTGCCCGATGGGTTGCCCGGCGATGCCACGATCAAGCCTTGCAAATCATGCCCCTCCAGATCGGCGGGAACGGGTTGCAGGCGGTTCGCTTCCGCCGTGGGTAGCCCAACAGGTTCCAAGGACAGCGCGCGCAGGATTTGGCGATAGCTGGGATAGCCGGGTTCCCCCAGACCCACACGATCCCCCGCATCAAAAAGCGCCGTGAAGGCCAGAACGAAAGCGCCAGAGGAGCCGGCAGTCACGATGACCCGATCGGGGTTCAGATCAACGCCATACCAGCGACGATAAAGCCCCGCGATCCCCGCCCGCAGCTCAGGCAACCCAAGCGCGACGGTATAGCCAAGCGCATCCCCTTCCATCGCCCGCGCCAGCGCCTTGCGCGCAAGGGCCGGGGCCGGGGTGCCGGGTTGGCCCACCTCCATATGGATGATGGACCGCCCCGCCGCCTCCAACTTGCGCGCGGCCTCGACCACATCCATCACGATGAAGGGATCGACCTGCCCACGCCTTGAATTCCGCATACCCGCCCCCTTAAGGTGTCGCCCATGCTCTGTCGCCTCTGGCAACGGAGGTCAAGCCAATGCCGTCATGGCCATCAACGGAGCCGTCCATGCGCCGCCTTCTTGCCGGAACCGCCCTCGCCCTCGCCACAGCCCTTCCCGCCGCCGCCGAAATGACCGCGGCCGAGCGTGAGGCATTCCGGGCCGAGGTGCGGGCCTATCTTCTGGAAAACCCCGAAGTTCTGATCGAGGCGATGAACGAGTTGGAAATGCGCCAGCAACTCGCCGAGGCAGAGCGGGACAAAGCCATGCTGGCCGAACAATCGGCGGCGATCTTCAACGATCCGGCGTCATGGGTGGGCGGGAACCCCGATGGCGATATCACAGTGGTGGAATTCATCGATTACCGCTGCGGCTATTGCCGCAAGGCCTGGCAAGAGGTGGATGATCTGGTCGAGATCGACGGCAATATCCGCTTTGTCCTGAAGGAATTCCCGATCCTTGGCGAACAGTCGGTGCTCTCATCGCGCTTTGCCATCGCCGTGCTGCAACTGCATGGCGGCGAAGCCTACAAAAAGGCGCATGACGCGCTGTTGTCCCTGCGGTCCGACACCACGCCCGAGGCGCTGGTGCGCGTGGCCGAAGACTTGGGGCTAGAGGCGCAACCGATCCTCGAACGGATGCAAACGGCCGAGGTGACGAAGGTCATCGAAGACAACCACCGTCTGGCACAGACCATGGACATCAGCGGCACGCCCACCTTCGTCGTGGGCGGCACGATGGTGCGGGGCTATGTGCCGCTGGAAGGGATGCAGCAGATCGTGGCCGAACAGCGCGCCGCGCAAGAGGGCTGATCGCCCCCTCCCCTATTCGGCCGCTTCGGTGGCCTTTTCGGCGGCCTCAATCTCGGCCGCCTTTTTTTCCACCAATTCAACGATGTGATCGATCATCTGATCGTTGGTCATCTTATGGCTTTGCTTTCCGGCCAGATAGACCATGCCCGACCCCGCCCCGCCGCCCGTGAACCCGATATCGGTCATCAGCGCCTCACCCGGACCATTCACCACGCAGCCGATGATCGACAGCGACAGCGACGTGGTCACATGGGCCAACCGATCCTCCAGCGCCGCCACCGTCTTGATCACGTCAAACCCCTGCCGCGCACAAGACGGGCAAGAGATGATGGTGACACCCCGATGCCGCAGGCCGAGGGATTTCAGAATCTCGAACCCGACCTTCACCTCTTCCACCGGATCGGCCGACAGCGACACGCGGATCGTATCGCCAATCCCCATCCACAAAAGGTTGCCAAGACCGATGGCCGATTTCACCGTCCCCGACATCAGGCCCCCGGCCTCGGTGATGCCAAGATGGATGGGGGCATCCGTCGCCTCGGCCAATTGCTGATAGGCGGCGGCGGCTAGGAAGACGTCGGACGCCTTCACGCTGATCTTGAATTCGTGAAAATCGTTGTCCTGCAACAGCTTGATATGATCCATCCCGGATTCCACCATCGCATCCGGGCAGGGTTCGCCATATTTATCCAGAAGATGCTTTTCCAGACTTCCCGCATTCACCCCGATGCGGATGGAACAGCCATGGTCCTTCGCGGCCTTGACCACTTCCTTCACCCGGCGCGCATCGCCGATATTTCCGGGATTGATGCGCAGACAGGCGGCCCCCGCCTCGGCGGCCTCGATCGCACGTTTGTAGTGGAAATGGATATCCGCCACGATCGGAACCGGGCTTTCGGCCACAATCTCGCGCAAGGCCCGCGTGCTTTCCTCATCCGGGGTCGAAACGCGCACGATATCCGCCCCAGCAATCGCTGCGCGCTGGATCTGTTCGATGGTCGCTGCAACATCAGTGGTCAGCGTATTGGTCATCGTCTGCACGCTGATCGGGGCGTCGCCCCCCACCAGCACCTTGCCGACCCTGATCTGGCGCGATTTGCGGCGATAGATGTTGCGCCAAGGGCGGACATGGTTCAGCGACATGGAAAACGATCCTGTTTCTGGGCGCGGCCTTGGCCGAGACATAGGCGCAAGGCGCAGACGGGGCAAGCTTGCCCCGCGCTTCTGGCATCAGATTGTAAGGAAAAGCTTACAGTCAGTCCACGGCCTGCGTGGGGTCAACCGCCGTCGTGGCCTCTGCGACATTCACGAATTTCGCAAGATCCGTATCTTCGGAAAGATCGGCCAGGGCAAAGGTCTGCGACAGAGACTCAGCCGACAAGGCCACATTCTTCACAACAGACGCACCCGGTGCCGCAGGGCCATAGGTCTGCCCGTTCACAGCGAAGTACACGGATCCGGAATTGCCTGCACGCAACACAGGCGGCTCTTCCAGCTGCGGCACGACATAGCGTTCGCCCGCATCCAGAATCTTTTCGAACAACACCGTGCCATCGGCGGATTGCACCCGCACCCAAGACGGACGGACGGCAAGCACCTCAAGCTGCGGTGCCGCATCCGCAAGCACCTGCACGCCGCTATCCAAAGCAACCGCCAGTGCATCATCCACGGCCGAAGCGATGGCCGCCGCGCCGGGCGTGGCAAGCGTTCCGGTTTCCCGTGGGTCGATGGCCGCAATCGGACCGTCGCGCGACACCATCACCGGCACATCAAGCGCCTGCGGGCGATAAAGCCGATCCATCAAATCGGGGCGGGCCGATGTATCGGCCTCTGCCATCGCGCCGTCTACCGCGTCCGTACCAGCCACGGCCGGGGCCTGCGCCACAAGCGGGGCAACCGGCTGGACACCGGCAAGCGGATCGATCTCGGCCACCACGGCGGGGGCGCGATCCACGGGGGCAAGCTGCACGCGCTGCACTTCCTGAAGCACGGACCAGCCGCCATAGCCGATCGCGCCAATCAGCGCGGCAAGCACCATGACAGATCCCACGGCCCCCGGTTCGATCCGCGCAAACAGCGTCTCACCGCGCGGCACGAAGCTGGCGTTGGGATTGGCCAGCGGATCGCCAAAATCAAGGCTGCTGCGCTTGGCCGTAATCGTGGCCGAAGAGGCCGCCGCACTCATGCCGTGGGCGACGGTGAAATTCGCCTCATGGCAGAATTTCTGGAAGGCCCAATCCGGGTCCATGCCAAGGTAACGCGCATAGGACCGAACGTATCCGGCAACGAAACCTTGGGTTTCAAAGGCCGACACATCGGCATTTTCGATGGCGGCGATATAGGTGGCCTTGATCTTCAGTTCGCGCTGCACATCCAGCAGGGATTTGCCCAGCGTGGCGCGTTCCCCACGCATGAGGTCGCCGAGTCGCAGTTCGAAATCGTCAAAACCCTTGGGCTTGTCGACCTCTGGCGTCGAAGGCTTCGACCTCCGCCCGATCATGCAAACTGCCCCATCACTGCCCCGAATCCCCAAGCCGCAAAACGCGCGACTCATGTTTCTTCCTATTGAGGATAACTTAACACGGAGCAAGCGATTCTGCATGTGCAGAAAGGGTTACGCGGAAACCTCGGCACGATTCAGCGCACATTGCCGCCAAAGCGCATCCATCGCCTTCACCAGATGGTCGATCTGTTTGGGATCATGAACGGGCGAAGGGGTAAAGCGCAGGCGTTCCGTGCCGCGCGGCACTGTCGGAAAATTGATAGGCTGGACATAGATACCATACTGGTCCAGCAGCATGTCCGACAGCATCTTGCAATGCACCGGATCGCCGACATGGACGGGCACGATATGGCTGCCATGGTCGATGATCGGCAGGCCCAACCCCTTCAACCGCATCTTCAGGATACGGGCATGCAGCTGCTGGGCATCGCGCAGATGCTGCGCGGTTTTCAGAACGCGCACCGAAGCCGCCGCCCCCGCCGCCACGCTGGGCGGCAGCGAGGTGGTAAAGATGAAGCCCGGCGCATAGGACCGGATCGCATCCACCATCTTCGCGCTCGCCGCGATATAGCCGCCGAAGACGCCATAGGCCTTGGCCAAGGTCGCGTTGATGATGTCGATGCGATGCATCTGACCATCACGCTCGGCCACCCCCGCCCCGCGCGGGCCATACATGCCCACGGCATGCACCTCGTCGATATAGGTCAGCGCGTTGAACTCATCCGCCAGATCGCAAATCTCTTTGATCGGGCCAAAATCGCCATCCATCGAATAGATCGATTCAAAGGCAATCAACTTGGGCGCCGCCGGATCGTCGCCTGCCAGCAATTCCCGCAGATGCGCCACGTCATTGTGGCGGAAGATGCGCTTGGCCCCGCCCCCGCGCCGCACCCCTTCGATCATCGAGGCGTGGTTCAGCGCGTCGGAATAGATGATCAGCCCAGGAAACAGCGTGCGCAGCGTGGAAAGCGTGGCATCATTGGCGATATAGGCCGAGGAAAAGACCAGCGCCGCCTCTTTGCCATGCAGATCGGCAAGCTCGGACTCCAGCCGCTTGTGATAGATCGTGGTGCCCGAAATGTTGCGCGTGCCCCCCGACCCAGCGCCGGTGGCATCCAACGCCTCATGCATCGCGGCCAGAACTTCGGGGTGCTGGCCCATGCCAAGGTAGTCATTGCCGCACCACACGGTGATATCGCGCTCCGACCCGTCGGGACGACGCCAAACCGCCTGCGGGAAATGGCCCTGCTTGCGCACGATATCGATAAAGGTCCGGTAGCGGCCTTCGTCATGCAGTCGTTGCAGGCTGGCATCCAGCGCAGCTTCGTAATTCATCGCGTCTCCTATCCGGCGTCCTTCCGCCGTCGTCAGTGCGCCTGTGCCCCACCCGATCTATACGGATCAGACGAGGAAACATGTTCCGGCAAAAGTCCGCCGAATTCTCGGACGAAAGTCTATTGCCGACCTTGATATGCATCAATTACCGCCCGGTTTAAGGGGCGGTCTTGGGCCGTGATGCCGCAGTCATTGCGTGATGGCAACCGTGCAATCGGTCGCGGCCTCTTGCTTGGCGGCACAGGCAGCCAGCGCCTCATCGGGTGACGCCCCAATGCCCCAGGCCCCCGTTGCGGCCGAAAGTGCAAGCGCAGCCCCTTGATTCGCAACGAAATCCTCGGTCGCCGAGGAGGACAGCTGCAAAGGCCGCGCCTCCCATCCTTCGGGCCGGACAGTCGCCACGATCACGCAATCTGCCGCACCCTTTTTCTTTGCATTGCATTGCGCCAGCGCGATCCCACTGGCCGCTTCGACGGTATGATGATTGGCGGCGGCCATAGTCGCCTCGGACATCAGACCTTCATCGGGCGATATCGCAATCGCCGCGTAATAAGGTTGATCCTTGGCCACCATGGCCAGCATCTTCGCCTCATCCTTCGGCAGCGCGCCTTCGGTGATGACCACCTCTGCCACCTTCGGCACGTAAAGCAGGGCCATCGCATCATCCCCCGTAACGGTTTGCGCCGAAACCGGCGCAGACAGAGAGAGGGCGGCAAGGCTGGCAACGGCAACCGGGCGGAACATAAGATGTGACTCCCCTGAAAGGAACGGCGCTTCGGGGAGGTGTTCTAGCGCGGACGGGCGGGTCTGGACAGGGGCAGAAGTGCTGATAGGGTCGGCGCGCGCATCACAATGAGGAGACAGACCGATGAGCCTTGACGCCGTATTGGCCCGGATAGATGCCGATCTGCCTGCGTCGCTGGATCGGTTGATGGAGGTGTTGCGCATCCCCTCCATCTCCACCGATCCGGCCTATAAGGGCGATTGCGCCAAGGCCGCGGATTGGTTGGTGGAAGACCTGCGCAGCTTGGGCTTTGACGCCGCAAGCCGCCCCACGCCGGGCCATCCGATGGTGGTGGCGCATGGCGGGACCGGAGGGCGGCATCTTCTGTTTTACGGCCATTACGACGTGCAACCCGTCGATCCCTTGGAGCTTTGGGCACGCGATCCCTTTGATCCGGCGATCGAGGATACCGCCAAGGGCAAGGTCATCCGGGCGCGCGGATCGTCGGATGACAAGGGCCAGCTTATGACCTTCCTTGAGGCCTGCCGGGCCTGGAAAGCGGTGCATGGCACCCTGCCCTGCAAACTCACGATCTTTCTAGAGGGCGAAGAGGAATCGGGTTCCCCTTCCCTGATCCCCTTCATGGAGGAAAACGCAGATGAGTTGCGCGCCGACCTTGCGCTGATTTGCGACACGGGGCTGTTCGAAGACGCGGTGCCCGCGATCACCACCATGCTACGGGGCCTGTGCAAGGCGGAATTCACCATCCGCGCCGCATCGCGCGACCTGCATTCCGGCATGTATGGCGGGCTGGCACGGAACCCGATTCATGTCCTGACGCGCCTCTTGTCGGGCCTGCATGATGACCAGGGCCGCGTGCAGGTGCCCGGCTTTTATGACGATGTGGCCGAACTGCCCGATGCGCTGCGCAGCCAGTGGCAGGCCTTGGCCTTCGACCATGGCAAATATCTCGGCGATGTCGGCCTTTCCCTGCCTGCGGGCGAGGTGGACCGTACGCCGCTTGAGATGATCTGGTCCCGCCCCACGGCCGAGGTGAATGGCATCTGGGGCGGCTATACCGGCGCGGGCTTCAAAACCGTCCTGCCGGGTGAGGCGCATGCCAAGGTCAGCTTCCGCTTGGTTTCAAAACAGGACCCGGAAAAAGTGCTGAAATCCTTCCGCGCCTGGGCCGAGGCGCAAATCCCTGGGGATTGCGAGATCATCTGGCATGACGGCATCGAAGGCTCGCCCGCATCCGTTATGGAAATCGACGATCCGGCATTCGAGGCGGCACGGCAGGCCCTGACCGACGAATGGGGGCGGTCCGCAGCCTTTGTGGGATCGGGCGGATCGATTCCGATTGCCGGCTATTTCAAGACCGTGCTGGGAATGGACGCGATGCTGATCGGCTTTGGCCGGGATGATGACCAAATCCACAGCCCGAACGAAAAATACGACCTCGACTGCTTCCACAAGGGAATCCGGTCTTGGGCGCGCGTCTTGGCGAGGCTGGCATGACCATTGTGATCCGGGATGCCGGGCCTGCCGATGAGGCGGGATGGCGCAAGCTGTGGGACCAATACCTTGCCTTCTACGAGGTGACGCTGGCCCCCGAAGTCACCAATGCCACATGGGCGCGACTGATGGACCCAGCCTCGCCCGTCAAGGCGCGGCTGGCCTTCGACGCAGGGCAGATGGTGGGATTTGCCATCCACCTGCACCACCCCTCAACCTGGGTGATCGGGGATGACTGCTATCTTGAAGACCTTTACCTCGCGCCCGAGGCGCGGGGAAAGAAGATCGGCAAGCGCCTGCTGAACGATCTGATCAAGATCGCCAAGGCGAATGGCTGGCAGCGACTCTACTGGCATACGGATGAGGAAAACGTGGTGGCGCGGCGGCTCTATGATCGTTTCGTCAAGACGGATGGGCATGTCCGCTATCGCATGAAACTCTGATCCGCCCTTCATCCCCCGTTAAGGTTAACGTGACAGCAGCGTGCGCTGCGTGCCCACAGTTTGCTGCACAAAACCCGGCACAAAACAGGGCACAGGCGTTATCGGCCAAATCCTTGAAAAGGCGCAGGATTAATCCGCCGCACGGCCCTAGCTGCGCGCCAGGGCCATCCGCGCCAGCTTGGCCAGCAGGATCGCCCATGGCAAGGCATGCAGGGCAAGGTCAAAGATATCAATCGGACGGCTCAGCGTGCCACCGGCCAGCATCTTCAGCTTTTCCCAGATATGCGGTTCGGGAAAAAACGGCGCGAGGCCAAGCGTCAACGCCGCCAGAAGCGCGACGGAAAAGGGAACTTGGTCAAGCCATTGCATGGAACACCTCATCTTTGCGATGGGCGTAACACGCATTCATCTTCTTGCATCTGTGGTGAAGTGGCGCGGTTGACGGGGCTCGAACCCGCGACCCCCGGCGTGACAGGCCGGTACTCTAACCGACTGAGCTACAACCGCGCTGGTCACATTCGGGGAAGCGGGCGGTGGCGCGGTTGACGGGGCTCGAACCCGCGACCCCCGGCGTGACAGGCCGGTACTCTAACCGACTGAGCTACAACCGCGTGTCCACCGCCCGGCTTCCCGAACGTGTGGGGGTATTACGGAAGGGCGCGGGCGGCGTCAAGCGAGGATTGGGGAAATTTCAGGGTGAAGTGCGGGAACCGAAATCTGGCGCAGATTTCGCAGCGATTTTTGTACGCAAAAAACGGCCGGAAACGCAGGAGGCTTCCCGTCTCAGACCTGCCAGATCGCCACGCCTAACATACGGAATTTGTGTCAAATTCCGTTGCGGTTTCTGCGTCAGAAACCGCTTACGGCGCCGGAATGAATTCCGCGTCATCCCCCGGTGGCAGGCGGAAACGCCCATGCGCCCAGTCGCCGGCGCGCCACGCCTCTTTCGCAGCCTCGATCCGTTCCTTGCTTGAGGCGACGAAGTTCCACCAAATATGGCGCGGTCCATCCATCGTGGCCCCACCCAAAAGCATGATCCGCGCCCCCTCAGCGCCCGCCTTGACCGAGACTCGGTCACCCGGCCGGAAGACCAGCATTTGCCCTGCGGGGAAGGTCTGTCCCCCCACCGTCACCTCTCCCGACAGAATATAGATCCCGCGATCTTCGTGATCGTCCGGCAACGGGAGCGCCGCGCCGGGCGCAAGGGTGGCATCTGCATAAAATACTTCCGAAGGCGTATCCACCGGCACCCGTTCCCCCCATGCATGGCCAAGGATCAGGCGCACCTGTTTTCCTTCGCCCTCAAGCTCTGGCAACAGCGCGGCAGGCGCATGCAGGAAGGCCGCCGGGTCATCTTCGTTCTTTTGCGGTAAGGCCAGCCATGTTTGCAGGCCAAACATGGCATGGGGCCTCGTGCGCATCTCACCATCCGTGCGTTCGGAGTGGGTGATGCCATGGCCTGCCATCATCAGGTTCACCGCCCCCGGCTCGATCCATTGATCGGTGCCAAGGCTGTCACGGTGATGCATGCGGCCCTTCAAAAGATAGGTGACCGTGGCCAGCCCGATATGCGGGTGGGGGCGAACGTCGATCCCCTGCCCTGTCAGAAATTCAGCCGGACCCATCTGATCGAAGAAGATAAACGGGCCGACCATTTGCCGCTCGACCGATGGCAGCGCACGGCGCACCTCAAACCCGCCCAAATCGCGGGCGCGCGGGACGATGACAGCCTCGATCGCATCGACGGCGTCGCCAATCGGGATGGTGGGGTCGAGGGCGGGGTTCCAGCTCATTGCGGCCTCCGGGCTTTGCAGGCCTCAAGGATAGGTACTGTGCGCCGCTGCGTCACCCCTTGGTGGCGCGCGGGGTCTGTGCAGTGCGGCACAGGTCAAAGGCCGCGGTTCAGGATCTTGGAGAGGCGATCAAGGAAAAACGCCGCGTTGTCTTCCGAAAAGACAAGAGGGGGGCGGATCTTGAGCGTGTTGCCCTCAGCCCCGGTGGCGGAAATGAGGATGCGTTCCTCGCGAAGGGCATTCACGAGAAGCGCGGCGCGGGCGCGGTCGGGCTGGCCATCGGTCACGATATCAGCAGCGAGGAAGAGACCCGCGCCGCGGATATCGCCAAGGGCGGCGTAGTCTTTTGCCAGTGCCTCAAGTCCTTTACGGAACATGGCCCCGGTCTGGGCGGCGTTCTGCATAAGGCCTTCGTCCTCGATCACCGACAGCACGGCCATAGCCGTGGCGGCAGCGACGGCATTGCCGCCGAAGGTGTTGAAATAGCGCGCCGCCCGCCCGAATTCGGCGATGACGGGTGGTTGCAGGACAAGCCCCGCGACGGGGTAGCCATTGCCCATGGGTTTGCCCAAGCTCACCATATCGGGCAGGACGCCATGCCTCTGAAAACCCCACATAGCCGCGCCCATGCGCCCAAAGCCGGGCTGCACCTCATCGGCAAGGAAAAGCCCACCAGCGGAACGAATGGCGGCGGCGGCGGGGGCAAGGACCGTGGTGGGGTCGGTGAAAAGCCCGTCAGAGGAAAAGACCGTGTCCACCATCAGGAGGGCGGGTTTGATGCCGTGGCGTTGAAGATCGTCAATGGCGGCCTGCACATCGGCAGCGAAGGTGGCAGCGGGATCGGCGGCATGGGGATTTGGTGCGGGGATCGCCCGGACATGGGGGCCAAGTGGCACGCCGCGCCCCAATGAGGGGGAGCATTCGGCCACGCTGGCCGTAACCCCATGATAGGCGTTTGCCGTGACGATCACCCCGGTACCTCCAGTGGCCGCACGGGCGATGCGCAGGGCCAGATCATTCGCCTCGGACCCTGTGCAGGTGAACATCACATGCGTCAGGGGCGCCGGGAAATGCCCAAGCAGTCGCTCTGCATAGGCCAGCACTCCGTCATGCAGATAGCGGGTATGGGTCGCGAGTGTCGCAGCCTGTTCCGCCATCGCGGACACCACGCGGGGATGGGCATGGCCCACGCTGGCCACGTTGTTATAGGTGTCCAAATAGGCATTCCCATCGGGATCATAGAGCCAGACCCCCTGCCCCCGCACCAGATGGACGGGGGTTTCGTAAAACAACCGATACGCGGGCCCAAGGAGGCTTTGACGGCGGGCGACCATGGCAGTTTCCACCGGCCCCAAGGCACCCTGACCGGGGACAAAGGCATTGGGCATCGGGTCGGATGTTCCGGGATCGCGGGTCATGTCTGGGTGTCCAGTTCAAGCAGAGGGGCAAGCGCCACCAGCCCCACCGTGGCAGAGGGTGCGTTGCGTAGGATATAGGCAGCGTTTTCGGGATAGCGGGCGGCACGAAAGGCCGTGATGGCCAGTGTCGTTACCATCCGCGACGCAACCATCAGGGGCAAGAGCGTGGCCTCTTGATCGGTGAAGGGGTCGATTTCGGCCCATGCTTCGCTGAAGGCGGCAAGGCTTTCCTCGGCACGGTCAGCGTCGATCTGATAGGCGGCGGCGATGGCAGCATCGCAAAGGCGAGGGGTGCGGACCATATCGCCAAAATCAAGGATGCCGGTTACCTGATCCGGAGCAGAAGGATCACCCAAAAGGTTATGCGGATTAAGGTCGCCATGGATCACCTGCCATGGCAGATGGGGTAAGGCAGGGATCACCCGCGCCTCAAAGGCGTCAAGCGTGCGGCTACAAAGACCACGAAGACGCAGATCGGCCACATGCGGCAGCAGCGGGCGCAGGCGCAGGGCGTGACGAATGTCCCATTGAAGGATGTGGTCAGCGGCGGGGTCTGTGAAGCCACGCAGTGCGCGGGCCAGCCCTGCGCCTAACCGGGCGACGCCCACGGCCTGCGCGGGGCTGTATGGAAGGCCTGCGAGCGGCGCGCCGTCCAGCCAAGTCAGAACGCGCATCACCTCGCCCCCGGGCAGGCGGATGTCATCCGCCCCTTGCCCCGTCGCCACTACGCGTGGGATGGGCAGCGAAGGGTCGGCAGCGGCGGCATGGCGGAGGGCGCGGGTTTGCATGCGCGTCACGGCAGGGTCTTCGGCGCGGTTTCCGATCTTGACCACGAAACGGCCATGCGGCGCGTCAAGGCGATGGTTCAGGTCGCGTTCCGAAGTCAGCGGTGAAAGCGCCCCGGTCAGGTCCCAATGCCGCAACAAAAGCGCCGCCACATCAGCCACATCCATCACGGGCGGGGGGCTGTCGAGAAGCGGGCCAAGGGCGGTGTCGGTCATCAATCTGCCTGCGCGAAGTCGCGGCAGTATCAACCGGCCGTGGGGGAAAAGGAAAGGGGTGGATGGTGGGTGGTGAGGGACTCGAACCCCCGACATTCTCGGTGTAAGCGAGACGCTCTACCAACTGAGCTAACCACCCGTGCGGACAGGGCTTTAGCCGAAAGGCAGCAGGGGCGGCAAGGGAAAAGGCAGCCCCCTGTCCAGACGCAAAGCGAAAAGGCGTCGCTTGCGCGACGCCTTTTGCCGGAAAACGATGGTGGGCGATAACGGATTTGAACCGCTGACATCTTCGATGTGAACGAAGCGCTCTACCGCTGAGCTAATCGCCCAATGGCGGGGTGTTTAGTCGTCTTCGCCTGCCTCTGCAAGGGCCTGTTTCGGGCCTTTGGATGCATTTTTCTCGCCTGCGCCGCGCAGTTTGACGGTCATGGAAGACGTCTTTCCTTCGCCTTTTTGCCGCGCGATGCGGGCGCGTCCAAAGGGGGGAAGGTTGAGGGATTCGCCATTGGCCAGCGCTTCGCCCAAGGCGGCAAGGGTGGCCTCGACGATCTCCTTCACCTGCCCTTTCTTCTTGCCGTCCATTGCGGCAACGACACGGGCGATCAAGTCTTTCTTCTTCAACTGAGGCGCTGCGGATTTGGGTTCAGCTTCGACGGCCTCGACCGAGGCCTCGGCGACAAGCGAAGGCATGTCGGGGACCGCCACTTTGGGGGCCGAAATGATTGCCTTCACGGTTGGTTTGGCTGTGGGGGATTTCGGGGTGGAGGATTTCTTCTTGGCGATACTGGTGGCCATGAACGGAACTGCCCTGCTGGAATAGCCGGCGCCTGCCGCCGGTTGGATCAGGTTAGCCGGGATGGGCGGGCAATGCCACAGTGACGATTGGAGAGTGTGCGAAAAGGGCGGGCCTTGCGGCCCGCCCTTCGCTTTATCGTGCAAGACGGGCGGTATCGCCCATCCTACGGGATCAGTGTGCGACCTGCGAAGGCGCGGCATCGGCTGCGGCCTTGGCCGCCGCTGCCGCCGCCTCTTCTGCGGCCTCGTCCCATTCCACCGGTTCGGGGGCACGGACAAGGGCGTGGTGCAACACCTCTTTGACATGGCTGACCGGAATGATGGTGAGCCCTTCGCGCACATTTTCCGGGATTTCGGGAAGATCCTTGGCGTTCTCTTCCGGGATCAGCACCGTCTTGATCCCACCCCGCAGCGCGGCGAGCAGTTTCTCCTTCAGCCCACCGATGGCCAACGCATTGCCACGCAAGGTGACCTCGCCCGTCATGGCGATATCCTTGCGCACCGGAATGCCCGTCAGGACCGACACGATGGAGGTGACCATCGCCAGACCCGCCGAAGGCCCGTCCTTGGGGGTGGCCCCTTCCGGCACGTGGACATGGATGTCGATGGTTTCAAATTTCGGCGGTTTCACCCCCAATTCGGGGCTGATGGAGCGGACATAGGATGCCGCCGCCTCGATTGATTCCTTCATCACATCGCCAAGCTTGCCGGTGGTTTTCATCCGCCCCTTGCCGGGGAGTTTGAGCGCCTCGATCGACAGAAGGTCACCGCCGACCGAAGTCCATGCAAGGCCCGTGACGACGCCGACCTGATCTTCCTTCTCGGCCAAACCATAGCGGAAACGCTTTACGCCCAGATAATCTTCAAGCTTTTCGGGCGTGACCTCGACGGCCTTGCCCTGTTTCTTGACGATCTCGGTCACCGCCTTCCGGGCCAGTTTCGCAATTTCGCGTTCAAGGTTCCGCACCCCTGCCTCACGGGTGTAGGTGCGGATGACTTCGGTCAGCGCCGTGTCGGTCACCTTGAATTCGCCCTTGCGCAGGCCGTGTCCTTCGATCTGCTTCGGGATCAGGTGCTGCTTGGCGATCTCGCGTTTTTCATCCTCGGTATAGCCCGCAAGCGAAATGATCTCCATCCGGTCCAGCAGGGGGCCCGGCATGTTGTAGGAGTTCGCCGTAGTGATGAACATCACGTTCGACAGGTCATATTCCACTTCAAGATAGTGGTCCACGAAGGTCGCGTTCTGTTCGGGGTCCAGCACCTCAAGCATCGCGCTGGCCGGGTCACCGCGGAAGTCCTGACCCATCTTGTCGATCTCATCCAGCAGGATAAGCGGGTTGGTGGTCTTGGCCTTCTTCAGCGCCTGGATGATCTTTCCGGGCATAGAACCGATATAGGTGCGGCGGTGGCCCCGGATTTCGGATTCGTCCCGCACACCGCCCAGCGAGATGCGGATGAATTCCCGCCCCGTGGCCTTGGCCACAGAACGACCAAGCGAGGTCTTGCCGACGCCCGGAGGGCCGACAAGGCAGAGGATGGGCCCGCGCAGCTTGGTGGACCGGGCTTGCACAGCAAGGTATTCGACGATGCGTTCCTTGACCTTTTCCAGTCCGTAATGGTCCTTGTCCAAAACGGCCTGCGCCTTGAAGAGGTCCTTCTTCACACGCGACTTCACGCCCCACGGCACACCCAAGAGCCAATCGAGGTAGTTGCGCACCACGGTGGCCTCAGCCGACATGGGCGACATGGACTTGAGCTTTTTCAGCTCTGCTTCTGCCTTTTCCCGGGCCTCTTTCGAGAAGGCCGTCTTGCGGATACGCTCTTCGAGTTCAGCGATTTCGTTCTGGCCGTCTTCGCCATCGCCCAACTCGCGCTGGATCGCCTTCATTTGTTCATTGAGGTAATATTCCCGCTGCGTCTTTTCCATCTGGGTCTTGACGCGGGATTTGATCTTCTTCTCGACCTGCAGGACCGACATTTCGCCCTGCATATGGCCATAGACCTTTTCGAGGCGTTCGGCCACGTCAAGCGTTTCCAGAATGTCCTGTTTCTGGCCGACATCCACACCCAAATGACCCGCGACAAGATCAGCCAGCCGCGCGGATTCGCGCGTTTCGGCCACGGCGGCAAGCGCCTCTTCGGGGATGTTCTTCTTGATCTTGGCGTAGCGTTCGAATTCCTCGCCCACCGCACGGATCAGCGCCTCGACCGAGGACGGGTCGCCGGGGGTTTCGGTCAGAGGCGCCGTGCGCGCCTCAAAAAAGCGTTCGTTCGACAGGAACTCTGTGATCCGGACGCGGTTTTTGCCTTCGACCAGAACCTTAACCGTTCCGTCGGGCAGTTTCAGAAGTTGCAACACATTGGCAAGGACGCCGACGCGGTAGATGGCATCGGTGCCGGGGTCATCAACAGAAGGGTCTATCTGCGACGACAGCAGGATCTGCTTGTCATCGGCCATAACCTCTTCCAGAGCCCGCACGGATTTTTCACGCCCGACAAAAAGCGGCACGATCATATGCGGGAAGACCACGATATCGCGGAGCGGAAGCACCGGATAGCTGGGGGAGAGAGTATCGCTCATTATCTTTCCTTGTCTGGCAGGAAGGCACTGGCCCCGGTCATCGGCAGCGCGCGGCCTTCCCCTGTTCGGCATCCATATCTGGTGGTCCGTCGGGGGCGAGTCAACCACGCCTTCACGTCATCCTTGCCTCCATACTGCGCCTCTCCCCGGACAGGGGCAAGCGGGCTTTGGTCTGACGGATCTGCGACAGGTGGCCCGTCCGGATGTAACCCGTTTGCATAAAGCGTGCCGACGACAGCTGCGAGGGGCCTGATCAAGCGGCGCTGCGGTCGCCCTGCCCTGCCATCGGCGCGGTTATCTGCCAATCGCGGAAGGCCGCGCTGGCGCCCTGACACGCCCCGTCGATCTGGTCGAGCGCGCCGAAGATCGCCTGTTGCAAATCGTCGATGCGCCCGATGATGGTCTCCAGACCTGCCGATTGCTGGCGCAACATCCCACTTTCCACACGGCAGGCGATGCGAACGGTGGAAAGGCCCACGACCTGACGGCGCAGGAACTCAACATCGCGACGCAGATGCCGCGCCTCTTGACCAAGGTCTTCCAGCGCCGGGCGGGCCTCATCGGCATAGCGGGTGGCGACAGCGGCAAGGATCGCGGCCTCGGCCCCATGATCCACGCCTTCCAGCGCGGCCGGAGCGTTTTGGAAATCGGTGCAAACCTGATCCATCAGCCGCGCAGCGCAAAGAAGGAAAAGCGCCCGCTCCTCGGGGCAGGCGGCATGTTGGCCTTCGGGGCGCGCCAAAGCGGCAAGCCCTGCGACATGGGCCTGCATCTCATCCAACGCGATGCCATAGCTGCGGGCAATTTCGCCAATCGTTTGGCGGCCTTCGGCCAGTTTGGCCGCAACAAGCCGCATATTGGCCGTAAGCAGCCCCGCCCCGCGCAAGATGCGGTGCAGCGCTGCCACCTCATCGCGCAAGGCGCGCAGGGCGGCCCCCATGCGATGCAGCGCCTCAAGCCCACGGTCGGGGCCTTGGCTTTGCGCGGCGCGGCGGGCCTGCATTTCGCGCAACAGCGCCTCGGTCTGGAAGGCCGCATGGCTGGGAAAGCCTAGGGTGGCAAGGCGTGCGCAGAGGGTGGCGGCAGAGTCGGCGGGTGACAGGCCTGCCGCCTCGGCCGCCAAAAGCGCTGCATATTCCGCCTCAACCACCGGCAGAAGATCGCCGCAGGGTTTGATGCGGACGGAGAGATAGCCGCCGTCGATCGGGGTGACGAGGGCGTAGACCCAGTAGAACAGCCCGTCACGGGCGCGGTTCTTGACATAGGCGCCAATAGGATGGCCGGCCTTTATCCCCTCCCACAGGAGGTGAAAGACGCCCTTGGGCATGTCGGGATGGCGGATGATCCGGTGCGGTGCGCCAATCAGATCGGCGGCCGTGTAATCGGCAATACGCAGGAAAACATCGTTGAAGGCGCAGATGACACCGCGTTCATCGGTGCGGGAAAAGAAAATCTCATCCGCTGCAAAGGGGGCAGCCCCGGTTGCGGGGCGCGCGGCGGGGCCGCAGCGGCGCGAGAAATCTTGGCCTGTCATCCTCTGGCCCCACTGGTGGCAATGCCACATCTGCCCCGCGCAATCCGGGTCCCACTCTCATGAAGGGAGTGACGACCGGTTTTGCGCTTGGTTTAGCGGGCGGGCCGGACTGGCCTGTCAGAGCGGCTCGATATCGCCCGCCGCGCGGGTCGCATGGAAGTCAGCCACGAAGGCCTGCAAGCGTCCGGCAGCGATTGCATCCCGCAGACCCTGCATCAATTCCTGATAGTAATGCAGGTTGTGCCATGTCAGCAGCATTCCCGAAATCATCTCGCCCGCTTTGAACACATGGTGCAGATAGGCGCGGGAATAGCCCGTGCAGGCAGGACAGGTGCAGTCTTCGTCCAAGGGGCGTGGATCATCCTGATGGCGGGCGTTCTTGATGTTGACCTGCCCGCGCCGTGTCCAAGCCTGCCCGGTGCGCCCTGAACGGGAGGGAAGGACGCAGTCCATCATATCGATCCCGCGTTCGACGGCCCCGACGATATCGTCGGGCTTGCCCACACCCATCAGATAACGCGGCTTATCTTGCGGCAGGAAACCCGGTGCATAGTCAAGGACAGAGAACATCGCCTCTTGCCCCTCGCCCACCGCAAGACCACCCACAGCATAGCCGTCAAAGCCGATCTGTTGCAGCGCGCTGGCCGACTCTTCGCGCAACTCACGCGTGACGCCGCCTTGCATGATGCCGAAAAGCGCGTGCCCCGGACGGTCCCCAAAGGCATCGCGCGACCTCTGCGCCCATCGCATGGACAGCCGCATGGATTTCGCGACCTCGTCTTCCGTGGCCGGAAGTGCAGGGCATTCGTCAAAACACATCACGATGTCGGACCCAAGAAGGCGCTGGATCTCCATGCTGCGTTCGGGGGTCAGCATGTGGCGTGACCCGTCGATATGCGAGGAGAACCGCACCCCCTCCTCGGTCAGTTTGCGAAGCGAGGCCAGCGACATGACCTGAAATCCGCCGCTATCGGTGAGGATCGGGCGATCCCAGTTCATGAAGCGATGCAGACCCCCAAGCCGCGCGATGCGTTCGGCGGTGGGTCGCAGCATCAGGTGGTATGTGTTGCCCAAAAGGATATCGGCCCCTGTGGCGCGCACGCTATCGGGTAGCATCGCCTTGACCGTCGCCGCCGTACCCACGGGCATGAAGGCGGGGGTACGAATTTCGCCCCTTGTCGTTTGAATCACGCCCGTGCGCGCCTTGCCATCCGTCGCCTGAAGCGTGAAGCCGAAGCCCTGCGCCATGAGGGAAACCCTTTCCTGAAAGCGGCCCCTTTTGGCGCAAAGGGGTAAGCAAGGGCAAGGGGCAATCCCGTCAATGCCTGCGGCGGTGCGTTTGGCGTGGGGGTGGCAGGCTGTCGCCTTCTTCTAGCGCGCGGCGAAGGCGGCGAATGAGGACAGATCGACCACGCTCATCCGTTGTGGCACGCAGAGCCTCGTCAATATCCAGCATGAGCCGCGACACATCATTGTGCCAATCCATCCGCGCCACCTGTTCGGGGGCAAGGCGCGGCGGCCCCTCTCCGGCGCGGCGGATTGGGCCATCAGGGGTCAGGTCAAAGCTGTCATCCAAAGCGGGCATGAAAAGACGTTCGGCGGGAATACGGGGTGCCAGCCGGGCGGCAAGGCCTGACATCGCCTCTTCCTCACCATGCGTAAGAAAGACCCCCGCCCGGATCGGCAGGCGTTCCGCAACCCATTGCACCAATTCCGGTCCGTCGGCATGGCCGGAATAAAGGTCGATCGACCGGATATGCGCGCGGACGGGAAAGGCTTCGCCCTGAATCCGCACCTCATGCGCGCCATCCTGCAAAAGGCGACCCAGCGTCGCCTCTGCCTGATAACCCACCAGAAGAAGCGTTGCCTCCTCCTTCCAGAGCCAATTCTTCAGGTGATGGCGGATGCGCCCCGCCTCGCACATGCCAGAGGCGGCAAGGATGATATGAAAGCCCCTTGCATGGGCCAGCGCGCGCGACTGTTCGACGGTTTCGGTAAAGCGCAGGTGATGATCCTGCAAACCATGAACCAGCGCGCGGCCGTTCTCAAGTTCGGCGGCATGGCGGCGGAAAATGGCTGTGGCTTTTCCCGCCATGGGGCTGTCGACATGGATAGGGCAGAAGGGAATGTCGCCCGCCATCATCATCGTGGTCAGGTCGGCGATGAGTTCCTGTGCGCGTTCCACGGCGAAAGTTGGGATCAGAAGAACCCCATCCTCACGCCACGCCGCCTTGACCGCATCCCGCAGCATGGCGCGGCGCGCGGGGGCGCTTGCATCGACGCGGTCCACATCGCCATAGGTGCTTTCGCAGATGACGTAATCCATGCCCGTTGGCCCTTCGGGATCGGGCTGGAGCAGTTTGCTGTCCGGCCCAATATCGCCCGAAAACAGCAAGCGAAGGGAGGGATCGGAAATTTCCACCTCTACGGAGGCGGACCCAAGAAGGTGGCCTGCGTTCCAGAACCGCGCGCGCAGGCCGGGGATGACCTGCACCCAGTCACCCAATGGATGGCCACGAAAGCGTTCCAGAGTGCGTGCCGCGTCGCGCCCGTCATAGATGGGCGTGACCTCTTCGCCGCCGCGCCGTCGGTTGCGACGGTTGAGCATTTCAACCTCGCTTTCCTGAATATGGGCGCTGTCGGGCAGCATCACGCCACAAAGGTCCACAGTGGCGGGGGTGGCGTGAATCGGACCGGAAAAGCCATCCTTCACCAGTTTGGGAAGAAGACCCGAATGATCGATATGGGCATGGGTCAAAAGAACAGCGTCGATCTGCCGGACATCAAAGGGAAAGGGGCGATAATTCAACGCCTTTTCCGTTTTCGACCCCTGAAACATTCCACAATCAACAAGGACCGCGCCGTGGCGCGTCTGAAGCCGGAAGCAGGACCCCGTCACTCCCCGCGCCGCGCCATGAAACGTGAGGATGGGGTGGGACATGGCGCTATTCCAGCACCTCAAACTGCACCGAGACGGGTGTGCAATCGCGGCCGTTGATCGGGATCATATCTTGCGGACATGTCGACATGACCACCACGCAATCCATCACCGCGCGCAGGGTCACATGGTCACCGGGGCGTGACAGCGGCTCGCCCCAGATGATGGTGCCATCCGGGGTAATTGGGATGTTCATCCACAGGTTCAGGGGGGCGGGAACTTGCGTGCAGGGAAAGCCGATCAGGGCCAAGGCGGCCTGTAAATTGTCGGTGCAATTGTCGTGATAGCCCGAGCAGCCCAGAGATTGGTAGCGATGCAGGTCGCAGGCCGCGATGACCGTGTCATGGCGACCGGGCGAGGTATCCTCTTCAAGGATCAGGATCGGACGGCGGCGGTTGGTTACCAGTGCATCGCCCTGTTTGGGAAAGACCGATCCGAGGAAGGCATGGAGATGTTCCATCGACATCACCTCATTCGGATCAGCGGCGTTGAAGGCCCATGTGTCAACGACTTGGGTGCCATGGGTGTTCACGATGCGGATCGCCTGCCCTGCTGCCAGACGCACCGCCCGCCCCCGACGTGCTGGAACCGTGTCCATCCGAACCTCCCGTCTTTTGGGCAGGATGAGCCTGATGGGACCCGGTGGCAAGGGGCGGCTTTTAATCTTCGAGGCGCAGCCAGTCTGTCACGGAAGAAAGCAAGGGGCGAAAATAGGCCACCATACGCCCCGGCGGATCGGCGGTGGCTCCATCGCGCCACGGGGCGACCCCATGGATCAGGTGACGGTGCAGGATCACCGCCGTCCCCGGTGCGCCGGGCAACTCTACACGGGGGCAGGTGTCGAAGACCTGCCTGCGGACGGCCTGATAGGCATTGGTGATGTCGTGATCCTCTGGCGGGCCTTCACAGCTGGCAAAGGCCGCGCGCAGCGCCGGGCCGATGATGCGGTGGCTGCCTTCCCAGACCACAAGAGGTGCCGCCCCCGTATCGGCGGGGTTAAGTGGCAGGCCCAGAATCCAGCCATGCGCTTCCTTCACCATGCGGCGTTTTTCGGGTCCCACCGGAAGTAGCCCGTCCAAATGCGCCCCATCGCGGTTCAGGCGAAAGCGGAAGGCAGCCTCCGTCTCTTCCGTGCCTTGCCGGGGATAGCCGGGGCGCGTGACGGAAAGCTGCGCCGGGTGGAGCGGTTCGGGGGCAAGGCCAAGCTCGGCCCATGGCAGCGCCACTCCGCCCACCGCGCCATCGGGGGCATTCGGAAGGGCGTCGAGGCCCACGAACCACGTACCACCACAGCGCCATGCCTGGTCACTTTCGGTGACGGCCGTTTCTGCTATCGGGCGTGCGGCGGCGGCCCAATCGGCTATCCCGCGCCCCGCCACGCGCCGCCAGCCGCACGTGCCGAAATCCCCTGCCATATGGTTCCTCTACCCTGCCCGACCCCCGCCTTGTCGCCAGAATGTCACTGGACCCCGTTGGGGAAAAGGCGTATCCGCTGCGGCTCTTTTCCGATCAAGGCCCTTTTCCATGCACGCCCCCGCCCCCGCACGCGACAGTATCCTGCGGCCCGCCCTTGTTCTGGGCCTTTTGTCCTGTGTCGGGCCCTTTGCCATTGATATGTATCTGCCTGCCATGCCGCAGATTGGCGCCGCCTTGGGCACGTCGGTGCCTGCAATGCAGACGACGATCACGGCATACTTTATCGCCTTCGGGTTGGCGCAACTGGTCTATGGCCCATGGGCCGATCAGGCAGGCAGAAAACAGCCGCTTTATGCGGGACTGGCCATTTTCCTTGTCGGGTCGGTGATCTGCACGCTCGCGCCCACAATCGATTGGCTGATTGCCGGGCGGTTCGTGCAGGGATTGGGAGGCGCGGCCCTGATGGTGGTGCCACGCGCGATTATTAGGGACATGTATACCGGCCATGCTGCAACGCGGCTGATGGCGGCGGTGATGCTGGTCATCTCTGTCTCGCCCATGCTGGCACCCTTGGCGGGAGCGGGGCTGATGCAGGTGACAGGCTGGCGCGGAATCTTTGGCGTGCTGCTGATTGCGGGGGTTCTAAGCCTTGCCATGCTGGCCTTGGCCCAGCCCGAAACGCTGCGCCCAGAACATCGCCAGCCCTTTGACATGCGGGCCGCGCGGCGCGGGATGGCGCGGCTATTGGGCGACCGGGTCTTCATGGGGCTGACCTTTCTTGGCGGCTTCGGCATGGCGAGTTTCTTCGTCTTCATCGCCTCGGCCTCCTTCGTCTACACACAAGCCTTCGGCCTATCGCCGACCGGGTTTTCCCTGGCTTTCGCTGTGAACGCGTTGGGCTTCTTTGCTGCTTCGCAGGCGGCGGGGGTTTTGGGGATGCGCTTTGGTGCGCGCCGAGTGATTGGCTGGGCCAGCCTTGGTTTTGCGGGGTTTACCCTGATGTTGCTGGCGCTGGCGGCAATGGGGCTGGCGACACTTGCCGTCTGTATCGGCGGTTTGTTCCTTGCCAATGCCTGCCTTGGCCTGATCATCCCCACGACAATGGTCATGGCGCTAGAGGACCATGGTGAGATTGCGGGCCTTGCCTCATCCCTTGGCGGCACGCTTCAAATGCTGGCAGGTGGCGTGATGATCGCCGCGACGGGACCGTTCTTCGATGGCAGCGCAATGCCCATGCTTGCAGCAATCGCGATCTGCGGGGTGATGGCGCTGATCCTGTCGCGGGTGGCGTTGGCAGGGCGTCAGGCGGCCTGAACCGTCACCTCTGCCAAGGCCTTTTCGACAAGCCGCACCCCCGCGCCGGGGCGCGATGCACCTTCGGAAAGGACGCGCCGCCAGCCACGCGCCCCTGGTTGACCGTGAAACAGCCCTAGCATGTGGCGGGTGATTTGATGGAGCCGCCCACCCCCCGCCAAATGCTGATCGATATAGGGCAGCATCGCATGGACCACCGCCACGGCATCCAAGCCCGGCCCATCCCCCCAAAGCGCATCGGCCCCGATCAGCACCCGCCCCGGTTCGTGATAGGCCGCGCGCCCGATCATCACGCCATCAAGCCCGGCCTCCAGCATCGCGCGCGACTGATCCAGCGTCGTAATCCCGCCGTTGATGCAGATCGTAAGATGCGGAAATTCCGCCTTCATGCGCCGGACCAATGCGTAATCCAGCGGCGGGATTTCGCGGTTCTCCTTGGGCGAAAGGCCCTGAAGCCATGCCTTGCGTGCATGGATGATGAAATGGCTTACCCCTGCTGCTGCCACCTTTTCCAGAAAATCGGGCAACACCTCTTCGGGGTTCTGGTCATCAACGCCGATCCGGCATTTGACCGTGACGGGAACGGGGCTTTCCTCTTGCATCGCCGCCACGCATTCAGCCACGAGCGTTGGGCGCTCCATGAGCACGGCACCAAAACAGCCTGATTGTACCCGATCCGAGGGGCAGCCCACGTTCAGGTTGATTTCGTCGTAACCATAGGGCGCAGAAAGCCGCACCGCCTCCCGCAATTCCGCAGGGTCAGACCCGCCCAGTTGAAGGGCGATGGGATGCTCCTCCTTGGAATAGCCCAGAAGGCGGTCGCGGTCGCCATGCACGACCGCGGGCGCCGTGACCATCTCAGTGTAAAGCATGGCGCGGCGCGTCATCAGACGGTGAAAAACCCGGCAATGCCGATCCGTCCAGTCCATCATCGGGGCCACGGACAATCTCTGCGGTTGTTCTGCCATCTTCATCATGTTCATTTCACGCGCAGGCCGCGGTGAAAGCCGCAACCCGCGCCCTGATATCCGCAAAAGGTGCCTTTTGGCGACCCCTTGCAGAAAGCGGGATGCGGAAAGGGTACAGTCCGTTGGCCCGCATGGCCTACGCGTCTTCTCCTTGAGGGCCATCGGCGATGATGCGGCGAAGAAGGACATCCAGTTCGGCGGTAATTTCCGGACCAAGACGGGCACGCAGCGCCCGGTCATAGGCGATGGCACGCTTGCCGAGGTCGGCAAAAACCGCGCGTCCTGCATCTGTTAGCGACAAAAACTCGGCCCGGCGGTCCTGCGGGCTGGTGGTGCGGGACAAAATACCTTGCTCTTCCAAGGCGGCGACGGCGCGACTGACCTTGGTCTTTTCAATATGGCTGATTGTGCAGATGTCGCGGGCGGTCATGGACCCGAACTTGCCGAGGTTGGCCAGCACCCGCCATTGCGTGCGGGTCATGCCATAAGCGGATTTGTAGCTGGTTTGAAAGGATCGCGACGTCGCCTCAGCCGCTTGATTGAGGAGATAGGGCAGAAAGCGTTCAAGGTCGAAATCGGCTTGATCTGGCATGGCGGCGTCCTTTGGATCGCTGGACCGTGGCACAGGGCGGGCGGCCTGTCACGCCTGCGGTTTCACACGGTCCGGATGCGCCGCGGCAAAGGCAGCGATTGCCTCGGCGCGTTCAGCAATGGCCGCAAGGCGCGGATAGGGTGATAAGTCCACCCCCCAGCGGCGGGCATTGTAAACCTGCGGAACAAGGCAAAGGTCGGCAAGGCCGGGGGCATGTCCATGGCAAAAGGGCAAGTCAGGCCCTTGCGCCAGCAACCCTTCGAACCCTTGCAGACCGAGCGTGATGAATTGGCCCATCCAACCTTCCATCGTGGCTGACCCGCCCAAAGAAACAGCGTGGCGTGCCACGCGCAGATTGCAGATCGGTTGCACCTCCATCGCGATGGCATAGGCGAGCGCGCGGGCATGGGCACGGGCAGCGGGATCCTTGGGAAGAAAGCCCGCATTGCGGGTTTCATCGAGGTATTCAAGGATGGCGAGGGATTGGGTCAGGCGCTGCCCGTCGATTTCCAGCACCGGAACGAGACCCTGCGGATTGGCAACAAGATGGTCGGCGCTTTGTTGATCGCCCGCCACCAGATCGACGGGGCGTGACTGGTAAACCAGACCAAGCAGGTTCAGCGCGATACGAATGCGATAGGCCGAAGATGACCTCCAGTAATCCCACAGGATGATGCTGTCCGACATCGCCCGCCCCTTCTGCAAAGCCATAGATCGAAGTCAGGTTTAACTTGACTTAGTTGCGCCTGCAACTAATTCTGTGACTCGAAAGGCCTGCCCCACTCAATGGGGTGCAGGCCCCTTAGGAGGTTCCCATGACCAGCCAGAGCTTGCCCGAAGGGATGATCCGCGCGGTGTCGCAAAGCGGCCCGTATGAGGGCTATATGCCCGGTTTTGCCAATGATTTCGAAACCGAGGCGCTGCCTGGCGCGCTGCCGCAAGGACAGAATTCGCCACAAAAATGCGCCTACGGGCTTTATGCCGAACAACTCTCTGGATCGGCCTTCACCAAGCCGCATCCTGAGCGGACATGGTGCTATCGCATCCGCCCCAGCGTGAAGCACACGACGCGGTTCGAGAAGATTGATGTGCCGTTGTGGAAATCTGCGCCGCATGTGCTGCCGGACGTGATTTCGCTGGGCCAATACCGTTGGGACCCGGTGCCGCATGCAGCCGAGGATCTGACGTGGATCACGGGAATGCGGACGGTCACGACAGCGGGGGATGTGAACACTCAAGCGGGCATGGCGTCGCATATCTATCTTGTGACGAAGTCGATGGAGGATGAGTATTTCTACTCGGCCGACGGCGAGTTGCTGGTCGTCCCGCAGGAAGGGCGGCTGCGCTTCTGCACGGAGCTTGGCATTATCGATGTGGAACCGAAGGAGATCGCACTTCTGCCGCGCGGGCTGGTTTACAGGGTCGAAGTGCTGGACGGCCCGGCGCGCGGTTTTGTCTGCGAGAATTACGGGGTGCCTTTCACCCTGCCCCATCGCGGGCCGATCGGTGCGAATTGCATGGCGAACCCGCGCGATTTCAAGACTCCGGTCGCGGCTTTTGAAGATCGGGATGCGCCCTCTTCGGTGGTGTTGAAATGGTGTGGGCAGTTCCACCGGACGCAGATTGGGCATAGCCCCCTTGATGTCGTGGCGTGGCACGGGAATTACGCGCCGTGGAAATACGACCTACGGACCTACTCCCCGGTGGGGGCGATCCTATTCGATCATCCCGACCCGTCGATTTTTACCGTGCTGACGGCGCCTTCGGGGCTAGAGGGGACGGCGAATATCGATTTCGTCCTGTTCCGCGAACGCTGGCTGGTGGCGGAAAACAGCTTCCGCCCACCATGGTACCACAAGAACGTCATGTCCGAATTGATGGGCAATATCTACGGCATCTATGACGCGAAGCCCAAGGGGTTCGTGCCGGGTGGCATGTCCTTGCACAATTGCATGTTGCCGCATGGGCCGGACCGGAACGCGTTTGAGGGCGCGTCGAATGCCGCGCTAAAGCCTGAAAAGCTGGACGAAACCATGAGCTTCATGTTCGAGACGCGCTTTCCCCAGCATCTGACGGAATGGGCGGCGAAGGCGGCGCCCTTGCAGGATGATTACATCGATTGCTGGGAGTCGCTGGACAAGAAGTTCGACGGCACGCCCGGTGTCAAATGACAGAACCGGGGGTTTCACACCCCCGGACCCCCGTTGGATAGTTTCAGACAGAAAATGAAGGAAACCAGATGGGCCTGATCCGGTCTTGGGTGCAGGGCGCGAATGCGGCAGAGTCGCCCTTTCCGCTGAACAACCTGCCCTGCGGGGTGTTTTCCATGGGCGATGACGAAGAGCCGCGTTGCGGGATGGCGATCGGGGATTTCGTTCTGGATGTGACGGGGCTGGAGGAAGCGGGTCTGATCGCATTGGACGGCGGGCCCCTTCTGGATGTGCCGTTCTGGAACGAGGTGATGGCGGCAGGGCCTGCGGTCTGGGCGTCGCTGCGTGCACGGGTGACGGAAATTCTGATGGATGGCGCGGGAGAGCGGGTCGCGGTGGAGCCGTTCCTTCATCCGCTTGCCAAGGTTGCGTTCCATCTTCCCTTCCTTGTGGCGGAGTACACGGATTTCTATGCCGGGCGGCACCACGCGACCAATGTGGGCACGATGTTCCGGGGGGCGGAAAATGCGCTGCCACCGAACTGGCTGCATATTCCCATCGGATATAACGGGCGGGCGTCATCGGTCGTGGTGTCGGGAACTCAGGTTCGGCGGCCTTGGGGTCAGGTGAAAGGACCCGATCATGCCCTGCCCGCCTTTCAGCCATCGCGGCGGTTCGATATCGAGTTAGAGATGGGTGCGGTGGTCGGCCTGCCATCCGAGGGGCCGGTGACGGTGGCAGAGGCGGATGCCATGATCTTCGGCTATGTGCTGCTGAACGATTGGTCGGCGCGGGACATACAGGCTTGGGAATATCAGCCGCTTGGACCTTTTCAGGCCAAGGCGACCGCGACGACGATTTCGCCTTGGATCGTGATGAAGGCGGCGTTGGAGCCGTTCCGTGCATCAACGCCCCCGCGCGAAGTGCCGCTTCTGCCTCATCTACAAGAACCGGGCCCCATGCTTTACGACATCGCGCTGGAAGTGACCTTGGCGCCAGAGGGGGGCGCAGAGACGGTCATCGCGCGGACGAATTATGCCGAGATGTATTATTCCGCCGCGCAACAACTGGCGCATCACACGACCAGCGGGTGCCCCATGAACACGGGCGACCTGCTGGGATCAGGAACGATCTCGGGACCCACGAAGGACAGCCGAGGTAGCCTGCTAGAGCTGTCATGGGGTGGCAAGGAACCCATCGCCATCGCAGGTGGGACGCGGACGTTCATCGAAGATAACGACACGCTTACCCTACGCGGGCATTGCCGGGGAAATGGCTACAGGATCGGGTTTGGCGACTGTGTGGGGACGGTTCTCCCCGCGCTGGCCGACCCCTATGCAAGATAAGGAACAGGGATATGGCAAAGGCTTTCGCCTCGCAGGGCGATCTTGCGGAAAAGAAGATCAGCTTTACGGAAGTTGGTGACGGGCTCTACGCCTTTACCGCCGAGGGGGACCCGAATTCCGGCGTCATCATCGGGGATGACAGCGTCATGGTGGTCGAGGCGCAGGCCACGCCGCGCCTTGCGCAGAAGGTGATCGATTGCATCCGGGGCGTGACGGACAAGCCGATCAGCCACGTCGTGCTGACGCACTACCATGCGGTACGGGTTCTGGGGGCATCGGCCTTCGGGGCGTCGCAGATCATCATGTCAGAGGCCGCGCGCAACATGGTGGCCGAACGCGGGCAGGAAGATTGGGACAGCGAGTTTCAGCGCTTTCCGCGTCTGTTTCAGGGGCATGAAAGCATTCCCGGCCTGACTTGGCCCACGACGACCTTCAACGGCAAGATGACGGTCTGGTTGGGCAAGCGGCGGGTGGATATTCGCCAGTTGGGGCGGGCGCATACGGCGGGGGATGCGGTCGTGCATGTGCCGGATCAGAACGTCATGTTCACCGGCGATATCGTTGAGGCGCATTCCGCCTGCTATTGCGGGGACGGGCATTTCGAAGAGTGGGGCGCAACGCTGGAGTCGATCCGGGCCTATGACCTAGATGCCATCGCGCCGGGTCGGGGCGATGCGGTTGTGGGCCGTGCAGCGGTGAATGGTGCATTGGACCGGACGAAGGATTTCGTCGAAAGCACCTATCGGCCTGTGGCGCGGATCGTGGCGCGGGGCGGTTCCCTGAAAGAGGCTTGGGACGCGGTCCGCGCAGAATGCGACCCGAAATTCAAAGATTACGCGATTTACGAGCACTGCCTGCCGTTCAACGTTTCGCGTGCCTATGACGAAGCGCGTGGCATCGCCCATCCCCGCATCTGGACCGCGCAGCGCGATCTAGAGATGTGGGCGGCCTTGCAAAGTTGAGGGGGGCGCCATGAAGCAGGACATGCCCGATCGCTATGCGCTTGCCTTCCAGCTTTACCCTTACGCGAAGTCGCCGGATCAGACAGCAGCCGACCCTGTGCGCCACAGGGTGATTGTTGTGGGCGGCGGTCCAATTGGCCTTGCCACCGCGCTTGACCTTGGGCGGCGGGGGGTGCCGGTTCTGCTGCTGGATGATCATGAAGGGGCGGGACTGGGCAGCCGCGCGCTGTGCTTTGCCAAGCGGACGCTGGAGATTTGCGACAGATTGGGTGCGGCACCGCACATGCTGGAAAAGGGCGTGCAGTGGAACCTTGGCAAGGTCTTCCATGACGACCGACTGCTCTACGAGTTCAACCTTTTGCCCGAAGGTGGCCATGCGATGCCCGCCTTCATCAATTTGCAGCAACCGTGGTTTGAAAAGTTTCTGCATGACGCCATCCTTGCCGCACGGGCCGCCGGGGCACCGATTGAAATCCGGGGAAAAAACCGGGTGGAGGCGGTGACCCAAGCCGCGGATCACGTGACGCTTGAGGTGATGACCCCGGATGGTCCCTACAGCTTGCAGGCAGATTGGCTGATCGCCTGCGATGGTGCGCGCAGCCCTGTGCGGGGGATCCTCGGGCTTGGCTTTGAAGGCCGCGTTTTCGAGGACAATTTCCTGATCGCCGACGTCAAGATGAAGGCAGATTTCCCGACTGAGCGCTGGTTCTGGTTCGAGCCGCATTTCAAATCCGGGGACTCGGCACTCCTGCATAAACAGCCCGACGACATATGGAGGATCGACTTCCAGTTGGGCTGGAACATCGATCGGGCTAAGGAGTTAGAGCCTGAACGCATTCGGGCGCGGGTGGATGCGATGCTGGGTCCGGGGGTAGAGTACGAACTGGATTGGTGTTCCATCTACACCTTCCAATGCCGCCGGATGGAGCGGTTCCGCCATGGGCGCGTGCTCTTTGCGGGCGATAGCGCGCATCAGGTTTCCCCCTTCGGCGCGCGGGGTGCGAATTCCGGCATTCAGGACGTGGACAATCTGGCATGGAAGCTGGCGCTGGTGGTGCAAGGGGTTGCCCCCGATACGCTCTTGGACAGTTATGATGCCGAACGGGTGCATGGGGCCGAAGAGAATATCCTGAATTCCACCCGCGCCACGGACTTCATCACACCGAAGACACCGGTTTCGAAAATGTTCCGCAACGCCGTTCTGGAACTGGCCGAGACAGTGCCCTTTGCCCGAACCGTGGTGAACTCTGGACGGCTGTCTTTGCCTTGCACCTATGACGGCTCGGCGCTGAACGGACCGGATCAGGCAGAGATGCCCGCGCGGACGCGGCCGGGGTCGCCCTGCCCCGATGCGCCTTTGGGCGACGGCTGGCTATTGGCGCGACTAGGGCACGGCTTTACGCTGATGGGGATCGGGACAGAGGTGCCTGCGTCGATCGCGGCACATGGGGTGGCGGTGGCGGGGCTTACGCTGCCCCCTACGTCAGAGCTTCGGGCACGATATCTGGGTGGCGCAGCGGCGGCGGTTTATCTGATCCGACCGGATCAGCATGTTGCGGCGCGCTGGGATCATCTGGATGAGGCAGCCGTTGCGGCAGCGGTCGCGCGGGCCATCGGAAAGGAATGAAGCGGTGCTGATCACAACCCCAAACCTGACGAAGCCAGATGAAAGCTATGCCCGCCTGATCGCAACGCATGACGGCCTGACCGAAGCGGAAAGCCATGCGCTCAATGCGCGTCTGATCCTGATCCTAATGAACCATATCGGCGACGATGCCGTGTTGGCCGAAGCGATGGCCCTTGCTCGCAACGTTGGGGCGCATGGTGCGGCGGCGGTGTGACGGGCACCTGTCGCCGCCTTAACCACCCGATCCGAGGGTAAGCGACAGGAAGGCCCGAAACACCTGCGCCGGTGCAGAGAGCGGGCGCATCCGCGCCCAAGTCAGGCCCACATCCATTGATGGCACAGGTTCTACCGTCACGCGCTGTTCGATCCGCTGGCCATCCAGCGACCATGGCCGATAGACCATATCGGACAGGATGGTCACTCCCATGCCCGCCGCGACCATGGACCGAACCGCCTCAACCGATGAGGTGGAAAAGGCAACTTCAGGCGTCAGTCCGTAGTGATCCCAATAGCGGCCTGCGGTGCGGTTCGCCTCATCCACGGTCAGCATGATATAAGGTTGGCGGACCACGTCCTGCAAACTGACCTGAGGCTGCGTCAAAAGCGGGTGGTCCGAAGGCAGCCACAACCTGCGGCGCGACCGGAACAGGGTTTCGGCATCAAGATCGTCGTGATTGGCAAGGTTCGAGGTCAGCAGAACCGCAAGGTCCAATCCCCCGGTCACCAGCGCATTCTCGATCGCAGCGCGGGGCTGCTCGGTCAGTTCCAGCGTGATGCCCGGATAACTGCGGCGAAAGGCGGCGTAGTGACGGGCCATGAAATAGCCCGCGACCGTATAGGTCACCCCAAGGCGCAAGCGGCCCGTAAGGCGGGTTTCCTCACCCAAAGGGCTGCGCACCGCATCCTCTACTGCCGCCATGATGCCGCGCGCCCGCGCCAGAAACCGCGCGCCTTCTGGCGTCAGCGCCACGCCTTGCGCGCCGCGCGACAAAAGTTTCACGCCCAAATCCGCCTCTAGGCCCTGAATGCCCGCCGTAACGGCGGACTGCGACACGTTCATCTCGACCGCCGCATGGCTGATCTGCCCCGTCTCGGCCGCGGCGATGAAATATCGAAGCTGTTTGAGCGTAAGAGGCATGCGAAAACCGTATCACTTTTTTCGATGTCGTGTTGCAGAATTTCGTATTTGCAAATGACATCCGACTCGCCCCACCATCTCCTCATCGAAGACATTGCGGGGGGTGCCATGCCAGTCACGGTCAACTGTGACATGGGCGAGAGCTTTGGTCTGTGGCGGATCGGGGATGATGCGGGACTGATGCCGCTGATCCATATCGCCAATGTGGCCTGCGGCTTTCATGCCAGTGATTTCGACCACATGCGGGCCACCGTCCGACTGGCCAAGACGCATGGCGTCAAGGTCGGCGCGCATCCAAGCCTGCCCGATCTTCAAGGGTTCGGGCGGCGCGAGATGAAGATGGGCCGCGAAGAGATGGCCAATTGCATGATCTATCAGATCGGCGCGCTCTGCGGTTTTCTAAAGGCCGAAGGGATGGAACTGAACCATATCAAACCGCATGGCAGCCTTTACGGCATGGCCGCTCGGCAAGAGGATATTGCCCATGCCGTTTGCGATGCTGCCGATGTGTTTCAGGTGCCGATCCTTGGCATGACTGGCACTCTGCATGAAAAAATCTACCCTGCGCGCGGGCATCGCTTCGTCGCGGAATTCTACGCCGATCTGGAATATCGCCCCGACGGTAGCCTGATCGTGACGCGCGAACATGATGCGAAAGATCCCGCCCTCATGGCGGCGCGCTGCACCCGCGCGATCACCGAAGGCAAGGGAACCGCGACCGACGGGTCGGATATTCCCGTCCGCTGCGATTCCATTTGCATTCACTCCGACACGCCGAACGCCATCGACATCGCCCAAGCGGTGCGGGCGGCGGTGCAGCCCTATACCTGAGAGGTTCCCATGGCCCAGCTTCTTTCCCCCCTGCCCGGCACGTTCTACCGCGCCTCTGCCCCCGACAAACCGCCGTTCAAGGCGGATGGCGATGCGGTTGAGGTGGGCGATGTGATCGGCCTGATTGAGGTGATGAAATCCTTCCACGAGGTGAAGGCCGAGGTGGCAGGGCGCAATATCCGCTTTGTCACCGACAATGAAGAACCGGTGATGGCCGGTGCCGTTCTGGCCGAGGTCGACTGATGCTGAAGAAGGTTCTGGTCGCCAACCGGGGTGAGATTGCCGTTCGGATCATCCGCGCGGCCAAAGACCTTGGGATTGCGACTGTGGCCGTTTATTCTGACGCCGACCACGACAGCCTGCATGTGCAGCTGGCCGATGAGGTAGTGGCGATCGGCCCCCCGGCGGCGAAGAAAAGCTATCTGAACATCGCGGCGATTTTGCAGGCGGCGGCGGATACAGGGGCGGATGCTATCCATCCCGGCTATGGTTTTCTGGCCGAAAATGCGGGCTTTGCCGAAGCCTGCGAAGCGGCGGGCATTGTCTTTGTCGGCCCTTCGGCCGAGGCAATCCGCACCATGGGTGACAAGGTCGCGGCACGATCTGCCGCCCATGCGGCGGGTGTGCCAGTGGTGCCTGGATCGATGGGCCGCGTCGCCGATATAGACGAAGCGCGGCATATCCTGATCGACACGGGCTTTCCCGTGATGATCAAGGCGGCAGCAGGCGGAGGCGGCCGTGGCATCCGCATCGCCACTTCGCTGGCCGAGTTTGAGGCGGCCTTCCCGCAGGCCGCAGCCGAGGCGCTGGCCGCCTTTGGCGATGGCGGGCTTTACATGGAACGCGTGGTTGCCAAGGCCCGCCATATAGAGGTGCAGGTTCTGGGCGATGGCACCGATGCCGTGCATCTGTGGGAGCGTGAATGTTCGCTGCAACGCCGCCGCCAGAAGGTCTGGGAAGAGGCGCCGTCACAGGCTCTTACCGACCGCGCGCGGGACGAGCTGTGCCAAAGCGCTGTGCGCCTTGCCCGCGCGGTGGGCTATTCCGGCGCGGGAACGGTAGAGTACCTTTACGATGATGCCAGCGGGCAGTTTTACTTCATCGAGATGAACACCCGCATTCAGGTCGAACATCCGGTGACCGAAATGATCACCGGGATCGACATTGTGGCCGAGGGTCTGCGCATTGCAGGCGGCGCGCCCTTACGTCTGCATCAGCGCGATATCATGGCCAAGGGGCATGCGATTGAGGTGCGTCTGAACGCCGAAGACCCGTCGCGCGATTTTGCCCCCTTCCCCGGCACGGTCAGCGATCTGCGGGTGCCCGGGGGCCCGGGCGTGCGCTTCGAGTCGATGCTTTACGCAGGTTACACCGTGCCACCCTTCTACGATTCCCTTCTGGCAAAGCTCGTCGTGCATGGCGCAACACGCGAAGCCGCGATCAGGCGCCTTGTGCGTGCCTTGGGGGAAACCCGTATCGAGGGGCTGCGTACGACCAAGCCGCTATTCCTTGCCTTGGCCGCCGACCCTGCGGTGCAGGCCAATGACGTTCACACCCGCTGGCTGGAAGGCTGGCTTGACATCCACGCGGCCCGGCTTGTGCCGGAGCTGGAGCCTTGAGGGAGGACCCATGTCGATCCGATTCACCTTTGGCGGCGACGAGCATATCTTCGGCGAGGTGTCCGAGGACATGTCGCTTGAGGCATTCTTCACCTCGCTGTCCATGACCAATGCCGTAAAGGCGGCCGGGATAAAGGGCGTGACCGAGATCTGCCCCGCCAATGCAAGCTTTCAGGTCAAGTTCGACCCTGATGCCATCAAGCCCGGCGATCTGTTGAAAGAATTGCAGGGGATGGAGGCGGCGGCAGCGAAATCCGACGCCACTTTGAAAACCCGGATCATGGAAATACCAGTCCTCTATCAGGACCCTTGGACGCATGAAACCCTGATGCGGTTCCGCGAACGCCATCAGGATCCGTCGAAGACCGACCTTGAATATGCGGCTGAAGTAAACGGTCTGGGCACGGTCGAGAATTTCGTGAAGGCCCATTCCAGCCAGCCTTGGTTCGTATCGATGGTGGGCTTTGTTGCGGGGCTGCCGTTTCTTTACCAGATGGTGGAACGCAAACGGCAGTTGCAGGTGCCCAAATATCTGCGACCCCGGACCGATACGCCCAAATTGACCATCGGGCATGGCGGTTGCTTTTCCTGCATCTATTCGGTGCGCGGTGCGGGTGGGTATCAGATGTTCGGCGTCACGCCGATGCCGATCTACGATCCGACGCAGCAGGTTTCCTATCTGCAGGACGAGATGTGCCTCTTCCGTCCCGGCGACATCGTGAAATGGAAGCCCGTCACCCGTGACGAATACGACGCCGCGATCGAAGCGGTCGATGCGAACCGGTTCGAACCGGTGATCCGTTCGGCGACCTTTTCTTTGACCGAGTTCAACAAGGACATGGCCGGAACGAATGCCAAACTGATGGAGGCGCTGAATGGCCGTTAAGGTGATCTCTCCGGGCCTGTCCACGACGGTGCAGGACCTTGGCCGCCCCGGTTATTACCATCTGGGCATCCCGATTTCCGGCGGCATGGACCGCTTTGCCCTGCGCGTGGCCAATATGCTGGTGGGCAATGACGAAGGCGCTGCCGTCCTTGAGGCGGTCTTCCTTGGGCCGGAACTGGAATTCACCGCCCCGGCGACCGTTGCGGTCACTGGGGGCGACCTGCCGCCCAAACTAAACGGCGAAGACCGCGCAACGTGGGAATCCTTTACGGTAAAGGCTGGGGATCGGCTGTCCTTCGGGTTCCTTAAGGCCGGCGCGCGAGCCTATATCGCGGTGTCTGGCGGCATCGATGTGCCGATGAAGCTTGGCTCGCGTTCGACCTATACGCTGGGCGCATTGGGGGGGCATGAAGGGCGCGCGCTGAAGGCGGGGGATGAATTGCCCGTCGGTGCAGGCGGCAGCGGTTCGGGTGCCGTGCCTGCGGCGCTGCGGCGCGGGCCGGGGAACCCTGCGGAATTGCGCATGCTGCCGGGGCTTTATTGGCACCGGATTACCGCCGAGGCCGGCAAACGCTTTTTCACCGATACCTGGAAGGTCGCGCCAGAGGCAGACAGGATCGGCTATCGCTTCAAGGGTGGCACGGCACTCGACTTCGTGCCGCGCGAACAGCCCTTCGGCGCCGGGTCAAACCCGTCCAACATCGTGGATGCCTGCTATCCCTATGGCAGCATTCAGGTGCCCGGCGGGACGGAACCGATCGTCTTGCATCGCGATGCCGTGTCGGGCGGGGGATATATGATGCTGGGCTGCGTGATCAGCGCCGATATGGACCTGATCGGTCAGTTGCAGCCGCATAGCCCTGCCCGCTTTGTCGAAGTGACAATGGATCAGGCGCTCGCCGCGCGGGCTGACCGACAGGCCGCCCTCCAGCGCGTGCGCGATCATCTGGGCCGATAAGGACAGGGGGGGTGCGGGACAGGCAGATGACCGAACAGCGATCAGCCCCTGCCCCGCGCCTCGGACGGTGTCACGCCGAAACGCGCGCGGAAAGCGCGCGAGAACTGCGCCTGATCGGTGAAGCCGCGCGCATAGGCGATCTCGCCAATAGCGCGGCGATCGGCGGGGTTTTTCAGATCCTCAAGTGCAGCCTGCAGGCGCGAGTCGCGGATCCACTGGCCCAGCGTCTGGTTGGTGTCGCGCAAAAGCTCATGCAGGTAGCGCAAAGAGATGCCGCAGCCCGCCGCCACAGTTTCGGGGCCAAGTTCCGGGTCATCGATATGCCGACGAACGAAGGCCTCGATCCGTGCCAGATGCGCGGTGCGAACGCTGGAGGCGCCCGAGGTCAGCACCCGGTCATCCGACTGGATCGCCAAGGCCAGAAGATCGACCAGCTGTCGCCCCACCGTCGCACGGGTCTCCGCCGTCATCGCGTCATAGCGCTGTGGGATCAGGTGGACCATGTCGACAAACAACCCGTTCGCGCCATTGGTGGCGTCGAATTGCAGGCTGCAAAAGCGGTCGGGCGCGCGCACCCGGCCCCCCAGCATGTCCTTCGACAGCTTCATGACCCACAGATCGGCTGCCTCGGCATGGCTGAATTCATAAGGTTCATGGCTGCGTTCAATGAAGAAAGCGCCCGGATTGGCGCGCACCTCCCGCCCGCCTTGCGTAAAGCGCAGTTCGGATTTCGCAGGAAGCGTGACCAAAAATTCTTCCGGCCCCGGTTCGCGGAAGTGTTTGGGCAAGCGGCGGTAAAGCAGCGCATCCGACGTCAGCCGAGACAGCGACACCCCGCCCAGATCCCAGCTTGTCAATTCACCGTTGAAGGATTCCGGCTGCGGGAAAGACAGGTCCAGTGGGAAGTAGGTCCGCGCGATGGTTTCGTGCCAATGGCGGCTGCGTGCCGCCTGATCGACCCCGCGCGTGGTGATCGTGGATTTCATGCAAGTCATCCCCCTTTGGCCCATCTGGGCATGGGGGCGCGAGTCGGGCAAGCACCCTGCCGCCCCCTATGCACGGAAATGCAAAATCCGATGCACAAGGTGCAAAGACCTGCGGGGCAAAGCGCCGTTAGCCTTCCCTTATCAACGGCGCAACAGACGCTGTGCGACAGGGAAGGATTGCGAAACGGACGGGGGGCGCCCCCGCGCCTCGCCCTGTTGCACGGCCCCTATCGGAGGGCGGCATGATGGCACGATCGCAAAAGAAGAAGGTGGAAGTGGACCCCATCACCCTTTCGGTGGTGCGCGGGATATTGGAAACGACACAGCGCGAAATGACGCTAAGCCTTGAGAAGACCGCGCGGTCAAGCGTGTTCAACCTCGCGCATGACTATTCGACGGCGCTGTTCAACCACCGCCCCGAAATGATCCTTCAGGGACAAGATATCCCGATCCATTTGGGCAGCCTGATCCCGGCGATGAAGGTGGTGGCGAAATACTTCGAGGGCGACATTCATGAAGGCGATCTTCTGATCCACAACGACCCCGCATGGGGCGGCAGCCATGCCATCGACACCTGCTTTTACAAGCCCGTCTTCTGGAAGGGCAAACTGAAGTTCTGGACGGTCTGCAAGGGCCACCTTACCGATGTAGGCGGCCCGGTTCCCGCAGGCTACAACCCGAATGCCAAAGAGATTTACGCAGAATGCCTGCGCATCCCGCCCGTAAAGGTCTGGGATCGGGGGCAGCCGCGCAAGGATGTGTTGAACTTCATCCTGACCAACATGCGCGCGCGACGCGATCAAGAGGGTGATTTCAACGCCCTGATCGGGGCCTGTCAGGTGGGCGAACGCGCCCTGATCGCCATGCTGGAAAAATATGGCGAAGAGCAGGTCGATGCCTGTATCGAAACCCTGCTCGACATGGCCGACCGCCAGATGCGCGGCCTGATCGCCGAAGTGCCGGATGGCACCTATGAAGGCGCCGCAATCCTTGAGGATGCCGGCCACGGTTTTGGCGATTTCGAGATCAAGGCAACCGTCACCATCAACGGCGACCGCTGCCACATCGCCATCAGCAGCCCGCCGCAGATTCCCTATTTCATCAACAGCTATGAGGGGAACAGCCATTCCGGCGTCTATCTGGGCCTGATGATGTTCGCCCAATTGCCGCCGCCTTACAATGAAGGCCTCTATCGCTGCGTGACGGTGGATTTCGGGCCCAAGGGCACGATTTGCAACGCCGCAGAACCTGCGCCGCATATGAACTGCACCACGACGCCGATGGAAACCCTTACGGATGCGGTGCGGCTGGCCTTCGAAAAGGCCGTGCCTGCCAAAGTGTCAGCGAGCTGGGGCCATGCGAATGGCTTGAACATCGCAGGCTGGGACAAGCGGCATGACGAGGAATATGTGACGATGGTCTTGGCCACCATCATTTCGGGTGCGGGTGCCACGCCGTCACAGGACGGCTGGCACGCCTGCGGGCCGGAATGCTGTTTCGGGGCGCTGACATCGGGCGATGTGGAGCTGTTGGAATACAGCTATCCCATCATCATCCACCGCTATTCCTTGATGACCGACAGTGGCGGGGCGGGCAAGTTCCGCGGCGGCAGCGGCACGGCGTGGGAGGTGGAGCCGCTCAATGACGACATGACCTTCATCACCTTTGGCGAAGGCCGTCGCATCCCCGCCGTGGGCGCGGCAGGCGCGGCCAGCACGATCATCGACACAAAGGTCGGGCGGCTGGAACTGGTCGAAGGGGACCGGACCGAAACCATCCGTGAAAACGTCATCAAGGTCATCAAACCCGGTGACCGCATCACCAACATGAACCCCGGCGGGGGCGGCTACGGCAACCCGATGGAACGCGCTGTCGAAAAGGTGCTGTGGGATGTGAAGAACGGCCTCGTCTCGCTGACCGGGGCAAAGGAGGATTACGGCGTCATCATCACCGACCCCGCCACGTTGCACGTCGACATGGCAGCAACCGAAGCTCTGCGCGCGACCCGTCGCGCCGCGGCCGCGAAATAAGGGGGGCCATGTGATGAAATCCGAATATCGTCTTGGCATCGACGCAGGCGGCACCTTCACCGATTTCGTTCTGGCCGACCGGACAGGTCAGGTTCGGCTTTACAAGGCACTCAGCACGCCGCAGGACCCCACGCTCGCTATCCGCAACGGGTTGCAACTGATCTCGGAAGATCTGGGCGTCCCGCCCGAGGCGGTGGTGTCGAATTGCGACCTGTGCATCAACGGCACCACGGTCGGGTTGAACGCGCTGATCACCCATAAAGGTGCGAAGACCGGTCTGATCTGCACTGCGGGGCACGAAGATTCGCTGGAAATCCGTCTGGGCCACAAGGAAGACGGCTATCGCTATGATCCGGAATATCCGCCCGCCACGATGCTGGTGCCGCGCTATCTGCGGCGCGGGGTGCAGGAACGGGTGCTGTCGGATGGCACAGTCCGCATTCCCCTGAGCGAAGACGACGTGCGCGCGGCGTGCGAGCTTTTCAAGGCCGAAGGGGTAGAGACAGTGGCGATCAGCTTCGTCTGGTCCGTGCTGCATCCCGAACACGAGGCCCGCGCAGGCCAGATCGTGCGCGAGATGTTGCCCGATGTGGTGCTGACGCTCGGGTCAGAGCTTTACCCGCAGGTGCGGGAGTATACGCGCACGTCGACCGCCGTGGTGAATGCCTATCTTGCCCCGATCATGAAACGCTATGTTGAGGCGGTGGATGGCTATTTCCGCGCGCTGGGGGCGAAACAGCCGGTGCGTTACTACCAGTCAAACGGGGGCCTTGCCATCGGGCAGGCCATGACGGATCGGTCGGTCTATGCGATCAATTCCGGACCTGCCTCTGCCCCGGCGGCAGGCCAATATGTCTGCGCGCCCTTCGGCAAGACGGATGTCATCACCGTCGACATGGGCGGCACCTCGTTCGACATCACGCTGACCAAGGATGGCAGCACCAATATCAACAAGAATATCGACTTCCTGCGCTATCGCATCGGGGTGCCGATGATTCAGGTGGAAACGCTGGGTGCGGGCGGCGGGTCCATCGGTTGGATCGATGAGATGGGGCTGATGCAGATGGGCCCGCAATCGGCGGGGTCCGATCCCGGGCCGGCCTGCTATGGTCAGGGTGGCAAGCTACCAACCGTGTCGGATGCCAACCTGGTTCTTGGCTATCTGAACCCCGACGGTCTGGTGGGTGGCCGCCTGCCCCTGGACGCTGGTAAGGCGCAAGAGGCGATCCGCGCCCATCTGGCTGATCCCTTGGGCATGAGCGTGGAACGCGCAGCCTATGGAATGTTCACCATCGTCAACGCCAATATGGTCAACGGCATACGCCGCGTGACGGTGGAACGCGGTTATGACCCGCGCGACTTCGTGCTGGTTGGCGCGGGTGGCGCGACGGCCGCACATATCACGGCGCTGGCCGATGCGATGGGGATCGACACCATCGTTCTACCAAAGCTTGCCTCGGGCCTTTGCGCCTTTGGCCAGATCATCAGCGACGTGAAATACAACTACATGGCCACGGCCCCCCTGCGGCTCGACAATGACGCGGCCTATGCGCGGATCGACAGCCTTTTCGCACAGATCGAGGCGCAAGGGGTGGACCATCTGAAAAGCGACGGCTTCAAAGGCCGCGATATCGTGACAAAGCGCAGCCTCGATATGCGCTATGTCGGGCAGGTACACGAATGCACGGTCGAGATCGGGACCTTCAAGGTCGACGCCAAGAGCATCGCAAAGATCAAAGAGGCGTTCCACAAGCGGCATAAGGAACTTTACACCTATGCCGAACCCGCCTCGACCGTCGAAGTGGTGAATATCGAAAGCACCCTCTACGGCGTGGTCGACAAGCCCGAACGCATGAAGATCGGCAAGGGGGCCAGCCCGGCCAAGGCGTTGAAAGGGCATCGCGACGCGGTGTTCAGCGCCGATGGCAAGCGCATCAAGACGCCGATCTATGACGGGACCCCCTTGGGGGCCGGGGCCACGATCAAGGGGCCGGCGGTGATCGAAGAGATCACCACCACCATCGTCATCGAACCGGGTTGGACCGCAAAGCTGGATGCCAGCGGGTCCTACCTCATCACCCGTGACCGGAAAGGAGCGAAATGACCGCGCTAGCCGCTGACAAGGTTTCGGTCGCCTTCGCAGGGCTCAAGGCCCTGTCAGAGGTGGACCTGACGGTTACACCGGGCCAGATCGTTGGGCTTATCGGCCCGAACGGGGCCGGAAAGACCACCCTTGTCAACGTGCTGACCGGTTTTCAGGCCATGACGGAAGGGGAGGTTCGATTGGACGGGCAACCCCTTTCCGGCCTGAAACCGCATGAGGTACGCCGCCGGGGTATCGCGCGCACCTTTCAGGGCGGACGGCTGTTCCGCGACCTACCCGTCATCGACAATCTGGAGGTGACGGGGGTCGGTCTGGGCCAATCGCGCGCCGCCGCCATCGCCGAGGCTGAGGAGATGCTGGATTGGGTCGGCATCTCCCCCTTGGCCAACCGCATCGCGGGCACCCTTCCCTATAGCGACGAACGCCGCGTGGCGATTGGGCGCGCGCTGATGGGGCGGCCGAAATACCTGCTGCTCGACGAACCCGCCGCGGGCATGAGCGCGCAAGAGGCCACGGACCTATCTGCCCTGATCCGCCGCATCGCGGGCGAAATGGGCTGCGGCGTGATCCTGATTGAACACAACGTTGGGCTGGTGCTGGGCCTGTGCGACCATATCGTCGTGCTCGACTCCGGCGCCGTCATCGAAACCGGCACCCCTGCCGCCATCCGCGCCAGCGAGACGGTCCGGCACGCCTACATGGGCACCGCGACCGACACCGACCTTCCTGTGATGGAGGTCGAGACATGAGCCTTCTGTCGCTGTCCAACATCTCGGTTCGCTATGGGCGGCTGACGGCGGTGCGGGGGGTAAGCTTCACGCTGGCCGAAGGCGAGATGCTGTTCATCACCGGGCCGAACGGCGCGGGCAAATCCTCGCTTCTGCGGGCGATTGCCGGGGTGACGCCGCCTGCGGGCGGGCGCGTCGATTTCGCCGATCACGACATCACCGGGCAGGCCCCCGAAGACATCGCGCGGCTGGGCCTTTCCATGGTCCCAGAGGGCCGCGATGCCTTTGCGGGCCTGACAATCGAGGAAAACCTCATGGTCGGCGCGGGCATGCATGCGGGCAGCAGGGGGTGGCGCGCGCGGGCGGCCAGCGAATTGGAAGCGGTCTATGCCACGTTCCCCATCCTCAAGGACCGGCGGCACACCCAGGCAGGGCTTCTCTCTGGCGGACAGCAGCAGATGCTGGTCATCGGGCGCGCGCTGATGACAACCCCGCGCCTTGTGGCCATCGATGAGCCCAGCCTCGGCCTTGCGCCCAATATCACCGATCAGGTCTATGAACGGCTGGCCACGCTGCGGGCTGAGCGCAAGCTGACACTGCTGATCGTCGAACAATCTTCGACCCGCGCGATGATGGCGGGTGGGCGGATGATGCTGATGCGCGGGGGCGAGATCGTGCTGGATGGCGATGCGCGTGCCCTTGGCCAATCTGAGGCGATGCAGGCCGCCTATTTCGGATACGGAGATCACGGATGATGCAGGTCGTCTTCGACGCGCTGTCGCTGGGATCGCTTTACGCATTGGGGGCGTTAGGGATCGCGCTGATTTTTGGCGTGATGCGCCTGGTAAACTTTGCCCATGGCGATGTGATTGCCTTCTGCGTCTTTGCCCTGCTCTGGCCATCGGTCGATGCGGTGGCGATCATTTTTGCGGGCAATCTGCCGTGGTATCTGCTGATCCCCTTCACGCTCTTGGTGGGCGCAGGTCTTTCGGTCCTCTCCGAGGCCCTCGTTTTCCGCCGCTTTCGCCGCGCGAACCCTGCCACGATGATGATCGCCTCTTTCGCGCTCGGCTTCGTAATCCGCTACTTCCTGCTGATGCTTTTCTCCAGCCGCCCGAAAAGCATCTCGCTTCTGCCGGAACTCAGCCAGCCGATCGAACTTTTCGGCGCACGAATCCCACTTTTGCAGTTGATCACCATCCTTGTGACCATTGCCGTCCTGCTGGGCCTAACGGCCTTTCTTCGGCGCACCCGGTTCGGGCTGGAAATGCGGGCCGCGGCCGAGAATTTCACCATGGCGCGCGTCTTGGGCGTCCGCGCCAATCGCGTGATCATGGGTGCCTTTGCCCTGTCTGGTGCGCTGGCGGCCGCCATCGCCCTGATCCTTGGATCGCAGACCGGAACGGCCAATATCATGATGGGGGCCAGCGTCATGCTCATGGCCTTCATCGCCACGGTGATCGGTGGCATGGGCAGTCTTGCCGGGGCGGTGATCGCAGGCTTTGCGCTGGGGGCGATTGCCACGGTGATGCAGGTCATCCTGCCGCCTGACGCGCGGGCCTTCCGCGATGCCTTCGTCTATGGGGCAGTAATCCTTGTGCTGATCTTCCGGCCGCAGGGCCTGCTCAGTGCCCGCAGCACGAAGGAGCGCGTCTGATGGCCCGTTCTGTCGCCCGCCGCACCATCCTGACGCCGATCCTGCTCTCGTCCCTTCTGGTGGCTTTCGCGCTGGCCGCATGGCTGGCCGGATCGCGGCCCTTCAACCAGACGGTCATCGACATTTTTCTTCAGGTGATCTTCGTCGTCGGCCTGTTCACCTTTATCGGGAATTCCGGCGTCATCTCTTTCGGGCACATCGCCTTTGCCTGTCTTGGCGGCTATGTCGCGGCCTGGACCACGATCAAGCCGATGATGAAGGGCATCTCGATGCCCGGCCTGCCCAATTGGCTGATGCAACTGGAGCTACCCTTCTGGGTCGCGGCCCTTGCGGGTGGGGCTTTCGCGGCCTTTTGGGCGCTGGTCTTCGGGGCGGTGCTGATGCGGCTCTCGGGCATCGCGGCCTCCATCGCGACCTTTGCCATGCTCGCCATGGTCAACTCCATCTATTCCAACTGGGACAGCGTGACGGCGGCCACCTCTTCCGTCGTGGGCATTCCCATCGTGCGCACGGTCTGGCCCTATCTGATCGCAGCCATTCTGTCTGTCTTCGTCGCTTGGGCCTTTTCCATCAGCCGCCATGGTCTGGCGCTGCGCGCGGCACGCGACGAACCCACGGCCGCATCGGCCAGCGGCGTGGATATCACGCGCGTGCGGCTGGTGGCCTTTGTCATATCGGGCGCGATCATGGGCGCGGGTGGTGCGCTTTACGCCCACTCAATTGGGCTTGTGACGCCCGATACCTTCTACCTCGGCCTGACCTTCACGACGCTGTCGATGCTCGTCGTGGGCGGCATGGGCAGCCTGTCCGGCGCGGTGATCGGCGTTCTGATCCTGTCCAGCCTGATCCAGGTCCTGCGCTGGCTGGAGGCGGGTGTGACCATCGGCGAAGGCAGCTTTGCCCTGCCCGGCGGCGTGCAGGAAATCGCGCTGGGCGTGGTGATGATCCTGATCCTCATGTTCCGGCCTGCCGGAATCATGGGCAACAGCGAACTGACCGGACGGATATTCCGGTCTGAAAAACCGGGGACACCCGGATCAAACGACGCAAGTCAAACAACGGGAGATCAGAGATGAAAAGACTGACAGCGATCCTTGCCGCGACGACCTGCCTTGCAGGCGCGGCCTTTGCCGATGACGATCGGATCGTGGTGGGCTTCGCCACCGCCGAGACGGGCTTCATGCAGGCCTATGACAAGCCCGCACAGGATGCTGCGATGATCCGCATCGAAGAGATCAACGCCGCAGGCGGCCTGCTGGGCAAGCAGATCGAGGTGGTGAATGCCGACACCAAAACCGACCGCGCCGAAGGGGCCAAGGCGGGCCTTTCCGTGATCGATCAGGGGGCCGATATGGTGGTCGTGTCCTGCGACTATGACTTTGGCGCCCCGGCCGCGCTGGCCGCGGAGTCAAGCGGCCTGATTTCCTTCTTCCTCTGCGCGGAATCGGTGAAGGCGGGCATTCAGGGCGTGGGGCCAAACTCCTTCTCGGCCTCGGTCCTTGCGGCCGTCCAAGGCGCGACGATGGCCGAATGGGCCTATAACAAGAAAGAGGCGCGGACCTTCTATCGCCTGCTCGACACCTGGACGGAATACAACAAGGGCATCTGCGACGGCTTTGATTGGATGATGCCGAAACTGGCCGATGCCACACTGGTGGGCGAGGATACCTTCCTGAACGAAGACGCCTCCATTGCCGCGCAGATCACCCGGATCAAGTCGCTGCCCGAAGAACCCGATGCCATCATGCTCTGCACGATGATGCCCGGGGCGGTTTCCGCCATCAAGCAGATCCGCGCGGCGGGCATTAATTCGATGATCCTGAACGGATCGGGCGTAGATGGGTCCTACTGGTTGTCGGCCGTGCCCGACCTGTCGAACTTCTTCGTCCCGGTTCAAGGCTCGATCTATGGCGATGACCCGAACCCGGACGTGACGGCCTTCAACGCCAAGTACAAGGAAGCCACGGGCGGCGATCCCTCGACCCAATATGTCTATCCGGGCTATGTGATGATTGATGTCTGGGCCAAGGCCGTGGAACGGGCAGGCACCACTGAAACCTCTGCCGTGGTGGCGGAACTGGAAAAGATGAACGGCGAACCCACGCTCTTTGGCCCGCGCACCTTCACCAGCGAACTGCACCACCAGAACCAAGCGCGTTACCTGATCGTCGAAACCAATGCGGGCAAGCCCGGCGTGGTGGATGAATGGACGATCTCGGAGCCGATCCCGGTTGCCGATCTGATGAAGTAAGGCCATAGGCCCGAAGAACGGCCCCGCCTTTCGCGCGGGGCCGTTTCCTTTTCACCCCCGCGACTTGCGATAGCTGTCCTTCACCGCGATCAGTTCACCATCGAAGGTGAATACGTCGCAGCCGTGCACATCGACCTTCGCCCCGTCGCGCGTCACGCCACGAAAGCGCCATGTCGACAGACCCGTGTCGCCCATCACGGCATGCGCCCCCTCGCCCCATTCTGCCTGAGGGAAGGCGTCAAAGATCGCGGCATAGGCCGCGCGCACCGCATCGCGCCCTTGATGCACCGCCCCCTCTGCCAAAGGCCCCGCAGAGGCGTGAAAGGCGCACTCCACCGCCATACAGGACATCAGCGCCTCCAGATCGCGGGCATTGAAGGCCGTCATCAAGGCCTCCATCGTCGCGCGGCGGCGATGGGCCAGCGCGTCATCCACCACTTCCACCTCAAGGAAAGCCAAGGGGGCGGTGGACGATCCGTTGGTCACATTATGCTCCACCCCCACCCGGCGGGAATAGGGCACGCCCTGCCGCAACTCCGCCCGCGCGGCCTGCCCGCCCGGCAGGTCGAGCGCAAGCGTACCATCCGTCAACGGCACGATCACATAATCATGGCCATGCCGATGCCAGCCGGTTTCCGCACCGGGGGCGAAACGCCATTCCGTCACCTTGAAACGGTCGTCATCGATATGAACGATCGGCTGCGCCTGTTCCGGCATGTGAAGTCTCCCCTGATATCCTCGGCACAGAATAGGCGCATCCATCAGCCGCAGATAGCAATTTCAACCTGACGAAAGCCTAAGCGAAAAGCTTCGTTCCCAGCCAAACAAGCGATATCAGCACAGGTTGATGGATCAGATAGACGGCCAGCGAATGCCGCCCCGGCCAAGCAAGGCGCTGTATCCAAGCCGCAGGTTGCCAGACAGCCAACCGCGCCCAAAGTCCCGCCCGATCCATCGCCTTGGCGATGGTCATCCCGGCCAAAAAGGCCGCGAGCCATGGGAACACCGGGACGAAATCCATAGACCAAGGCACCTTGGTGCCAAGCCCCGTCCACACCAGCCAAAGCGGGTTAAGGGCATCAAAGGCCAGGGTCCGATCCGCCACCACCACCGCCACGGTCAGCATCGCAAGGAACGCCCAAGGCAAACCGACCAGCGCCATGCCGATCAGGCTGGCAAAGGCTATGGAATGCAGGATGCCGAAGAAGATGAAGGCCTGCGGCAGCACCGCCAAGGTCGCCCCAGATACCACCAGTGCCGCACCTGCCACGCGCAAGAACCGCTTCCGAAAGGCAGGCCAGCGCCGCCCCTTGCCATGGGCAAGCACAAGACTCAGCCCCGCCAAACAAAGGAAACTGCCCGCCACGACCCTTGCAAAGATCGCCCAACCGCCCGTGACGGTTGTGCCGGGGTCCAGATGTCCAAAAAGTTCCAGATCGAAGGTGAAATGAAAGACCGCCATGCCCAACAGCGCAAGGCTGCGGGCAAGATCGACGGCGACCAGACGATGCCCCTTGCTTTCGTTCAAGAATCGTCCCCTCGGCAATCGCGATGCCTTGTTTCTGAGGGGTTTCCAACCGGATCACAAGCGCAACACCGGGTGGCCCACCCCTGCCCCGCGACCTTTCGCGGATTGACTTCCCACCCCGCCTGTGCGCCCATCATGACAGGGAACCGGGACGAGGCGTAAACCTCGCCATACAGATGTCAGCCGAGTACGACGATCAAAACGCCATATCCACGATTGCCGAAACCTTGACGGGTGGCCGTCAAGGCCCGGTCAGCCGAGAGCATGTAACAGCCTTGGCGACTGAAGTGCTCCGTCAGGTTGCACGCCGCGCGGTCGAGGTGCGCCGCGCCAAAGACCGGGCCGCCGTCCTTGTGGCCGCCATCGCCCTGACCTCCGGCACCGAGGAAGAGGCCGCGGCCGCGCTGGAATCGCTCGACGATCCGTTGAACGGGCTGGACTGGTTCCTTGCCGAGCGCCTAGGCCCCATCGCAAAGGAGATCGGCATCCTTTGGAACAGCGACAAAGTGTCGTTCCTTGAGGCGACAGTGGGCGCGTCGCGCATCTATTCCTATCTGCGCTATCGCCGCCGCCCGCCCCTGATGCCGGATCGCGGCGTACGCAAATCGGCAACCTTTGCGCTCGTGCCGGGGGATATGCATACGCTTGGGATTTCCGCCGCCACCGATGTCTTCCGCGCCCGCGGGTGGGATATCACCCTGCTGATCGGTCAAAGTCATGACGAGTTGAACAGCCATTTCGAAACTTCGGAAGATATGCTCTTCGGCTTTTCGGCAGGGTCCGACCATTCTCTTGCCGCACTAGGTCGGTTGGTTGTCGCGCTGACCGTGGCACGCCCTGCGGCCCAGGTCATGGTGTCGGGCCAGATCGCAACGGAACCGAGTGCGATTCTTGCGCTTCCGGGGGTGGATTTCTGCGATGCCGAATTGGAAGGCGCCTGCCGCTGGTTCGAAGCGCAGGTGGTTGCCCATCCCGGCTGATGGCCCGGCCAAAAGCCACGCTGAAACGCAAAGCGCGCCTGCCTAATTCGATACCTTCGATGCCCCGCCCTGCCGGTTTGACAACCGCCGAGGCGATACCCCGTAGCGTTGGCGAAACGCCTTGGTAAAGGTATTCGTCGCGTTGAACCCGCAGCCATATGCCACTTCGGCCACGGGAAGATCTGTCTCGGTCAACAAGGCGCGGGCACGTTCCAATCGCAACCCGTTCAGGTATTGCTTTGGCGACATCCCGACATAGCGCTGAAACAGTCGCTCCACCTGACGGCGCGACACGCCCATCGTGGTTGCCACGGCCTCGATATCTACGCCCTGTTCTAGGTTTTCCTCGAATTTACGGATCACCTCCACCAGCACGGGGTTGCGTATGCCAAGGGTCGAGGACAGCGACATACGTTGCCGCAGATCGGCAGGTCGCTGCTGACCGTGCAGACACATCTTCAAGACGGCATCTGCCAGTCGATCACCATAATTCTTGGCTACGATCTCGATGAACAAATCCGTTGCCGCCGCCCCCCCGGCACTGGTCAGGATGCGCCCGTCAATACAATACAGCTGCTCTAAGGGACGCAGATGGCCAAAGGTTTCCACAAAGGGGGGTAGGTTCTCCCAGTGCAAGGTAAAGCTGCGGCCTTCCAAAATGCCCGCTTTGGCCAAGGCATAGGCCCCGGTGCAAAGCCCGCCGACCGTGCGGCCCATCCGCCATTGCTGGCGCAGCCAATCGGCCACCTTGCGGCTGGCGGATTTCTCAGGCTCCACCCCCGCGCAGACAAAGACCATCGCCTTTGACTTCGTGTCGCCCAAGGGGCCATCGACCTGCAACTTGACGCCATTTGAACAGCCCACCGCCGCCCCTGTTTCCGACAGAACCTCCCATTCAAACAACATCTGGCCCGCCAGCTGGTTGGCAATCCGCAACGGTTCGATGGCCGAGGAAAAAGCGATGAGAGAGAAGTTCGGCAAAAGCACAAAGGTCATCTGCACCGGTTCAGTGACCTTGGGCACCGGCACATGGGCCACACCTTTGGGAACGAAATTTGCCGTCATGCCCCGCTCCATCCCGCTGTCATCCGCTTTGCTGGCCCGCATCCCGCGCGGCAAACGCCCAATCGCGAAAGGCCTGCGCCGCCCGCGCCTGCATTGCCTTAGCTCCCGGCCCTGCCACGAGGTGATAGCCATGATCTTCCAGCACCGAAAGCGCCGAAAGCTGCACAAGCCGCCCCGCGGCCAGATCATCGCGGATCATCGCTAAGGGGCAAAGTGCCACGCCCTGCCCCGCCAAGGTGGCGGCGCGCAATAGGTTGAAATCTTCAAAAACCGGGGCGGCGGGCTGCATCGGCAAGGGCACCCCCATCCGCCGAAACCAAGCAGCCCAACCCGAATGATCGGTATCATGCAAAAGACCAAGCGACAGGTATTCCGACGCACGCTCCGGCATTCGCCCGCCTTGCAAGATCGCGGGGCTGCACACGGGCACACTCGCCCCCGGCAGGAATGGCTCAGCTTCCCCTTCGGCAAGATCGGGCCGCCCCTTCGCAAAGACGAAGGCCAGATGGACATCGCGGAAATCGATGTCCCTTCCATGCATGGCATAGACCACCCTTATCTCCACCTCCGGGTGCGCCGTCCGAAAATCGGACAGGCGCGGGATCAACCAGCACACCGCCACCGATGGGATGGCCGCGATGACCAACGGCCCCGCCTTCATCCCCGCTTTGGCACGCCCACAGGCGGCCTCCATCTCGGCCAAAGACAGCCCCACCGCCCGCGCCAGTTCCGCCCCATGTGGCAAAAGGCGTGGCCGCCCCCCGTCGCGATCAAAAAGCGGCCCGCCCAACCATTCCTCCAGATGCCTTATCTGGTGGCTGACCGCCGACTGCGTGACGAAAAGTAAATCCGCCGCTGCCTTGAAAGACCCTGTTTTCACCACTGCATCCAAGGCCCGCAAGGCGTTTAGTGGAATCTGCATGACGCGCGCCCCAAGGACAAATGAGATTTTCTCATCCATCGCATGAGAAAGCCTCTTTTGACAATCGCCCCAACGAAGGCGAACTGTTCGCCGCAAAAGCATCACCCGACGGAGGCCGGAAATGGAACGCGAAAGACTGCAAAACTACGTGGGCAATGGCGACCGCCCTGCCCCCACCTTCTCGGATGCCGAAATGCAGCGTCGTCTGGACGCGATCCGCAAGGTGATGGCCGACAATGGCATCGATGCAGCGCTCTTCACGTCCTATCACAACATCAACTACTATTCTGACTTCCTGTTCTGCCAATTCGGACGGCGCTATGGTCTGCTGGTGGATCACACGATTTCCACCTCCATCTCGGCGGGGATCGACGGGGGCCAGCCGTGGCGGCGTACCTTTGGCGGGCGCAACGTCACCTATACCGACTGGCAGAAGGACAACTACTTCCACGCCATTCGCCAACTGACGGCAGGGGTAAAGCGGCTGGGGATCGAATACGATCACATCACCATCGACACGTTAAACCTGCTGAAGTCCGAATTCCCGCAGATGGAATTCGTCGATATCGCCGCCCCGGCCATGCGCCTGCGGATGATCAAATCGGCCGAAGAAATCGCCCATATCGAAAAGATGACGCGTATCGCCGATATCGGCGGTGCCGCCTGCGTCGAAGCCACCCAAGTGGGCGTGCCTGAACATGAGGTGGCGCTGCATTCCACCGCCACCATGGTGCGTGAAATTGCCCGCATCTGGCCTGAGGGCGAACTGATGGACACCTGGACCTGGTTCCAGTCTGGCATCAACACCGACGGCGCCCATAACCCCGTCACCAGCCGCAAGATCGAACGCGGCGACATCCTGTCGCTCAACTGCTTCCCGATGGTCGCGGGCTATTATGTGGCGCTGGAACGCACGCTTTTCGCAGAAACCGCGACCGACGAACACATCCGCCTGTGGGAATTCAACTGCAAGATCCATGATCGCGGCAAGGAGCTGCTGGTGCCGGGCAACAAGTGCAGCGATGTCGCCAAAGAGCTTAACGCAATGTATGCAGAGGCGAGTCTTCTGCAGTACCGCTCCTTCGGCTACGGCCACAGCTTCGGCGTGCTCTGCCACTATTACGGCCGCGAAGCCGGGCTAGAACTGCGCGAGGATTGCGACACCGTCCTCGAGCCGGGCATGGTCGTTTCGATGGAACCGATGATCACCATCCCGAACCACTTGCCCGGCGCGGGCGGGTATCGGGAGCATGACATCCTCGTCATTACCGATGACAACAACAAGGGCAACCGCAACATCACGGGCTTCCCCTACGGACCGGATCACCTGATCGTTGGCAAGCGCGGCGCGTAAGGACCGCCATACGGATCAAGGCGGGGCCGCTGCATCCGGCGGCCCCGCCCCGTCGCCGTGACGTGGATCGGTTCTTTGAACCTCCTTCACGGGCCAGACTTCCAAAAGGCCGCAAAGTATCACCAGCGCGCCCCCGATCACCTCGCTCCGCGACAGGGTTTCCCCCGCAAAAAGCGCGGCCGTAACGGCACCAAAAATCACTTCTGTCATCAGAAGGATGCCAACCCGCGCTGGGTCCAGCCGAAGCGCAGCCCACATCAGCGCAGCGATGGACAAGCCCCACCACAATGCCCCGGTCAGCATCACCTGAACTGCAACGGCAAAGCGGTCGCCCTCGGCAATAAGGGGAAAAGGTTCAAGAAAGGGCGCGAACAGGACCGAGGTCACCGCAGCCCCGATGGCGAACAAAAAGGCCGCAGGCGCGGGCGGCAGCGTTGATCGCAGCCGCATTCCTGCCGTGGCAAAGGCCCAGATCAGACCACCGACGAAGGCCATCCATTCGCCCAGACTGCCGGGCAGCGGCACCCCATCCTCGCCCCCCAGCATGATGAACAGACCCAAAAGGCCCGCCGCAATGGCCGCAATCCGCAAGCGCGGCACCTGCCAGCCCAGCAGGAAACGGGCGATCAGCACGCTCCAGACCGGGCTGAAGAACCACAAAAGGACAATCAAGGCCACGCGCCCATAAAGGAAGCCGATGGAATAAAGCGCGAATGCCGCCCCTCCCAGCGCCAGCGCCAACACGCCCACTCGATCGGCCTGCCGGATAGCAGCGCCATGCCGCCAAAGTGACGGCAACAGCACCAGCGCCGCCGCAAGCGTGATCGCCCCCGTCCCCCACGCCCCGTCAAGCCCAAGATCGGCAATCGCGCGGACAGGCAGCCAATAAAGACCCCAGAAAATGCCAGTCACCAATACGATGGCCGAGGCAATGAAGGTGGTCCCCATGTCTTTCGCACTCTTTGCAAATCCGCGCCGACAGCACCTTGCCCCCACGCCAAATGCAAGGGCGAAATCGACCACGTGCGACCTGTTCGTCGCTGTCCCTTTCTGCGGGAAAACCGCCCCTTGGCGATAATGGTGCCCCCAGAGGGGCTCGAACCCCCGACCCCCTGATTACAAATCAGGTGCTCTACCAGCTGAGCTATAGAGGCACGATGGTTCAGATAACCGCTTTCCCGTCCCCTTGCAAGGCGCGGTCAGGCGCGGTTTGCGCGGGCCAGCGCCGCCACGGCGGCAAGGCCTACGGCCATCACAACCAGCGCGGCCGGGGCGGCTTCGCCCAGCCGCTCAAGACTTGCCAACTCGTAGACCCGGGTAGCCAGCGTATTGAAATTGAAGGGCCGCAGCAGCAACGTCGCAGGCAATTCCTTCACGCAATCCACGAAGACGACCAAAAGCGCGGTTGCCACCGACCCGCGCATCAAGGGCAGGTAAACCGCTCCCAAGGTGCCGCCTGCGCTGCGTCCCAAAGACCGCGCCGCCATCGGCAGATTGGGCGAGACGCGCCCGAAGGCCGCATCCACCGCGCCCTGCGCGATCCCGAAAAACCGCACGCCATAGGCCAGGATTATGGCACCCGCTGTCCCCGTCATGATCAGCCCCGGATCCCAGCCCGTCAGCGCCAGCACCCCATCCGCGACCCGGTTATCCAAAGCCGCTAACGGCACCAGAAGCCCCACCGCAAGCACTGCCCCCGGCGCCGCATAACCCAGCGTTGTCAGGGGCAGCACGACCCGCGCCACCCCCCGTCCCGCCATCCGCACGGCATAGACCAGAAAGAGCGCCGCCCCCACCGTCAGCACCGCCGCAAGGCCACCCACCAAAAGCGTGTTCCCAAGCGCCTTGAACAACCCCGGCGCAACCCAAACATCGGGATTGTCCAGCGAATGATCCAACATCACCGCCACCGGCAGCAGAAAGCCCAAGGCAAAGGGCAAAAGGCAAAGCGCAAAGGCCATCCAACCGCGCGTGCCAGACAGGATCGCCCGCTCCACCGGGCGCTGCGCGCGCCCCATCCGATAGAACCGCGCGTTGCGCCGCCCCGTCCGCTCTAACGCGACCAGCAGGAAGATCAACATCAGGATCACACCCGCGATCTGCGCCGCCCCGCCCGCATTATTGCCGTTGAGCCACGTGGAAAAGACGCCCGTCGTCAGGGTCTGGATGCCGAAATAATTCACCGTTCCGTAATCGGCGACCGTCTCCATCAAGGCCAGCGCCACGCCTGTCGCGATGGCAGGCCGCGCCAAGGGCAGGCCCACGCGGAAGAACAGACCCCAAGGCCCCGCCCCCAAGGCGCGCGCCACCTCGTATCCGCAACCCGACATTTCGCGGAATGCGGCACGGGCCAGAAGATAGACGTAAGGGTATAGCGCAAAGGACAGCACAAGGATGGCCATCTCCGCCGATCGCACCTCAGGGAACCAGTAATCCCGCGCGGTCTCCCAACCCATCGCGGCGCGCATCGCCCCCTGCACAGGCCCCGCATATTGCAGGAAATCGACAAGCGCATAGGCGCCGACATAGGCCGGAATCGCCAAAGGAAACAGCAGCGCATGGTCCAGCCAGCGCGACCCCGGAAAACGATACATCACCACCAGCCATGCCGCCCCCGTGCCCACAACCGCTGTCACGATCCCGACGCCCAGCATCAGATACAATGTCGTGCCGAAATAGCGCGGCAGCACGGTAGACAGCAGATGTGGCCAGATGTTCTCGGTCGGATGCAACGCGATCCAAAGAACCGACAGCATCGGCGCCAGAACGATACCCGCAATCACCACAGCGCCCAGCGACCAGCCATCCAGCCGAGGCAAGCGCAGAGGAATCCGACTGTTTTGCTCGGTCATCATGCGGCAGCAGATAACGGAAAGCGGTTTCCCTGTCCAGAAAAGCCCGTATAGTCGGCGTGAAAAGACGGTAGAGAGCAGTACAGTCACCATGCGTATCGTTTACCACCTCGGTGCCCATTGCACGGATGATGAAAGACTTGTCCGCTGTCTGTGGAAGAACCGGGACACCCTTGGGGCGCAAGGGATCGTCGTGCCTGCGCCAACCCGCTATCGCACGCTCCTGCGGGATACCGCCGTCACGCTGAAGGGCCGCGCCGCCAGCCGCGACACGCAGGCCGTCGTCCTTGACCAGATCATGGACGAAGAACGCGCCGACCGTCTGATCCTGTCATGGGAAAACTTCCTCAGCTATCCGCAATGGGTGATCCGGTCGGACAGGCTTTATCCTGCGGCGGCCGAACGCATCCGCGCCTTCACCCAGATTTTTCCGGAAATCGAGGGTGAGTTTCACCTCGCCATCCGCAACCTTGCGTCTTTCCTGCCCGCGCTCCTCAGCCGCCTTCCGGGCAAAAGCTATGACGATGTCATGGGCGGCGCGGAACCCCGCACGCTCAGCTGGTTCCGCCTGATCGAAGAGGTCCGCACCCTGAACCCGGACGCCAATCTCACCATCTGGTGCGATGAAGACACGCCCCTGATCTGGCCCGAAGTTCTGGATGCCGTCTCCGGCCATGCGCCGGGCACCGTGCTGACAGACAGCGACGACCTTCTGACCGAAATCATGTCCTCCGAAGGGCTGGACAGGATGCGTGCCTATCTGAAATCCAACCCGCCCTCCTCCGTGATGCAGCGGCGCCGGATCGTGTCGGCCTTCCTTGATAAATTCGCCCTGCCCGATCAGGTGGATATGGAACTGGATTTGCCCGGCTGGGATGACGACATGGTCGCCACGCTCACGGCGAATTACCGCGACGATATCGCCCGCATCCGTGCAACGCCGGGGGTCACCTTCCTGTCGGCCTGACCCCCGACTTGCGGCTTACTGCATCCCAAGGGCTTGCTTATACATCTCAAGCACCGCCTCTTCCTCGGCGATCTCATCGGGCTTGCGCTTTCGCAGGGCGATCACCTTGCGCATCACCTTGGTGTCGTATCCGCGACCCTTGGCTTCGGCCATCAGCTCTTTTTGCTGTTCGACCACGTCCTTCTTTTCGGATTCCAGCTGCTCATAGCGCTCGATGAATTGGCGCAGCTCGTCGGCGGTGACGTTATAGGCATCGGTCGGGTCGCTCATCCTGCCCTCGTTGTTTTACGGAAAAACGGAAGACCTTCCCTAACCCGCCTGGCCCGCCGGGTTCAAGCCACCCCTTGCCACCTTGCCAGCACGGTCGGGCCGCGTTACCACCCCCGGCGCGGATGAAGCCTGCGGAGGCAGCAATGGACTACATGATCTGGGGCGGTGCGGCGCTGACGCTTTTGGGCGTGGCAGGGCTTTTGTGGTGCGTCGTCTTGGGCGTTCAGGCCAAACGCGCTGCCCTGCCAGAGACCGAAGTGAAGGCAAGACTGCAACGCGTGATCGCGCTGAACCTTGGCGCCCTGGCGATTTCCGCGCTGGGGCTGATGGCCGTGATCTTCGGCGTCATCCTTGGCGGCTAAGACCTATGCACCAAACCCTCGCCCTTCGCCGATCAACCGATCCAAAAGCGGCGCGGGGGAATAAAGCGCAGGCGCCTCGGCTGCCCAGACCTTCAGATCGCGGCGAAGAACCAAAAGGCCGCGCCGATCGGCCTGATGCATCGGCCCGCCCGTCCAGCGTGCAACAATGCCTGCAGCGATGGCGACCCAATCCACCACCGCCGCATCGCGCGCCACCCCCGCCTCGATCAACCGCGCCCCGGCATTGGCCAAGGCCCCAAGGCAGCGCCGCGCGATGACCTCTTCCACCCGGCTTGGGGTTCCCTCTCGCCCCTCGCCCGCGATCCCTGCCAAGGCCAGCGCCTGCGCGATCACGGCTCGCGGCACCTTGCGCGCTTCCATATGCGACACCGCCTCGGCCAGCGCCGTGGCCAGCGCCGCCGCAATCGGCCCGCCCGGCCCCGTTGTGACAAGGGTCCAGCCCATCTTGCGCGCAAAGGCCAAAGCCAATGCTGCACGCTGCGGGGCAACGCCATCCAGCACCAATTCGGCCAAAGGCTGCGCCTGATCCACCAAGGAGAGGGCCATGGCACCGGCAGGCGAGGGAACACCCAAGGCCAGCACAGCGCGCGGCGCAGACAGCACCAGATCGCTGCGGGTCGTCAGCACCAACTCGGCCTCACCCAAACGTGCGGGGCCGATTGCCGGCAAAAGCCGCGCCCAATCAGCATCCCGTGCCTCTGGCGTCAAACCACCGGCCTGAACGGCAGCCTCTTGTGCAGCGGCCACCGTCTCTAATGCCGCGACCAGCACATCACGGTCAGGATCGGCCAGCATCACCGCAAACCCCGCTTCCAATGCCCGCCGTGCGACCATGGGGGCCATGCCCCCCGCCCCCCAAATTGACAAACGCACAGGCGGCTTCGCCTCAATCCGCCCAAATGCCGCCGGCACGCGGCGCGCTGCGCGTTCTGCCCGAAAGGCATGGCGCAGGCCCACCGATTCCACCGACGCCGCCAGATCGCCAAAGGCCGCCGATTCAAAAGCCAACCCCTGCTCCAACGGCAGAAGGAGCGCCGCCTCCACGCAATCCACGATCCTTCCGGGCGCCGGAAGCCGTCCTCCGCGCCGCGCCTGCCGCGCCGCGTCCAGCGCAGCGCGATAACCCGTCACATCCCGAAAGCCGTCGCGCAAATCGCCCGTCCGCCGCCACGTCCCGCTTTGCGCCAGCGTGAGCGCCGCGGCCCGCGCCTCGGCCACCGCATCCACCCCTGCAGGGATCACCCGGTCGATCACCCCGATCGCCAAGGCCTCTGCCGCAGGCAAAACCCGCCCCGTCAACATCAGATCAAGCGCCACCTCCGCCCCTACAAGGCGTGGCAGGCGCTGTGTCCCCCCGGCCCCCGGCAAAAGGCCCAAATGCACCTCTGGCAGCGAAACATGCGCCCCTTCGACCGCAAGCCTCAGATGCGCGGCCAGCGCAAGCTCCAGCCCGCCACCGATTGCAGGCCCCGAAAGCAGAACCACGACGGGCAGCGAAAGCCCCTCGATCCGGTCGCAGATATGCCCCAAAGGCAGGGCCACAGGGTTCGACCCCATCTCGCCGATATCGGCACCCGCCGAAAAGATCGGCCCATCCCCCCGGATCAGCACGGCTTCAGCCCCACCTGCCTCGGCTTGATCGACTGCGGCAGCAAGGTCGACCCGCATTGTGGCCCCAAGGGCGTTGACGGGTGGATGGGACAGCACGATCTCGACCAGCGCACCTATGCGCGTCACCCGAACCGTGCCACCCTCGGCCATCGCCCCATCCATGCCTTCCGCACCTCTATCCCAAGCCCCACTATTAAAGCGCGTGTCGTGGAAGAAAGGCAATGCCGCCGCGGCGGTGGGTGCGGCGCCTCAGACCGGAAGGTTATCGTGATCTTCCTCAATCCGCGCTTCATCAGCCCGGCGAGTGGCCTCTTCTTCGGCATCGGGGATGGGATCGGCGGGCACGCCCGGCATCAATTGGGCAATGGCCTCCATCTCGGCCCGCAAAAGCGCAAGGGTCAGCGCCTGCCCGGCTGCAGCCGCCTCAAGCGCTCCCCCCATCCAACCAGCCATCCGCGCCAAGTCAGCGCCTTGTCCGTCCTTGTCATGGTCCATCCGTATTCCCCCTAACTGGCGCAGTTGCGGCAAAAGGGCGTGTAGGGCAGCGCATCCAGCCGCTCTTCGCTGATCTTTGCTCCGCATCTTACGCAAGTTCCGTACTCGTCTTCTGCAAGGCGTTGCAGGGCGGCTTCGATGCGGCGGATCTCTTGCTGGCCACTCACGCCCATACCTTCCAGCACCTCATCGCCCTCGCGTTCGGTAGCCAACTCCTCCCAATCCGCCGAGTGATGCGAATCAAGCTCCGCCTCAATTCCGGCCAAGCGCCCGCGCAGGTCGGCAAGCCGTGCCTCAAGCTGGGTCTTTCTGGTGGCAAGCGATGTCATTTTGGGGCCTCCCTGTCATCCGTCCGTCATGCAACTGTTGCGCGTCCCGCAGGCACCGACCTTGACCTTGATCAAGAAGCGTTCACCGAAGCGCAAACAATGTATTCAAGACTTGTAATACCTTTTCACCCGCCCATATCCTCGACGACCGCCGCGGAAGGGGCCGCGACGGACCGTGACAAGACGCCGCCAAGGCGCGGCAGACAGGGAAAAACATGATCGAGACGGAATGGCTGTGGGGCCTCCTCGGCGGCCTCATGATCGGGGGCGCGGCAGCGCTTTATCTATTGGTGAACGGGCGTGTCATGGGGGCCTCGGGCATCATCGGCGGGCTGGTCGATGGGTCGGGTCGCAATGCGTGGGGCGAAAGAGTGGCCTTTCTGGTCGGTCTGATCGGCGCGCCCGGATTGGCCGTTCTGATCTTCGGCGGGGCCGAAACGCATCTGACAACCAACCCGGTGGTGATCATCGCCGCAGGGCTTTTGGTGGGCCTTGGCACGCGCATGGCCAATGGCTGCACGTCAGGCCATGGGGTCTGCGGCATCTCGCGTTTGTCGCTGCGCGGGATCGTGGCAACCGTGTTCTATATTCTGGTGGGCGGGATCGTGATGGTTCTGGCGCGCCATGTTCTGGGGTGGATCTAAGCCATGCAGCGCAACCTTTTCGCGGCCCTTTCGGGGGCGATCTTCGGCCTTGGCCTGCTAATTTCGGGGATGACCGACACCACAAAGGTGCATGGCTGGCTGGATGTCTTTGGCAACTGGGACCCGACGCTGGCCTTCGTGATGGGTGGCGCGATCATCCCCATGACCATCGCATGGCGCATCGCAGCACGGCGTCGGGTGGCAATGCTGGGGACCGCCATGCCGCTGCCACAAGACAGCACCGTGGATGCCAAGCTTGTTCTGGGGTCAAGCCTCTTTGGCGCGGGCTGGGGACTTGCGGGGCTTTGCCCGGGTCCGGCACTGGCGTCATTGGGATGGGGCGGTTGGGGCGGTCTCCTCTTCCTTCTTGCCATGGTCGTGGGTATGGTCGCGGCGCCCGCCGCAAAGGCGCGCATCGACCGGATCACGCAGGCGGCTTGACCCGCCCCACCCACGCGAAGGAGAGGCAGATGGACATCCGCGCCCTGACCCCGGACTATGCCGTATCGCCCCAGATCGACCCCAGCGATCTTCCCGCGATCAAGGCCGCCGGTTATGTCACGATCATCGACAACCGCCCGGATGGGGAAATCCCGCCCGATCTTCATACCGATGCGATGCGGCAGGCGGCCGAAGCGCTGGGTCTGACTTTCGTGGCCAACCCGGTGATCGGCGGCGCGCTGACGATGGACAATGTCACGGCACAGCGCGCGGCCATTGAGACAAGCGCGGGCCCGGTCTTTGCCTATTGCGCGTCGGGCAATCGATCCTCGGTCGTCTGGGCGCTGGCCCACGCGGCCGAGATGTCGGCAGATGACCTGATCGGCATTCCGGCCCGTTTCGGTTACAATCTGGAACATCTCCGTCCCACGCTTGAAAGCCTTTCTCGCCGCTAAGGGACCGGGGGTGTTCGGCCCCCGTGCGCTCTTGTTGCCCCCCGCAGACGCATTTGCCGCCGCTAGAACAAGGGCCCCGCCCGCGCGCCGAGGGGCATAGTGTCTTCGTCCATGGCGCGAGAGGGCGCCGCCTCCCCTGCATCGCCCATAAGTCGCAAGGCGCGCAGACTGCCATGCCGGCCCAGCCGTGCCGTGGCCACATGCCGACCATCCAACCCTTCGACCGCAATCCGCCCAACATCGGCCCGCGGCAGGGCAATAGCCTGCCCCACCTGCAAGGCCATGACCTGCCCCAAGGGCAAGGTCAGCCGGTGCAGCACCGCGTCCAGCCGCACCTGAGCCCCTTCAACCTGCGCCTGAAGCTCTGCCCGAAAGCGCAGGCTGGCGCTATCGGCAACCTGCGGGATCGCCGAGGGGCGCTGTTCGGGCAGCGCGAGCCAGATCTGCCCTTGCCGCGCGCCTGCGGCCAGATCGACTGTCACCTCAAGCAGGCGATAAACACCTTCCTCCAGCAAAAGCGACAGCGCCCGCCCGCCATCCGCCACTGAGGCAAAGCGGAACCCCCGCGCCAGCGCCGCGAGCCGCGCCTCCGTCGCCGCCACCTCCAGCGCTGAAAGCGCATGATCGATCACGGGGGCAAGCAGCGCCGCATCCGTTCGCGTTGCGCGCCTTGCCATCGCCTCGCCCGCCGTCACAGTCCCGGTGGTGAGTGCCTCAACCATCCCCGCCATCAGGGCCGCATCGATCACTGCGGCGGCAAGCCCCTCGCCCGCCTTGTCATCCAAGACAAAGATCAGCGACGGTTCCGGTAGGGTTTCCACAATCTCGGCCAGCACACGCCGATGCTGGCGCAGCCCCGCCATCCGAAGCGGCGCGCCCAGTTCATCCTGCCCCGCCCGCCCCAGCGAAAGGGCCACGACCCGTTCTATCGCCGCCTGATCCGGCGCGCCTTCAGCCCCGCGTTTTAACCGCACCAATGACATGCCTGCATCCTGCCTCATGCCCCGCCAACATGGCGCGATTCGGTGAAGAAAGGGTTAGGCCGCCTTCTTTTCGCGACGCAAAGGTAGGGTCACGCGAAAGGCCGCACCGCCCTGTCCGGGCAGATAATCCACCCCGCCACCCAGATTGGCCATCACCTCACGGCAGATCGCAAGCCCAAGCCCCGCCCCCCCGGCGCGCGTCTGATCGGTCAGCCGGGCGAATTTCTCGAAAATGATGCGCTGGCTTTCCTTGGGGATGCCCGATCCGTTGTCGATGAAATCCACAGACACGCGCCCGGCACGCTGCCGCACCACGATCCGCAATTCCGGCGCGGCGGCGTTGCAATATTTCCGTGCATTGGAAATCAGGTTGATGAAGACCTGCACCAGACGGTCGGCATCGGTGCGCAAAAACAGGTTCTCGGACGGAAGGTCACGCAGGATCAAAAAGCTGCGCTCCGGCCTAGTATGACTGGCCGCCGCCAGCGCCCGGTCGATCAATTGTTGAAGGTTCGCCAAACCGATATTCAGCTGAACCGACCCGTTTTCCAACACACCAAGATCCAGCAGATCATCCAAAAGCCGGGTCAACCGGATCGCTTCTTCATGAATGATCCGTCCGTAATGCGACACCATCTCGGATGGCAGATCGCCTTCGGTCAAAATCTCGGAAAACGCACGGATCGATGTCATGGGGGTACGCAGCTCATGGCTGATCTGGCTCAGGAAGGCATCCTTCTGCACCGAAAGCTGGGTGAGCTTCTCATTCGCCTCGCGCAATTGCTGGGCCGTGCGGGTCAGTTCGGCCTGCTGCGCCTCAAGCTTGGCAGAATATTCCATGATCTGCGCGGTTTCATTGGCCACCGCCATCAGATCCTCAACCGATACGGTCGCACGCCCCACCAGCTGGCTGATCATCGCATGGGCCGTCGCGGCACCCACCGATCCGGCCAGCCGCCGTTCCAGATCAGCCACAAAATCCGGCGTCGGTTCGGGCAGATACCCCTCCTTACCCTGCGCCCGCGCCTCGGCGGCAAAAAGCGCCAGCGCCGCCTCCTCGCCAAGAATACGCTGCGTCATGATCAACAGCGGCTCCGGCTCTGCCCAACCGCGCGCCCAGCCCTTCGGCCCCGCCGCCTCGGCATCAAAGACATTCACGAAAGCCGCGCCCTGCATCCGCTCCACCGGGCCGGGGAAGGTGAGGACGGAAAACAGGCAAAAGGCAAAGGTATTCAGCGCGACAGACCAGACCAACGCATGCAAAAGCGGGTCCATCCCTTCCACCCCAAAGAGGGCCTCTGGGCGCAGCCAGCCGATCCCCGCAGGGCCTTCGGCAAAGACTGCCGCCGACAGCGCCGCATCCGGCCCGAAGGACGGCAGATAAAGCGTATAGGCCCAGACCACGAAACCCGTGACCAATCCCGCCACGGCCCCTGCCTTGGTGGCCCCGCGCCAGAACATGCCGCCCACCAACACAGGCATCACCTGCGCCACGCCGACAAAGGCAATCAACCCGATCGCCGCCAGCGCCGCCGATCCCCCCGACATCCGGTAATAGAGGTAACCAAGCGTCAGCACCGCCACGATGGCAAAGCGGCGCGACAAGATCACGATCCGCCGCACATCCCCCGTCAGCGCCGCCTTGGGCCGCAGCTTCAGCCAGATGGGCATCACAACATGGTTTGAAACCATCGTGGCCAGCGCGATGCTTTCCACGATCACCATCGACGTGGCCGAAGAAAACCCGCCAAGGAAGGCCAGCATCGCCAGCGTCCCCTGCCCTTCCGATAAGGGCAGCGTCAGGACAAACATATCCGGGTTCGCCCCATCGGGCATCCGTTCCAACCCGATCACCGCAATGGGCACGATGAAAAGGCTCATCAACAACAGATAAAAGGGAAAAGCCCAGCTTGCGCGGGCAAGGTGGCGCTCCTCGCCCCCTTCCACCACCATGACCTGAAACATGCGCGGCAGGCAGATCACCGCCGCCGCCGAGACGAAGATCAGCCCCGTCCACCGCCCCGGTTCCAGCGGCCAATCCCGCAGGTCCGACGCCTCGATCCGCGCGAATACATCGGCAGGCCCGCCCGCCAGCCCCCAGACGACGAAGACGCCCACAGCCAGAAGCGCCACCAGCTTGACCACCGCCTCCACCGCGATGGCCAGCACCACGCCGTGATGCTGTTCATTGGCATCAAGATTGCGGGTGCCGAACAAGATGGTGAACAGCGCAAGCCCCGCCGCGACCCAGATCGCCGTTGCATCGCTGTCGGGCAGCGCCCAGCCTTCGGGCGTCTCACTGGCAAAGACGGCAAAGGACAGCGTCACGGATTGCAATTGCAGCGCGATATAGGGTGTCGCCGCGACAACAGCCAAAAGCGTGACCACGATCCCCAGAAGGTTCGATTTGCCAAAGCGTGACGAAATCAGGTCCGCAATCGACGTCACCCGCTGCTGCCGCCCGATCCGTACAAGCTTGCGCAACAAAAGCCACCAGCCCACGAAAACCAGCGTCGGGCCAAGATAGATCGTCAGAAACTCCAACCCCGACCGCGCCGCATAGCCGACCGCGCCATAGAACGTCCAAGCCGTGCAATAAATCGACAGGGACAGGGTATAGATCATGGGCGACCGCAGCCATCCCACCCGCCCCATCGCCGCGCGCCGTTCGGCAAAGAAGGCCACCGCGAACAAGAAGGCCACATAGGCCAGACAGGACAGGACAAGCACGTTGAAGGGCATCGCGGTCAGCCCTCCTCGGGATCGTCGCTGCCGCTTTCATCGGCCAGCCCCGGCGCCATCAAGGCCGCGACCAGCACCAGACCGAACCAGACGGCAAAAAGATAGATGCCATCGGGGGCCGTGTCAGGGCGCGCCGTCTCGGCCGGTTTCCAAAGCACCGGCACAAGGAACAGGAACAGGCCAAAGACCGGCAGCATCCGCGCCGCATCCCGAAGACGCCGCTTGCGATAGCTGCGCCGTTTTAGAAAAAGGGGCGCGCGGCTCCGCTTCATTTCCCGACAAGTGCCCGGACAGAGGCCAGCATTTCGGCATTCGAAAAGGGCTTCGTCATGAACAGCGTCACACCCGCGCGTTCCGCCGCCTCACGGTCGCGGCCCTGCCCCTTCGCGGTCAGCATCATCACCGGCGTGGCCCCTGTCTCTGGATGGGCGCGGATTGCCTCGACCACATCTAAGCCCGAACAGCCCGGCAGCATCAGATCAAGGATCACCAGATCAGGCCGTTCCGCCCGCACCGTTTCCGCGGCACCAATCCCGTCATGCAGGGTAGAAACTCTGCATCCCTCGCGGCTCAGCAGAAAGCGGATCGCCTCGGCGATATTGGGTTCGTCCTCGATCAGCAGGACATGGCTTGTCATCGCGTTCCCCTCCCGAAGGACAGCCACGGCTGTCACGCATGGCCTCCCCCTCGCCCCGTCTGACGCGGGGCTATAGGCTGAACGATGCCCCAGAACCCGCCCCCCTGTCAAAAGGGCAGATGGCCGGGTCAACCCATACTCGCATCTGTCAGGATCGAAGGCTCACGCCGCGCCGGGCAATCGCCCCGCGCACAGACCCGGCAGGATGACCCCACGACCTGCGCCCCGGCCATATCCCCGACCAGCGCCACGCTGCCCCGCAAAGGCTGCACCAACATCGCCGCCTCGCGCAATTCCACACCGCCCAACCCTTCGGGATGACGGATCGCGCAATGGGCAATCGCGCGAAAGCGCCGCCCCCCGCGCCCCGCCACCACCAGATCGGCCACCACCGGGCTTCCCGTCCGCCCCAGCGCGGCATAAAGCGGCCAAAGCGGGCAGGCAGACCCAAAGCGCGGAAAGGCAAAACCTTCGGCGGGTTTGCGCAGGACCAAGGCCCCCGAGGCATCGCACAGCGCAAGCCCCGCCTCCGACCCCGGTGACAGCGCCATGCGGCGCAGAACCACCGTCACCTCCACCCCCAAGGCTGCGGCAAGCCGAACGGGGTCCGCCTCGGTTTCCAAAGCCTCCAAGGGCACGCGTGCCGCGTCCCGTGCCATCACCTGCATCCAATCCCGCGCCAACCTGCGCGCCGCGACCGAGGCCAACCCCGCCACCTCGCCCTCCAAGACGGCAGACCCCGGCCCACCCGGCTCCAACTCCGCCAGATGCCAGCCGCGCGCGGCAAGCCACGCCTCCACCTCTTCCTGCGGCGCAATCATGACCTGCGCCTCGGCCCGATCCGAACCATCCAGAAAGGCGACAAGCGCTTCGGCCCCCAGCGCCAACCGCTCGCTATCGCCATGCAGGTTCTTTAGAAACCGCATCCGCCATTCCGGCTCAATATCCTCCGTCTCTGCCAGAATGGCAGCCGTCGACCGAACCGAAGCCACCGCCGACAATACCTCATGAAGCGAATCCGACAGATGCGGGTCATGCGTCATCCGGTCATTCAACGCCTCGACCGCCCGCTCCAGCCCCGCCGCCCGCCGCGCCAAACCCCGCGCCAGCGCAGCCCAACCAGGAAAGCGACCAGCAAATTCCTCGGCCCGGTCCAGTTCTGCCCCGCTGCCCGGCAATGCGGTGGCGGCGGCGCGTAATTCCTCGATCTGCGCGCCCTCGGCTCCATCCTCCAAAGCCTCAGCCGCGACCCCCAGATGATCCGCCAAAGACTCCAGCAGCAGGGGCGAAACCCGGCGACGGTTATGTTCGATCAGGTTCAGATAAGGCGCCGATACACCAACCGCCGCGGCCACATCTGCCTGCCGCAACCCCAGCGCCAAGCGCCTCTCGCGCAATCGCGTCCCTGTCAGCGCCGCCCGTGCCATGGCCCCCCCGTTGATCCAGGCTCAATTTACAGACAGCTGAAAACTTTACAAACCCCGGATATGGCAAAAGGAAAGGGCGCACGCGGGTTCCCCCACGCGCGCCCCCAATCCGTTTCAGACGCGATTACTGCAGCGCCTTATCCGTGATCGCCGTGGTAAAGGCACCAGCATCCGGTGCCTTGGTGATGGCCGGGTTTTCCGGGCTCACCGCCGCCAGCAACGCCTCGACCGTCGCGTTGAAATCGGCCGGGTCAAGCGCCCCGTTCGACCCTGCGGTCAGCTTGGCCACCTCACCCATCATGTAGGTCTGATGCTCCAGCGTCTGGAGGCCCGTCTGATCGGCATCCACCACGATTTGCGCGGCCTCTGCCGGGTTCGCCTCGGCATATTTCCAGCCCTTCATGCTGGCACGGACAAACCGCACCATCTTGTCTTCAAAGGCCGGATCGGCCAGCGCCGATTCCAGAACATACAGGCCATCTTCCATCACCTTCACGCCCTGCTCCCCATAGGAGAAGAACGTCAGCTGATCCGGCGTCAGCCCGGCATCCAGCACCTGACCATATTCGTTATAGGTCATCACGCTGATGCAGGCCGCCTGCCCATTCAGCAGCGCTTCCACATCGAAGGCCTGCTTCAGAACAGTCACGCCGCCTTCGCTGCCATCGGTGGCAAGGCCCAGCTTCGCCATCCACGCATAGAAGGGATATTCATTGCCAAAGAACCAAACGCCCAGCGTCTTGCCCGGGAAATCGGCGGTCGATTCCACGCCCGCATCCTTGCGGCAAACGAAGGACAGACCCTGATTCTTGAACGGCTGCGCGATATTGACCAGCGGCACCCCGCGCTCCCGCGCGGCCAGCGCCGCGGGCATCCATGTGGTAATGACATCCGCACCACCACCCGCGATCACCTGTTCCGGCGCGATATCGGGGCCACCCGGAAGGATCGTCACGTCAAGGTTCTCTTCGTCAAAGAACCCCTTCGCCTCGGCCACGTAATAGCCCGCGAATTGCGCCTGCGTGACCCATTTCAGTTGCAGCTTCACCTGATCCTGCGCCGAAGCCGCCCCCGCCGCCATAAGCGCCATAAGCGCGCCCGTCACCAAACCCTTCATCATCTCTCCGACCTCCTTGTCGTTGGTATCCTTGACGTCATCCCCGCATTCTCTGGGAGGGGTGCCAGAACGTGACCTTGGCCTCGACCAATGCCACGAAACCGTAAAAAAGCGTGCCAGCAAGGGCTGCCACGAAAATCTGCGCCCAGACCATGGGCAGCGCAAGCGATCCCACCGCGGTCGAGATGCGGAACCCCATCCCCCGCGTCGGAGAGCCGAAGAATTCCGCAACAATCGCCCCGATAACCGCAAGGGTTGTGGCAATCTTCAACCCGTTAAAGATGAAGGGCATGGCCGCAGGAAGGCGCAGCTTGAAAAGCGTCGTCCAATAGCCCGAGCCATAGGTGCGCATCAGGTCGCGATGCATCCGCTCCGCCGCGCCAAGCCCCGCCACGGCGTTGACAAGGACAGGGAAGAACACCATCGCAAAGACCACCGCCGCCTTTGACTGCCAGCCGAACCCGAACCACGTCACCATGATGGGGGCCACCCCCACGATGGGCAGGGCCGCGACGAAATTCCCCACCGGCAGCAATCCCCGCGTCAACATCGGCGACCGGTCCACCAACACCGCCACCACCAGCGCCGCGCCGCAGCCCATCGCATAGCCCGAAAAGGCCCCCTTCACGATGGTCTGGACAAAGTCCCCCCACAAAAGGCCCAGATTGCCCCCAATCGCCCCCGCCACCACCGAAGGCGCAGGCAAGATCACCTCTGGCACCGCAAAGGCACGCACCGCCCCTTCCCACAGCACCAGAACCGCAACCCCGAACAGAACCGGCGGCACAAGAGCCGCCAGCCGCCCCCGCGCATGCCGCGCGATCCAGACATTCGCGCCCCAAGCCGCGAGCCAGAAGACAATGGCGATGCCAAGCCCGCTCATGGCCGCACCCCCATCGCCCGATCCGCGGCCCGCTGCACGGCGCCCACGGCAAGGATCAACAGCCCCGCCACCAAAGCCGCCGCGAAAAGCGACGCCCACATCAGCAGCGGCTGCCCGAACTGGCTCGCCACGAGCATCCGCGCGCCAAGGCCCTCCACCGCGCCGGTTGGCAATTCGCCCACGATTGCACCCACCAGTGCCGCCGCGATGGCCACTTTCAGCGAGGCAAAGAAATAGGGCATCGACGCAGGCAGCCGCAAATAACGGAAACTCTGCCACCCGCTCGCATTCCACGTGGCAAGCTGGTCAAGTTGCATCGCATCCGGGCTGCGCAACCCTTTCACCATGCCCACCAGCACGGGGAAAAAGCTCAGATAGGCGCTGATGATGGTCTTCGATACCAGCCGGTTCTCCAGCCCCAGCATCTCGCCCAAGGACAGCGTATTCGACAGAACCACGATCATCGGGGCCAGCGCCACGATGGGGATCGTCTGGCTGATCACCGCCCAGGGCATCACCGTCATCTCCAGCACCCGGAAATAGACGATCCCGATGGCCAAGCTGACGCCCAGCAAGATACCCATCAGAAAGCCCGACAGCGTCGCCTCCAACGTGACCCAGCCGTGATAGACAAGGCTGCGCTTCGATGTCACTGCCTGCCCCGTGATCCCGTCCCACAGCGCCACCGCCACCTGATGCGGCGCGGGCAGCATGGGGCGATCCAAGGCCATGGTCGCCGTGACCAATTCGCCAAAGCCCACCACACGCCCCTCGCGCCCGGCCTGATCATAGACCCAGGCCGAATTCATCCACACAGTGCCGAGATACCAGATCACAAGGATGATCCCCAAAACGGCCAAAACGGGCAGTGCCTTGTCCTTCATCCCTGCCCTCTCACCCCTCTGCGCCCGTAGGCCAGGCGATCATCGCAACCGCCACGATCCCCAGCGCCACACCCGCCGTCTGCACCCCCGTCAGCCTTTCGCCGAACCAAAGAACACCGATCAGCGCCAAGGCCACCAATTGCACCACCGAAGAGATCGACACCGCCAGCGCCAGCCCGCTTTCCCGCATCAGCCGCACCATCATCAGATTGCCCACCAGAAAACAGAACAGCGCCAGCGCCAGCGTCGGCCAAGCCCCCGACGCGGCATAGGCTCGCAGGACGGAATTGGCCAAGACAAAGGCCGCCATCGCCCCTGAAAGCCACAGCATCAGCCCCGCGCTCATGCCCTGCCCCCGGCTTCATCTTGGCCCAAATACTCACCCGCACCGCCTGCCAAAGGCACGACGTCGCAAGTCATCCCCCCTCTCCCTCCCCCAGTAAGGAGGAGGGTCGGGGAGGGGGTCGCCCCATCGCGCAAAGGCTCAGACCTCATCGCCATGCCCCGCCCTCAGTCCATCACGCACCCGATGGGCAATCTCAATGAACGCGCGTGAGTCGCGGATGTCCAAAGGCCGCTCTTTCGGCAGGGGGCTGTCGATCACATCCGTGATCCGCCCCGGTCGCGGACTCATCACCACGATCTTCGTCGACAGATACACGGCCTCGGGGATCGAATGGGTGACAAAGCCGATGGTCTTGCCCGTCGACGCCCAAAGCTTCAGCAATTCCTCGTTCAGACGGTCGCGCACGATCTCGTCCAGCGCACCGAACGGCTCGTCCATCAGCAGGATATCCGCATCAAAGGCCAAGGCCCGCGCGATCGACGCCCGCTGCTGCATCCCGCCCGAAAGCTGCCAAGGGAATTTTTTCCCGAACCCCGACAGTTCCACCAGATCCAACACCCGCTCCACCCGGCGGTCCTGCTCGGCGCGGTCAAACCCCATGATCTCCAAGGGCAGCCGGATATTGCCCGCAATCGTCCGCCATGGATACAGCCCCGCCGCCTGAAACACATAGCCATAGGCCCGCTTCCGGCGCGCCTCGTCCGGCGTCATCCCATTCACCGTGAGACTGCCGCCAGTCGGTTGTTCCAACGCCGCCACACAGCGCAGGAAGGTCGTCTTGCCACAGCCCGACGGCCCGATAAAGGACACGAAATCCCCCCGGTTCACCGTCAGGTTCACATCCTTCAACGCATGCACCGGCCCGTCCCCCGTCTGGAAGGTCAGGTTAAGCCCTTTCGCCTCGATCACCGGCGCGCCTGCGGTCAACGTATCCTTCATCCCACCTTTTCCCCGGCGCGACCCCGCGCACCGTCATGAAATCTTTGCGCCCTTGCGCCACTCTGGCGGCATGCCCCCAAATGGACCCTAACGCCCATGCCCGGAACACTCGCCTTCGCCCCCACGCCCGAAGATCTGGAAGACGATCTCTTCACCGTCCCGGTCCTGACCTTCGCCCCGCCCGGGACCGAGGACATGCCGGCACAGGAAGACGAGGGCTGACCCGCCCCCCCGATCCCATCGCCCGCCCGCCCCGCAGGGCATGCCCCGTGCAGACCGATGCGACCGCGGCAGAGATCGCCCGTCCCCCTCATACCGACCTCGTCAATCCGCCATCGACGCGCAGGTTCTGCCCGGTGATGTATCCCGCACCCTCAGACGCTAGGAACCCAACCACCGCTGCGATCTCTGCCATCGTGCCATAGCGCTTCATCGGCACCATCGCCGCGCGTTCCTCCGTTCCGGGCAGGCTGTCGATCCAGCCCGGCAGGACATTGTTCATGCGGATATTCGCGGCCGCATAGCTGTCTGCGAAGATCTTGGTGAATGCCGCCAACCCGGCCCGCGCCACGGCCGAGGTGGGGAACATCGCCGACGGCTCAAAGGCCCATGCAGTGGAGATATTAATGATCGCCCCACCCCCTGCCGCCTGCATGATCGGAACCACCAAACGCGTCGGGCGCACGACGTTCAGGAAATACACCTCCTGCCCGCGCAACCAATCCTCGTCGCTGATCTCCAACAGCGGCCCGCGCGGCCCGTGGCCCGCGCTGTTGACCAGCACATCCACCCGCCCCCAGCGGTCCATCGCGCCATCGACCAAGGCGCGCAGGTCATCGACCGATTGATTGGACCCCGTCACCCCAAACCCGCCAAGGGCGCTTGCCAGCGCCTCGCCCTTGCCCGACGAAGACAGGATGCCCACGGCAAACCCGTCCTCGGCCAGCTTGCGCGCCGCAGCGGCCCCCATGCCGCTGCCCCCTGCGGTGACAAGGGCAACCTTCACCGTCAGACCCCCGTCGCAGGAATGCCCGTCCGCACCACAGGGCGCGGCGCGGTCAGGTCTTTCCATTGCGACAGCGCTCGGTTCACCGCAGGCCGCGCCTCGCGCCCGACGAATTTCCCATGTCCTTCCTGCGTTTTGACGGCCCCGTCATCCACCGCCACCTGCCCCCGCGTCAGAACAAAGCGCGGCAGACCTTTCACCTTGTGGCCTTCAAAGACGTTGTAATCGATGGCCGATTGCTGCGTGCCGGCGGAAATCACCTTCTCCTTCTCAGGGTCCAGCACCACGAGGTCCGCATCCGCCCCCACCAGCACCGCGCCCTTCTTGGGATAGAGGTTCAGAATCTTGGCGATATTCGTGCTCGTCACCGCCACGAATTCATTCGGCGTCAAACGCCCCGTCGCCACCCCATGGGTCCAAAGCATGGGGATACGATCCTCCAACCCCCCGGTTCCATTCGGGATCTTGGCGAAATTCCCGATCCCGAACCGCTTCTGTTCCGTCGTAAAGGCGCAGTGATCCGTGGCCACCACCGACAGCGACCCCGACATCAACCCGGCCCAAAGGCTCGCCTGATGCTCCTTGTTGCGGAACGGGGGCGACATCACCCGCCGCGCCGCATGGTCCCAATCGGGATGGAAATATTCGCTCTCATCCAGCGTCAGGTGCTGGATCAGCGGCTCCCCCCAAACCCGCTTGCCCGCCGCCCGCGCCCGCCGGATCGCCTCATGCGCATCCTCGCAAGAGACGTGGACGACATACAACGGCACCCCAGCCATGTCGGCGATCATGATGGCGCGGTTCGTGGCCTCCCCTTCCACCTGCGGTGGCCGGGAATAGGCATGGCCCTCGGGTCCGGTATTGCCTTCGGCCAACAGCTTTGCCGTCAGTTCCGCCACCACATCGCCATTCTCGGCATGCACCATGGCCAGCCCGCCAAGGTCCCCCACCCGACGGAAGGACGAGAACAACTCGTCATCATTGACCATCAAGGCGCCCTTGTAGGCCATGAAATGCTTGAAGGAGGTGATCCCCGCCTTCACGCTCTCTTCCATGCCCTCCCAGACCTTCTCGCCCCACCAAGTCACGGCCATGTGGTAGGAATAGTCGCAATTCGCGCGGCCCGATTTGTTGTGCCACATCTGGGCCGCATCCATCAGCCCCTGCCCCTGCCCCGGCAGCACGAAATCGACAACCATGGTCGTGCCGCCCGACAGCGCCGCGCGCGTGCCACTTTCAAAATCATCCGCCGAATAGGTGCCCATGAAGGGCATCTCCAAATGGGTATGGGGGTCGATCCCGCCGGGCATGACATAGCAGCCCGTCGCATCCAGCTCCGTCCCGCCGGTCAGGTTCGGGCCGATCTCGGTGATCTTCCCCCCTTCGACGCGCACATCCGCCTTGTAGGACAAATCGGCGGTCACCACGGTTCCGTTCTTGATGATTGTCACGCTCATCGGCACATCTCCCTGACAGGCGGAACGCCCTTCATTTTCAGTCTTCAAATATCCTGCGGGGGTCCAGGGGGGCAAAACCCCCGGGGCTTTCCCTCACGAAACCACCTCTGCCACCTCAAGGCAGGCATGCAGCAGCACGTCCGTCCCTGCCGCCGCCCATTCCTCGGAAATCGCCTCCGCCTCATTATGGCTCAGCCCGTCCACACAGGGGCACATGATCATCACCGTCGGGGCCACGCGGTTGATCCAGCAGGCATCATGGCCCGCCCCTGACACGATATCCATGTGCGAGTAGCCCAACCGCTCCGCCGCGCCCCGCACGACGGACACCAGACCGGGGTCAAAGGTCACGGGATCGAAATGCCCCACATCCTCGATCTCGCAGCCCAGACCCAACTCCTTCGCAACAGCATGGGCCGCGCGCATCACCTCGGCCTTCATCGCATCCAGCTTGCCCTGCTCAGGCGACCGGATATCGACCGTAAAGACCACCTTCCCCGGAATGACGTTGCGGGAATTCGGAAAGACCTTCACCTGCCCCACCGCGCCCACGGCGTTGGGTTGATGGCTCATCGCGATCTGATGCACCCGTTCCGTGATCCGCGCCATGCCAAGGCCAGCATTCACCCGCATATGCATGGGCGTCGACCCGGTATGGGCGTCCTTCCCGGTCAGGGTAATCTCCAGCCACCAGAGGCCTTGCCCATGGGTCACCACGCCGATGGTCTTCCCCTCGGCCTCCAAGATTGGACCTTGTTCGATATGCAACTCCAGCATCGCATGCATCTTGCGCGCACCGACCTTTTCGTCACCGACCCAACCGATGCGCGCCAATTCTTCGCCAAAAACCTTGCCGTCCATATCGCGGCGTCCCTTGGCATAATCCTCGGTATGGATGCCCGCAAAAACCCCACTGGCCAGCATCGCCGGCGCAAAACGCGCGCCTTCCTCATTCGTCCAGTTCGTCACCACGATGGGCCGCTTAGTCCGCACGCCCATGTCGTTCATCGTGCGCACCACCTCCAGCGCGCCCAAGACCCCCAGCACCCCGTCATATTTCCCGCCCGTCGGTTGGGTGTCCAAATGCGATCCCATATAGACGGGCAGCGCATCCGCATCCGTCCCCGCCCGTGTCGCAAACATATTGCCCATGGTATCCACACCCATGGTCATCCCTGCCGCCTCACACCAACGCTGGAACAGATGCCGCCCTTCACTGTCGGCATCCGTCAGGGTCTGGCGGTTGCAGCCGCCCGCCACACCGGGGCCGATCTTGGCCATCTCTTCCAGACTGTCCCACAGCCGCGCGGAATTGATCCGCAGGTTCTCTCCCGGTGCCGGCATCGGTATTCTCCCTGTGCGCCGAAGGCTCTGACGGCCTGCTGACCCACGTCGTTGATCGACTCGCTTCCTGACCGTATGGTCAATACGAAGGCCATCACAACCTGACCATACGGTCAACGAAAATCACGGGGACGAATGCCCGACACTGCCCGCATTTCGCGCATCCGCTCCGGTCGCCGCACGGATATCAGGCAACAGAATGAACGCCTCATCCTCGAGGCCGCCGAAAAGGTATTCGCCGAGGCCGGCTTCGGCGGGGCGACCATGCAACTGATCGCCGACATGGCGGGTTTGCCCAAGGCGAACCTGCATTACTACTTCCCCACGAAAGAGGCGCTCTATCGCCGCGTCGTGCAAAATATCTTTGAGATTTGGCTCGACGCCGCCGCCTCTTTCGACGCCGCCGAAGGTCCCATCGAAGGCATCGGCGCCTATATCGAGGCGAAGATGGATATCTCGCGCCGCCACCCCCACGGATCGAAGGTCTGGGCGGCCGAAGTGATGCATGGCGCGCCTGTCATTCAGGATTATCTCGAAACCACCTTGCGCGATTGGACCGAAGGCCGCATGGGCCTCATCCAGCGCTGGATCGACGAAGGCAAGATGGCCCCCATCGACCCGCGCCACCTGCTTTACATGCTCTGGGCCACCACTCAGCATTACGCCGATTTCGGTCATCAGATCGAAACGTTGAACGGCGGAAAGCCTCTCACCGACAAACAATGGCACGAGGCCACCGAAAGCGTGAAGCAGATCATCCTGCGCGGCATCGGCGCGCTGTGACGGCAATTCCTCACCCGTCCTGCCTTATCTGGGCGGCATTGACCTTACGGCCCCTTGCTTCCTAGATAGCTATCGTTGGTGCGGGTAAATCGGAGGCCTCATCGTGGCACAAGGCGGACGGCACAGGCTAGAGCCGGTGGCAAACGAAAGGCTGACGATCACGGCCCCAGGCCAAGTGGTGCGCAGCATCATCCACGGCCAAGCGGTGCAATTCTTCATCGCCGACCCACGCGACACCATCCAAAAGGTACAAGCCACGGGCCAGTTCTATGAGGCCGAAGAGCTTGAGATCATCCGCCAATGGTGCCCGCCGGGGGCAGTGTTTCTTGATATTGGCGCGAATGTCGGAAATCACGCGATTTACGCGCTGAAATTCCTGCACGCCGCGCGCGTGGTCCTGTGCGAACCCAACCCGCTGGCAATCGACATCCTGCTCACCAATCTGGGACTGAACGGTCTGCTGGATCGCTGCGACACAACACGGCTTGGCTTTGGTCTGGCCGAGCGGGATGAGGATGGCCTCATGATCAAGGCTCGCCGTCGCAACTTGGGCGGCGGCAAGATCCAACAGGTCGAAGACGGCAACACCGAAGGCGGCAGCATCAGCCTGCGCCGGGGGGATGATCTGCTGGCAGATGTGACCCCTGATTTCGTCAAGATCGATGTCGAGGGGATGGAAATGTCCGTCCTCGGCGGTCTTTCCGCGCTGGTCGAACGCAGTCGCCCCGTCTTTTTCGTGGAAGTCGACGATGCCAACCGAACGGCCTTTCGCCAATGGGTCGACGACAACGCCTATGTCACGCGCGCCCGGTTCCGCCGTGGGCGCGGCAATGAAAACTATCTGATCATGCCCCACCGCCGCCGCGACGCACAACCCGCAGAGGCAGTGGCTGCCCCTGTGGAAAAGCCACCGCAACCTTCGCCGCCAGAACCTTCGCCCCCGCCCGCAGCCCGCAAGGCGCCCTCCGCTTCGGGTAAACGCAAATCCTGACCGCCCCCCCCCGCAAAGCACTCCGCGCTGGCAACCTTGTCGGGCTGGCTTTGCGCGTGGCATGACGGCATTGCGGCGTCCTCGATCACTCCCCGGCAAAAGCAAAGCAGACACAACTTCTGCTATTCAACCGCCCCCCTTTCCCCTAAACTTGGGGGCAGTGTTCAAGTGTATGGATGTGCCGCGCGATGTCCGATCCCACCGATAGATCCGATCTGCCACCTGCCGCTCGGCTGCTGCTAGACCGGCTGCCTTTTCCAAGGCGCACGGCCGTGATCGATGTCGGGGCGAATCCGATTCACCCTGCCCCTTACACATCTTTGCTGCAGGCAGGCGGCTGCACGATTACGGGCTTTGAACCCCAGCAACACGCCTTTGCCGCCTTGCAAAAGCAAAAGGGCCCGAATGAAACCTATTTCCCCTTCGCGGTCGGCGATGGGAAAACCCAGAACCTGCATCTCTTCAACGTCGATGGATTCACGTCCATCTACCCCCCCTATCTTCCGACCTACGAGGCGATTGCCCGCCCCCGTTGGTGCCGCGTCGACCGGATCGAAGCAATGGACACGGTCTCGCTTGACGGAATACCCGATCTTGGCCCTTGCGACCTTTTGAAGATCGATATCCAGGGCGGCGAAAAACTCGTCTTCGACCATGCCCGAAAGACCCTCGCCGAAACCATGGTGGTGATCGTCGAACTGCGCTACCTGCAACTATACGATGGGGAACCGATGGTTGGCGGTGTGGATTGCGCCCTGCGCGATCAGGGCTTCATGCTACACCGCTTCATGTTCAACAAATCCATCGTTATGCCCAGTTCGCAGGCAGGAAGGCTAAGCCGGCGTCGGGCGGGCGACCAACTGATCGACGGCGATGGCGTCTATATCCGCCACCCCGGCCACGCCGCCGATTGGTCCGACGGGCAGCTGATGCATCTTGCTCTTCTTGCCGGCTCGGTCTTTGGCAGTCACAGCCTCGTCCTTTGGACGCTGGACGAACTCGTCCGACGCGGAGCTTGTGCCGAAGATCTGCCAGCGGCGTATGTCGACCTGATGCCGGAACGCTTTCTGTCCGATGACGAACAACTGCGCCGCGCCGAAGCGACAGCCACAGCGGCTGCGACTGCGACACCAGCCAAGCCTGCCCCCGCCAAGGGCAGCAAAAGCGGAAAAGCCGCCCGCTGACGCCTTAAACTCTGGAAAGACCGATGGACATAACCGAACTCGAAGCCGAAGCCGCCCGCCTGATCCTGCCGGAATTCACCGAGGAAACCTCGCTGCGCCTTGGCTTGACGCTGATGAACATGGCCAAGCTCGACCGCGCCCCCGTGGTCATCGATATTCGCACAGCCGACCGGACCTTGTTCCACATTGCCATGCCAGGATCGGCCCCGGTCAATGACCGCTGGGCGCGGCGTAAATCGAACACGGCGCTGCACTTCCACCTCGCCTCCCTGCATGTGGGGCGCAATATGGCCGCCAAAGGCGACAGCCTTGCCACGCATGGCCTTTCAGAGTCGGAATTCGCCATCCACGGTGGGGCGGTGCCGATTTGCGTTGCAGGCGCGGGCGTCGTTGCCTGCGCCACAGTATCGGGCCTGCCACAAGTGGAAGATCACCGCCTCGTCGTCCGGGCCTTGGAGACACTGCTTCCGCAAGGCTAACGCCCCAAGCTCACGTTCCCGTGATCGCCCGCTTCCTTCTCGGCCTCCGCTCCCTAAATCAAAGAAGGCAACAACCAACAAAAGAGGGAACAGATGAACTTCAAGGGATTGACCCGTTCGCTTGCTATCGTGGTCGGCATGCTCGTCGCCGTGCCGTATCTGATGATCCTCGCCGTCGAGTAACGGCATCGCCTGCGGCGGGGGCTCTGCCCCCGCCGATCCATGCCCGCGGGCACGCCACCGCTTTGCATCCGGAAGAAAATTGCGCCAAGGTCGGAACGACCAGACCGCAAGACCCCAAAACCGTGATGACCCGCCCGCGAACACGCATCCAACAAAAGAATTCCGAAACCATCCTCGAAGCCGCGCTTGAGGTGTTTTCGACATATGGGTTCCGTGGCGCGACACTCGACCAAATCGCCGAAGTGGCCGGCTTGTCGAAGCCGAACCTGCTTTACTACTTCCCCTCGAAAGAGGCGATGCATCAGGCCCTCTTGGAACGGCTTCTGGACACCTGGCTTGATCCCTTGCGCGAGATGGACGAAGCAGGCGATCCGGTGGCGGAAATCCTCGCCTATGTTCGGCGCAAGATCGAACTTAGCCGCGACTATCCGCGCGAAAGCCGCCTCTTCGCCAATGAAATCCTGCAAGGCGCCCCGCGCATGCGCGAGGCGATCGAAGGCGATTTGAAGCGCCTGGTCGACGAAAAGGCCGCCGTGATGATCCGCTGGATGGATCAGGGTCGGATCGCCCGCCTGCCCCCGCATCACCTGATCTTTTCGGTATGGGCGCTCACTCAGCACTATGCCGATTTCGACATGCAGGTCCGCGCCGTACTCGGCCCCGATCACGATCCCTTTTCCGAGGCCGGGGATTATCTGGAAGCGCTCTTCCGCAAACTTCTGGCGGTGTGAGGGGCGTTAACCGCGCCTTTACCCGGAGCGGAGAAGATGCCTGGATGGCACATGACATGACATCCCCACGCCGAACCCCATGGGCAGAAAACCTCTTCGCCGCAAAGGCGGTCACAAAGGGCGGCGTTATCCGCCGTGCGATACGCGATGTAGACCGCGATATTGGCCGCGCCGCCTTTGAACTGGAAGTGCGACGCCGGGGTTATCACCTTATCGAATGCGATAACCAATACATCATCATCTGCAATGCCGGCCGCATCAATGTGATCTGCTGAGTCCCGCCAAAAGGCCGGAAAGTTTTCGAGAAAACTTTCCGGCTGCCCAACCGAAAATCTTCAAGTGGAAGATTTTCGGTCCATCGGCCTGAAAATTTTTCCAGAAAAATTTTCAGGCGGCGCGGTTCCTGTTCACTCCGCCGCCTGCGCCGACGGATTGTTCGGGTGTGTCGTCCAATTGGCGTAGTCGCCCACCACCTTGCCCGTACGCGGGTCGGTCGCGCCTTTCGGCATCTCCACCATAGTGATGCAATTGTCCACCGGGCAGACGTTGACGCAAAGGTTGCAAGCCACGCATTCCTCATCCTTCACGGTAAAGACCCGCTCCGGCGACATGGCGATGGCTTGGTGGCTCGTGTCTTCGCAGGCGGCATAGCAGCGCCCGCATTTGATGCAAGCATCCTGATCGATATGCGCCTTTGTGACGTAATTCAGGTTCAGATCCTGCCATTCCACGAAATTCGGCACGGCACGGCCCACCAACTGGTCCAGCGACATCCCTTTTTCATCCAGATATTGCGACAGGCCAGAGATCATCTCCTGCACGATCTTGAAGCCATAGGTCATCGCCGCCGTGCAGACCTGCACATTGCCCGCCCCCATCGCAAGGAACTCGGCCGCGTCGCGCCATGTGGTCACACCGCCGATGCCGGAAATCGGCAGACCGTGGGTTTCAGGATGCCGCGCGATCTCGCCAACCATATTGAGCGCGATGGGTTTCACCGCCGGACCGCAATAGCCGCCATGCGACCCTTTCCCATCAATCATCGGGAAGGGCGAGAACGTGTCGAGGTCCACATTGGTGATCGACTTCACGGTGTTGATCAGGGACACCGCATCTGCCCCGCCCCGCTTTGCCGCAATTGCAGGCGGCAGGATCGAGGTGACATTGGGCGTCAGCTTCACGATGCAGGGCATCTTGGAATAGTGCTTCACCCAAGCCGTGACCATTTCGATATATTCCGGCACCTGCCCGACGGCCGACCCCATGCCGCGCTCGGCCATCCCATGCGGGCAGCCAAAGTTCAGTTCCACCCCATCCGCCCCGGTATCTTCGATCCGATGCAAGATGTCCTTCCAGCTTTCTTCGTCGCAAGGCACCATAAGAGAAATGATCATCGCCCGGTCGGGATAATCCTTCTTCACCCGCCGGATCTCGGCCAGGTTCACTTCCAGCGGCCGGTCGGTGATCAGCTCGATATTGTTCAACCCCAACAGCCGCCGATCTGCCCCCCAGACCGCGCCATAGCGCGGGCCATTCACGTTCACGATGGGCGGGCCTTCACTGCCCAGCGTCTTCCAAACCACCCCGCCCCAGCCCGCCTCAAAGGCGCGGCGGACGTTATTTTCCTTATCCGTTGGCGGGGCCGAGGCCAGCCAGAACGGGTTGGGCGATTTGATCCCGATAAAGGTTGAGGTGAGATCAGCCATGAAAGCCTCCATGTTGGCGTGCGGAAGCGTGGCCAAAGGCCCGCCCCGGCGTTTTGCTATGCGTGAAGGAAGGGGTCAGAACCCCAGAAGGTTCCAAATCCAGCCGAAGATGATCCCGCCGATTTCGCCGAATTTCGGGATGACATAGGCCCAAGCCAATGCGCCCAAGACGTTCACGGCCAGAAAGATGGGGAACCCCATCCGCATCATCCCGGCAAACAGAAAGATCACGGGCCGCAGCGGCCCGATGAAATGGCCAAGAAACACAGCGCCTGCGCCCCATTTGCGAAACGCCTCGCCGGCCTTTTCCACCAGTTCGGGCTGATCCTTCAATGGCCACATCTGCAAGATGCGCCCGCCAAAGCGCAGGCCCAGCCAATAGCTGAAGGTCGACCCGATCATCGCCCCCAAGGCCGCCCCGGCCCAAATCGGAAAGAAGGCAATGGCCCCAGTGGCAACCGTGGCGCCCACGCCCACCAGAATTGCGGTCGACGGCACGGCAAGCGAAAGAAAGGCCGTGGTCTCCGCCGTCGCAAAGACAAGGGCCAGCCAGAAGGACCACTCCTGATTGCGCTCTATGAAAGCGATCGCCGCCTGCGTCCAGCTGTCCATACTGCCTCACCGTTTCCGATGCGGCAGATGGGGCATTTCCGCGCCCCGGTAAAGGGGGCGTCGCGAAATTCATGTCCGCGCCGCCATCAGCGTTGCGTGAATGTCTTCCGCCGCATCACGGCCTTCCGCCACGGCGGTTACGGTCAGATCCTCGCCCCCCGCCGCGCAATCGCCGCCGGCCCATATGCCGGGAACCGATGTCCGCCCCGCGCCGGTTACGGCAATCTTGCCACCCTCCAGCGACAGCCCCTCAGGCGCGCCGGAGAGCGTCTGCCCAATCGCCTTGAACACCTGATCGGCGCGCAGGCGGAACGTTTCACCCGTCGGTTTCAACCCATCCGGGCCATCAACCGTATAGGCAAACTCCACCTCCAGCGCACCGCCCGCCTGATGCACCGCCACGGGGGATGCATTGCAGACGATCCGTACGCCCGCGCTGGTCGCATGCTCCTGCTCATAGCCAGAGGCGCTCATCTTTTCCTGCCCGCGCCGATAGACGATGGTCACGTTCATGGCCCCCAGAAGCCGCGATTGCACCGCCGCATCTACCGCCGTCATGCCGCCGCCGATCACCACCACATCGCGCCCGATGGGCAGGGCCGACTTGTCCTTCGCCTGCCGCAGCTCTGCGATGAAATCGACGGCCGGCCGCACCCCCGGCAGATCCTCGCCCGCCGCACGCAGGGCATTCACGCCGCCGAGCCCAATGCCAAGAAAGACCGCGTCATGCGCCGCCTGCACCTCGGCCAGCGTGACCCCCTGCCCCAGCGCGACCCCGGTCTTCACCGTGATCCCGCCGATCTGCATCAGCCACGCCACCTCATCCTGCGCGAAATCGCCAACGGCCTTGTATTGCGCGATCCCATATTCGTTCAGGCCACCCGCCTTGGGCCGCGCATCATAGATCACCACGTCATGCCCATGCATCGCCAGACGATGCGCCGCCGCCAGACCCGCAGGCCCCGCCCCGACCACCGCGACGCTGCGCCCGGTGGGTGCGGCGCGCGTGAAAGGATGCACCCCCGCCGCCATCAACCGATCCGTGGCATAGCGCTGCAGCCGTCCGATCTCGACGGGCGTGCCCTCCGCCGCCTCACGCACGCAGGCCTCTTCGCACAGCGTCTCGGTCGGGCAGACACGGGCGCACATGCCACCAAGGATGTTTTGGCCAAGGATCGTCTTGGCCGCAGCCTCCGGCGTGCCTGTGGCGATCTGGCGGATGAACAGCGGGATATCAATGGATGTGGGGCAGGCCGTGATGCAGGGCGCATCATGGCAGAAATAGCAGCGATCCGCCGCCACCCGCGCCTCGTGCATATCCAGCGGCGGCTCATGGTCGCCGAAGTTCTTGGCATAGGCATCGGCGGGCAGACGACCCGGCACGACCCCGGGCGTAAGCTGGCTGTTGGACAAGGCACCTTCTCCCTGCTGGCTTTTCTCGTTGAACAAAAAGCTGCCACAGGCCCATAATTTTATCAAACGGTAAAATAACTGATCCCGGCGATTTTTGCACAGCCCCACCCCCAATCCGCTTTGAATGCTGAAAAAGCAGGCAACCGCCCGTGCCCTGCCCCCGAAGATCGCCGCTTTTCACCCCCGTCCGGCTGGCGTATAAGCACCGGACCCGACCGCGCGGCCCCTCTGGCCAAGACGGCGCGGCATCAAACGCATGACCCCGGCGCAACGTCGCCAACAGAGGACCGGCATGAGCAAGCACACTTCCGAAGCCGATGTCGCCTTCATTCAGGCGCTCGCGGAACTTCTGAACAAGAACGAACTGACCGAGCTTTCGGTGAAACGCGAATATGGCGAAGATGACAGCCTCGAAGTGCGCGTGGTCAAGCAGGCCAATGTCGTGACCGTCGCCGCCGCGGCCCCTGCCCCGGTCGCCTATGCCGCAGCCCCAGCCGCCGCCGCACCCGCTGCCGCCCCGGCCGCTGCCGCAGCACCAGAAGACCCGGCCCAACATCCGGGCGCCGTCACCTCGCCAATGGTGGGCACCTGCTATCTGGCCGCCGAACCCGGCGCTACGCCCTTCGTCACGGTCGGCGCAACAGTGGCCGAGGGCCAGACTGTCCTGATCATCGAGGCGATGAAAACCATGAACCATATCCCCGCCCCCAAGGCCGGGGTGGTGAAGCGCATCCTCGTCGAAGACGGCACGCCGGTCGAATACGGCGCGCCTCTCCTGATCATCGAATAAGGGAAACCCGATGTTCGAAAAGATCCTGATCGCCAACCGGGGCGAGATTGCGCTGCGCGTGATCCGGGCCGCCCGCGAAATGGGGATCAAATCGGTCGCGGTCCATTCCACCGCCGATGCCGATGCGATGCATGTCCGCATGGCCGATGAAAGCGTCTGCATCGGCCCCGCCTCCTCTGGGCAATCCTACCTGAACAAGGCCGCCATCATCTCGGCCTGTGAGATTACGGGGGCGCAGGCTGTCCATCCCGGCTACGGGTTCCTCTCGGAAAACGCGGCCTTCGCGCAGGCGCTGGAAGATCACGGCATCACCTTCATCGGCCCGTCCGCGGAACATATCCGCATCATGGGCGACAAGATCACCGCCAAGGAAACCGCCAAGGAGCTGGGCATCCCCGTCGTCCCCGGCTCTGACGGCGGCGTGCCGGATTTCGAAACCGCCCAGACCGTGGCCGAACAGATCGGCTATCCCGTCATCATCAAGGCCACCGCCGGCGGCGGCGGGCGCGGCATGAAGGTCGCCAAGAACGCGGCCGAGCTTGAGGTCGCCTTCCGCACCGCAAGATCCGAGGCCAAGGCCGCCTTCGGCAATGACGAAGTCTATATCGAAAAATACCTCCAAAAGCCCCGCCACATCGAAATTCAAGTCTTCGGCGATGGTAAGGGTAAGGCGGTGCATCTGGGCGAACGCGACTGCTCGCTCCAGCGCCGCCACCAGAAAGTGTTCGAAGAGGCGCCGGGCCCCGCCATCACCCCCGCCATGCGCGCCGAGATTGGCGCGATCTGCGCCAATGCCGTCGCCAAGATCAACTACATCGGCGCGGGCACCATCGAATTTCTCTATGAAGATGGCCGCTTCTACTTCATCGAAATGAACACCCGCCTTCAGGTGGAACATCCGGTGACCGAGGCAATCTTTGGCGTCGATCTCGTGCGCGAACAAATCCGCGTCGCGGCGGGCCTTCCGATGTCCTTCGGGCAGGAAGACCTCGAAATCAACGGCCACGCGATCGAGGTGCGGATCAACGCCGAGAAACTGCCGAACTTCGCCCCCTGCCCCGGCAAGGTGCGCGTGTTCCACGCGCCCGGCGGGCTTGGCGTGCGGATGGATTCGGCGCTTTATGGCGGCTATTCCATCCCGCCCTATTACGACAGCCTGATCGGCAAGCTGATCGTGCATGGCCGCGACCGGCCCGAGGCGCTGGCACGTCTGAAACGCGCGCTGGGGGAATTGATCATCGACGGGATCGATACCTCGGTGCCGCTTTTCCACATGCTGCTTGCCGAACCCGATATCCAGAACGGGGAATACAATATTCACTGGCTGGAAAAATGGCTGGCCGCGCAATTCGCGGAATGACAAGTAGGATGGGCACTATTGCCCATCCCGCGCCCATCCCATGACCACAAACGCCATCACGCCCGATATCCTGCTGCGCGCCTATGCGGCGGGTATCTTTCCGATGGCCGAACGGCGTGACGATCCGGAAATCCATTGGGTCGATCCGCGCCGCCGGGGCGTCCTGCCACTTGATGGCTTCCATATCTCCCGCTCGCTCCGCCGACGCATCCTCACCGCGCCGTGGCGCGTGACCGCCGACACCGCCTTCGCCGCCACGGTCGACTCCTGCGCCGACCGGGATGAGACTTGGATCAACGACACGATCTTCTCGCTCTACATGGCGCTCCACCATCGCGGCCACGCCCATTCGATAGAAGTATGGGAGGATGACACCCTCATAGGCGGCGTCTATGGCGTGACGCTTGGCACCGCCTTTTTCGGAGAAAGCATGTTCTCGCGCCGCACAGACGCGTCAAAACTCGCGCTGGCCTATGCCGTGCATCGCCTGCGAGCAGGCGGCTTCACCCTGTTCGATACGCAATTTCTGACGCCGCATCTGCGCAGCCTTGGCGGCATCGAAATCACCCGCGCCGACTATCACCGCCGCCTTGCCGCCGCGCTTCAATCGACCGCGCGCTTCCACCCGCCGGGCTATTCGCCCGCGCCCTCCGACGTCGTCTCCTCGGCCTGAGGGGCGGGTTCCGGCGTCACACAGCGCAACACCCAGACATCATAGCGCGGATGATCCAGCGCCGAGAGCGCAGGCGAAGACGCCACCATCCAGCCTTCGAAAACCGGCTGCGCTACCCCCGCATCCAGAATCGTCAGATGCGCCTGTGCGTCCGAGGTGGGGTTGTCCGCCGGATAGCGACAGGCATCCAGCCGGATCGTCAGCCGCCCCGACACGGCCTCTTGCCCGCGCAAAAGCTCGATATCCGCCGTCTCACCCGTAAGCTTGTCCAGCCAGCGCAGAATGCCCGCCTGGCTTTCGGCAAAGTCTTGGGCCAGGGCTGGCTGCCCCGCCATCAGCGCCAGCACGATCAGGCCGGGCCGGATCATTCGACCGCCTCAGCCCCCGCCCCATCCGCAGCCGAGTCGCCACTTCCCGACCCACCACCTGCGAACTTCATCATAAGCGAGATGACCGAAACCGCCCCCTGCGTATCCTCGATCTCGGCACCCGGCGTCAGGTTGTCCAGCGACCCGCCCGGCACCAGTTCCACGAAATTCCCGCCCAGCAGGCCTTCGGACGAAATCAGCGCGGCCGAGTCATCGGGCAAAGCGACATTCTCCTGCACGCTCAGCACCGCATCGGCGAAAAAGGTCTGCGGGTTCAGTTCCAGCGCCGTCACTGTACCGACCTTCACGCCAGCCAGCCGCACATCGGTGCCTACCCGCACCCCTTCGACCGATCGGAAAGAGGCCGTCAACTCATAGCTGCCCGATGGGCCAGAAACGCCCGTCTCGCGCCCTGCATAGATCAGAAAGCCGATCGCAGCGGCCAGAACCGCCGCCCCGGCCAGAACCTCGGCCCGATTCTCAGCCATCGCCCCGCCCCGTTCCTGAAAGGCCCATCACTCGGGCTGCCATGCCTCGTAATCGCGCCGTGCCACCGGTTCGGGGCGGCGGATCGAACCGGGCGGCGCATAGGCCGCCGCCGTGCCGGTCAGGTTCTCCTGATGCGGCTTTTCCCATGCCTTGTGCTTCAAGGGCGCCTTGGTCGGCGGCTCATCCCAAGTGTGATGCAGCCAGCCATGCCAATCGGGGGACACCCGGCTTGCCTCAGCCTCGCCATTATAGATCACCCAGCGCCGCTTGCCGTCGCGCGTCTCATAATAGACGTTGCCCTGATCATCCTCGCCCACCTTCACCCCCTTGCGCGAGGTGTAAAGCTGCGTGCCCAGCGTCTGGCCGTTCCACCATGTGACAAGCCGCTTGAGGAAATCCATCGTAACCCTCCGGGAACCCTTTGCGTTCCATATGGCCGAACCCGGCCCAAAGGTCCAGCGCCAAGCCGCCGCGCCCGGCGGAAAGTGACCATGCCGTGAAGGCGGGGCAAGGGCCGATCCGGCCCCGCCCCGCCAGCACGCCTCAGGCCGCCGCCGTCGCTTCGATCTCGAACATCAGCCCCGGCACGGCCAGCCGCGTCACACCCAAGAGCGTCATCGGGGGCGCCACCTGATGCGGCCCGAACCGCTTGCCCATCAGGTCAAAGTTCTTCAGCGCAGCGTCCACATCCGTGGCAAAGACGCCCAGCCGCGTCACATCGGCCAGCGTCATCCCCGCCCCCGCCAGCACCGCCTCCAGATTGTCCAACGCAAGATCAATCTGGGCGCGCATATCGCCTGCATGCTGCGGACGGCCCTCGGCATCCACCGCCGTCTGTCCGGCGCAGATCACCTGCCGGCTCGCGCCCTCGAACACCTCCGCCTGATTGTATCCCAGCTTTACCGACCATCCCCACGGGTTCACGGCAACACGTTTCATCGCGATCTTCTCCTTTGCTGTTTCGCATGAATCGTCTCGCATAAATCAGTGCCAGAATTTGGCACCATTCATGCTAGACTGGGCACATGAACATCCGAAGCCGACAGGAAGCCCTCGTGCGTTGCCTGCGCCGCAGCGGCACCACCACCGTGGCCGCCCTCGCGCAGGAAGTGGGGGCATCGCGCCGCACCGTTCTGCGCGATCTCAGCACCCTGCGCGATGAAGGCTATGTGATCCATGCTGATGTCGGGCGCGGGGGTGGCCTGCAGCTTGACCCAAGGTCGGTGCAGACCCTGCCGCGCCTCTCCGTGTCCGAAGTCTTTGCCCTTCTGATCAGCGTCGCCGCCATGCGCGCGGCCGGGCAATTGCCCTTTTCCGATCTCGCCGATGCAGGACTGGCCAAGATCGAAAGGGCACTGCCCCCCGACAAGGTCCGCGATCTGCGCGCCTTTCTCGATTGCCTGCATTTCGGGCAGCTTTCGCCCCAGCAGGACCTGTCCGATATGGGGCGGATGGACCCTGCCCTGCTTTCGGCCTTCGAGACGGCCTTCCTGCAGCGCCACCTCCTGCGCTTTGGCTACCGCGATGCCAAGGGACGGCCCTCTCAGCGCGAGGTGGAGCCGCAGGCGATGCTGATCCTGCCCCCGCTCTGGTATCTGGTGGCCTGGGACCCGGCGCGCGGGGACTTCCGGCAGTTCCGGATGGACCGCATCCGCGCGCCCGAGGCCATCGAAGGGACGACCTTCCGCCGCCGCCACGTGCCCTTTGAACAGGACGTCTGCCCCTTCACCGATCTCCCGCGCTGACCGCGCGCCTGCCCGCGACCCCGGAAAGGAAAGCGCCCGCCAACCCATCGGTCGGCGGGCGCTTGCCCGAAACCATCGGTGACGCGCCTCCGGTCACCCCGCCGTGGCGGGTTCCTTCTTCTTCGCGTCGGTATAGACAAGCATCGGCTTTGCTTCGGCGGCATTCACCGCCTCTTCGTTCACCACGACCTCGGCCACACCATCCATACCCGGCAATTCGAACATGGTGTCCAGAAGGATATCCTCCATGATCGACCGCAGACCCCGCGCGCCCGTCTTGCGCTTGATCGCCCGCTTGGCGATGGCCGACAGGGCATCCGGCGTGAAGGTCAGCTTCACCCCTTCGATCTCGAACAGGCGTTGGTATTGCTTGACCAGCGCGTTCTTCGGTTCCGTCAGGATGGTGACCAGCGCAGCCTCATCCAGATCGTTCAGCGTCGCGATCACAGGAAGACGGCCCACGAATTCCGGGATCAGACCGAATTTCAGCAGATCCTCCGGCTCCAACTCGCGGAACAATTCGCCCGCGCCGCGCGCATCCGGGTCCTTCACATCCGCGCCAAAGCCGATGGCGCTGCCTTTGTTGCGCTGCGCGATGATCTTTTCCAGCCCCGCAAAGGCACCGCCGCAGATGAACAGGATATTGGTCGTATCCACCTGCAGGAATTCCTGCTGCGGATGTTTGCGCCCGCCCTGCGGCGGCACGCTTGCAACCGTGCCTTCCATGATCTTCAAAAGCGCCTGCTGCACGCCCTCGCCCGAAACGTCGCGGGTGATCGACGGATTGTCCGACTTGCGGGTGATCTTGTCGACCTCGTCGATATAGACGATCCCGCGCTGCGCGCGCTCCACGTTATATTCGCTGGCCTGCAACAGCTTCAGGATGATGTTCTCCACATCCTCGCCGACATAGCCCGCTTCGGTCAGCGTCGTGGCATCTGCCATGGTAAAGGGCACATCCAAAATCCGCGCCAAGGTCTGCGCCAGCAGCGTCTTGCCGCAGCCCGTGGGGCCAATGAGCAGGATGTTCGACTTCGACAGCTCAATATCCGTCTTCGACGAATTGTTCAGCCGCTTGTAATGGTTATGCACCGCCACCGACAGCACGCGCTTGGCATGGATCTGGCCGATCACATAATCGTCCAGCACCTTGCAGATCTCGCGCGGCGTCGGCACCCCTTCCGAGGATTTCAGACCCGAGGTCTTCGTCTCCTCGCGGATGATGTCCATGCACAGCTCGACGCATTCGTCGCAGATGAAAACCGTCGGCCCCGCAATCAGCTTGCGCACCTCGTGCTGGCTTTTGCCACAGAAGGAACAGTAAAGCGTGTTCTTGCTGTCGCTGCCGGAGTTGTTCGCCATCAGGTCGTCCTCTGCCACGTCCCGGCCCTGCGACCGGACTTGCGTGAAAGTCTAGGCCAAGGCCCGCGCCCCCACAATGCCAAAAAACCCCCGGCCGAACGGGCCAGCCGGGGATGCGTCCTCACTTCGCCGGATCGTCGGCCTTGCCGCGGCTTTCCACGATCTCGTCAATCAGGCCCCAGGCCTTTGCATCTTCGGCGGACATGAAATTGTCCCGCTCCAGCGCAGCCTCGACCGTGTCGTAATCATTGCCGGTATGCTTCACATAGATCTCGTTCAGCCGCCGCTTCAGCTTTTCGGTCTCGCGCGCATGGATCATGATATCCGTCGCCTGCCCCTGATAGCCACCCGACGGCTGATGCACCATGACACGGGAATTGGGCAGGCTGAAGCGCATCCCCTTTTCCCCCGCCGTCAGAAGAAGCGACCCCATCGACGCTGCCTGCCCGATCACAAGGGTGGAAACCTTCGGCTTGATGTATTGCATAGTGTCATAGATCGACAAACCGGATGTCACGACGCCGCCGGGGCTGTTGATATACATGCTAATCTCCTTCGACGGGTTCTCCGCCTCAAGGAACAGAAGCTGCGCGCAGATCAGGCTCGACATCCCGTCATGCACGGGGCCAGAGAGGAAAATGATCCGCTCCTTCAACATGCGCGAGAAGATGTCATAGGCCCGTTCGCCCCGGCTGGTCTGTTCAACAACCATCGGGACAAGGGTGTTCATGTAGTGCTCGACCGGATCGCGCATGGCAGGCTGCCTCTTTCTCGTACATGGGTCATAACGACAGTATCTTGATGGAGTCTTAGTTGCCTCACCGGGGGGCTGCAAGGGCAGGTGGTCGAAAGGCCCACAGGTCGTGCGCCCGTGGCCACCGTTGCGGGGGGGGGCTGTCTGCCCCCCCTCGTCACATTGCACTTCCCCCCCGAGGATATGTGAAGGCAGAAAATGACCATATGTCGCATCCCTTGCAGGGCCGAGCCGGGCACCTAGCTTCGCGCCCATGACACCGCTCCCCATCCCCCTGCCCGCCACCCGCGCCGCAGCCACCGCGCGCCTAGCCGCCTTCCTGCCCCGCGCCGGGATGACCTATGCCGCCCGCCGGAACGAGGATTTGCCAGGACATCCCCATGTCTCTGGCCTTGCCCCCTATATCCGGCACCGCCTGCTGACCGAGGCCGAGGCCATCGACGCCACGCTGCGCGCCCATCCCAACGGAGCGGAAAAGTTTCTGGCCGAGTTGTGGTGGCGCACCTATTGGAAAGGCTGGCTGGAGCTTAGGCCCGGCATCTGGTCGGCCTACAGGCAAGGTCTGGCCGAGGCGATGAACCGGCTGCAAGTCGAAGCAGGCCTGCGCCAGCAATGGGAGGCCGCCTGCAAGGGCGAGACGGGCATCGACGGGTTCGACCATTGGGCGCAGGAACTCGCCGCCACGGGCTATCTGCACAATCACGCGCGGATGTGGTTCGCTTCCATCTGGATATTCACCCTGCGCCTGCCTTGGGAATTGGGGGCGGATTTCTTTCTTCGCCACCTGATTGATGGCGACCCTGCCTCAAACACCCTGTCATGGCGCTGGGTCGGGGGGCTGCACACACCCGGCAAGACCTATGCCGCGACGCCTGACAATATCGCCAAGAATACGGGTGGACGTTTCCGCCCCACCGGCCTCGCCCGCGACTGCGCCCCTTTGCGCATGTCGCCCCACCCTGCGCCACGCCCCGCGCCTGAGGGGGAGGTTCCATCGCCCGGCTTGCCAACCGCACTCCTGCTGCATGAAGAGGATCTGGCAGGCGACGGCTTTCCCCATCTGCCTGAGGGCACGCCGCTTCTTTTCCTGCTCACCACCGCCCGCCGGTCCGGCCTTGCCGTCAACCCGCTGGTTCACGCCTTCGTCGATGACGCCGTCACCGACACCGCCCGTCTCCACGGCCTGCCCGATGCCCCTCGCTTTACCGACGAGTCGCTCGTTGCGCTGGCCGACCACCTCGCCGCGCAAGGCACAAGGCAATTGGTCACGCCCTATGCCCCCATCGGCCCCACCGCTGCCGCCCTGCAACGGCTGGCCCCGCTGCTCGACGATCGCGGCATCCATCTGGCGCGGCTGATCCGTGACCATGACGCGCAGGCATGGCCGCATGCGACGCATGGCTTCTTTCGCTTCCGCGAGGCGGTGATGGGCTAGGCCCGTGGCCGCGCGTTAACCTTAACGCGCCCTCACCCAACCGCGCGCTGCGTGCCCACAGTTTGCTGCACAAAATCCGGCACAAAACAGGGCACAGTCAGTGAAAGCTGCGCCGCGCCAAAAGCACACGGCTTAACGCGGTCACAAGGCAAAGGGTGCCAAAGGCCCATGCCAAGGGGGCAAAGGCCCATGGGACAAGGCAAAGGATCAGGAAAAAGGCAATGGTTTCCGTGCCTTCCAATAGACCCGCGGTGAAATAAAGCGACTTCTCCCCCCGCGACCGCGTCTCCATCCCGCGCTTTTCGGCCAAGACGGCATAGCCAAGGAAGGTGCTGCCATTGATATAGAACGTAGCCAGCAGAAAGGCCCCCGCCACGCCGTTGGAAGATGGATCACGCAGCACAAAAGCCATTGGAATCGCTGCATAAAAAACAAAATCGCAGACGATATCCAAGTATCCGCCGAAATCCGTCTTCCCACGCGCCCGCGCCACTGCACCGTCCAGCCCATCCGCCACCCGGCTGGCCATCAGCGGCAACGCTGCCGCCCATCCCGGCCCACCCAAGGCCAGCACCAGCGCCGCCAAAAGCCCAAGCGACAGCCCCGCCAGCGTCACGCCATCCGCCGTAACCCCTCGTTGCGCAAGGATTTTCCCGACATGGTTCAGCCCCGGATCAATCACCCCGCGCATCCAGCCGTCCAGCATCCATTCACCTTTCCGTATGCCTGACCAGAAGACTGTTGCCAGCCGCCCCAAGCGCTAGCTATCCCAGTGGACAGGTGCAAAACAAGCGCCGCAACGGGAGAGACCATGCATCGCCGGACCGCCCTTCGCCTTCTCGCCACCCTGCCCGCCTTCGCGGGTTTTTCGACAAAAGCACTTGCTGCAGAATGGGATAGCATCCTTTCTGAAGCCAAAGGTCAAACTGTCTATTGGCATGCATGGGGCGGCGATCCCAAGATCAACGATTTCATAACCTGGATCGGGGAAAAGGCAGAGGAACGGTATGGGGTCACCCTCGAACATGTCAAACTCGCCGCCACCTCCGATGCCGTCGCCCGCGTTCTGGCCGAACAGCAGGCCGGGCAAACCGAAGGCGGCGCGGTCGACCTTATCTGGATCAATGGCGAAAACTTCGCCGCAATGAAATCGCAGGGCCTTCTTTACGGTCCCTTTACCGATACGCTGCCCAACTGGCCCTTGGTCGATGTCCTGGGCAAACCGGCAACGGTCACAGACTTCACCCTGCCGACCGATGGCTTCGAAAGCCCGTGGGCCA